>RFHU01000205.1 GCA_003695705.1 Planctomycetota bacterium
AAGACGAGTTCGAAGTCGTGGTTCCCCGGGAGCACGGTGATTCGCTTGCGCGGGGTGTTCACGAAGTCCCGCAGAGCCTGCATGACGACCGGATGCCCGTCGATGCAGGCCTTGAGCTTGGCCACGGCGATCCGCTCGGTGATGTCGACGGGGAATTCGCCGTCGTAGCGGACCTGCAGGAGATCGAAGAAGTCGCCGTTGATGATGAGTTCGACTTCCTCGTCCTCGTAGTAGTCCGTCGAGTAGTAACGAACCATCTCGGCGAACTTCTCGTCGTGGTAGAAGTTCTCCCAAGGGTTGAGCTCGCCCTCGCGCACGCCGTCGCCGAGGTGGAAGTCGCTCACGACGATCTTCTTGATCTTCCCCGACAAGCCGATGCCCTCCGCGGTTCGGTCGGACGGGACCAAGGTACAGGGGGCTTGGGACTTATGCGACGGCCAGGGGACCGCCTCCGTTGCCGGCCCCCCCGGGCGGGCCTAAACTCCAAAGGCGCTCACACACCCCGGGGGGCCTGCGCGTAAGCAACAGAGTCCGAGGCTCCCGCCAAGAAGAGAACCGCATGCACCGCTCGATCGCATTCCGTTGGACATTGTTCGCTTGCGTCGTCCTCTGCGCCCCCGCCCTCGCCCAAGAGGCGAGGCCCATCGCCGCCCGCGTGGACGAGGTCTTTTCCCGCATGGCGACCGCCCAGGGGGCGGCCCTCTGGGACCAGGCCCTGGCCCTGGAGTCGCTCGGCGCCGAGGCGGCGCCCGAGATCGCTCGCCGGCTCGACGCCAGCCCGCCGCAGGTCAAGCTGGCGGCCGCCAAGGCGCTCCTCTCCCTGCAGGGTGCCGACGCGCAGCGGAGCAAGGCGGTTCAGGCGGTCAAGGACGTCCTCCGCGGCGAGGGGCCGCGCGAACTGCGCGTGTTCGCCTGCGAACTCCTCTCCGCGCACGGGCTGCGCTCGGAGGTCTCCGGCCTCAAGCGGAGTCTGGACTCGATCACCGACCCCGTGGTCAAGATCCACCTGCTCAAGGCGTTGCGCCTGCGGGGACGCTACGGGCGCGCCTCGCGCATGCTCCGCCAGTTCCTCCGCAGCGACGACTTTTCGGTGCGCTGCGAGGCCGCCCTGGCCCTCGCCGAGATCGGGAACATCGACGCCGCCCGCGAGCTGCTCAGCCAGCTCAAGGACGAGCCCACCCCGCGGGGTCGGCGGGCCAAGGCCTTCCTCGAACTCGACGCCATGGTCTCCAAGCTCGAGGCTTTCGGCGGGCTGGAGAAGGAGTCCGAAGTCCTCAAGCTGCGCGAGCGCGAGATCCAGCGGCTGAAGGGGAAGATCGCCGAACTGCAGGCGGCGCTGAAGGAGGGCGGGGGCGCCGGTCCCGGCGCGGACCTTCCCGGCGGGGAGCTCATGGGCGAGCTCTTCGAGCGCATTCGCTCCACCTACGTCGACGCCGAGAAGACCAAGCTCGAGGACCTCGTGGACTCGGCGGCCTCCGGGCTCGTCGACCACCTCGACCCCTTCTCCTCCTACATGAACCAAAAGACGCTGGAGGCCTTCAACAGCAGCATTCGCCAGCGCTACGGGGGGATCGGCGCGGTGGTGCAAATGGACCGCAAGAGCGGCTACATGACCATTCAGCGGCCCATTTACGGCAACCCCGCCTACAAGGCCGGCCTGCGCACCCTCGACCAAGTCCTCGAGGTCGAGGGGACCTCCACCAAGGGCAAGACGGTCACCGAACTGGTGGCCGTCCTCAAGGGCCCTCCGGGGACGCCGGTCAACGTCAAGGTGCGGCCCTTCCTCGGCGGACCCGACCGCGACGTGCAGATCGTGCGCCAGGAAATCACCCTCAAGAGCGTCCGCTACGACATGCTGCCGGGGAACATCGGCTACCTGCAGCTCAGCCAGTTCGGGCACCTGGCCACCGAGGAGGTCGAGGCGGCCTTGCGCGACCTCGAGGGCCGCGGCATGGAGGGGCTGATCTTCGACTTGCGCGGCAACCCCGGCGGGCTGCTCTCGGCGGCGGTGGAGATCGCCGACAAGTTCCTGGACGACGACCAGCTGGTCGTCTACTCGGAGGGGCGCAAGGGGACCCGCTACGGCATGCGCCAGGACGACGGCGGCCCCGCGGTGCGCCGTCGCCGGCTGCGCCAGCCCAAGCACCCCGACTACCCCTTGGTGGTGCTGGTCGACGAGAACTCCGCGAGCGCGAGCGAGATCGTCTCGGGGGCCCTGCAGGTCCACGGCCGCGCCGAACTGGTCGGGCACCAAACCTTCGGCAAGGGGAGCGTCCAGAACATCTTCCCCCTCCAGTCCATGAAGGGGAAGGCGGCCCTGCGCATGACCATTGCCTACTACTACCTACCCGACGGTCGCTGCATCCACCGCGCGCGGGACGTGGAGACCTGGCGCTTCACCGAGCAAATGCGGCGCGAGATCGAACGCTGGCGGCAAGACGGCCTGATCAACGACGCGCAGGCCGACGAGCTCGAAAAGCGTTACCGTCCGCAGCCGGGTGGAGTCGAGCCCGACTACCGCGTCGAGCAGCCCGAGCTCGACCGAGCGAAGCAGCGCGCTTACGCCTTGCTGATCGAGCACGACCTGCTCAACCAGTACATCAAGACCCACTGGCGAGCCCACAAGGACACCTTCCACGAGCTGGCAGCCTGGGACGGCTTCGAGCCGAGCGCCTACCCCGACTTCGACGCCCTCTGGGCGGAGGCGCAGGAGACCCTCGACGAGAAGGGCAAGGAAGTCTTCACCCGAAACGACCTGCGCCTCCTCCTGCGCGCCACCGTCCGGCGCTTCGCCCAAGACGAC
>RFHU01000206.1 GCA_003695705.1 Planctomycetota bacterium
CTCCAGAGCTGCGCCGTGGCCGGCTGCCACGCCACCCGCACCGGGTACCGCCTCACCGCCGGCCTCGCCGACGACGCCGCGGACTACCAGGCCACCCTCCGCCACGTCGACCTCGGAAACCCCCAGGGCTCCCGGCTCCTCCTCAAGGCCACCCGCCAAGCGGGCCATCCCCTCAAGGTCTTCGACGTCGGCTCGGTCCCCTACGACGCCCTCCTGCGCTGGATCCAGGCCGGCGCCCCCTTCCAAGCCCAGCCCACGGCCGGCTCCACCCCCACGACGCCCACCACGCCCACGACGCCCACCACGCCCACCACGCCCACCACGCCCACCACGCCCAGCTACGCCAGCGTCAAGCCGTATCTCCAGAGCTGCGCCGTGGCCGGCTGCCACGCCACCCGCACCGGGTACCGCCTCACCGCCGGCCTCGCCGACGACGCCGCGGACTACCGGGCCACCCTCCGCCAGGTCGACCTCGGCAGCCCCCAGCGCTCCCGGCTCCTCCGCAAGGCCACCCGCCAATCCGGACACCCCCTCAAGGTCTTCGACGTCGGCTCGGTTCCCTACGACGCCCTCCTGCGCTGGATCCAGGCGGGCGCTCCCTTCCAGGCCCGCCCCGCCTCCGGCTCCACCCCGCCGGGCACGACCTCCAGCCCTGCGCCCTCCTCGGGCGCAAGCGGAACTTCGCAGCGCCGTACCTACGCCAGCGTGAAGCCACACCTGCAGAGCTGCTCGGCCGTAGGCTGCCACGGCTCCCGAACGAGCTTCCGGCTCACCCCCGGACTCGTCGACGACCCCGCGGACTACCGCTCGGTCCGCCGCCAACTCGACCTCGGCGATCCCGAGGACTCCGAACTGCTCGAGAAGGCCACCGAAGACGACCGCAGGGAACACCCCGTCAAGGTCTTCGGCAAGAACTCGACTCCCTACCGCGAACTCCTCGCCTGGATCCGCCAGGGAGCGCCCTACAACTAAGCTTCGCAGGGGCTCGCGCCCGGCCTTCCGCAGGGCTCGAGTCCCTTGGACCCTCTCCCCGAACGCAACCTACGTTCGCTGGCTCGTGCCAACACCTCTCTCTCGGTAACCTCTCGTGCAGCGGCTCCGCGGTCGTCCCGCGGAGTCGCTGTGCATCGTGTGCGCGGGCGAAACCGAAACGGCCCCAATGGAGTCTTGGACAAAGACTTACACACAACTGTGACAGGTCTAGGACGTGCGTAGAGCGCAACCCGTGGACAGCGGCGACTACTCGTGGAGCGTGGACCCCGAGGCGTTGAAGGCAGCGCCCGCCGAAGAGCGCTCGAGGCCGCCCGAACTCGTGGGCCCCTACCGCATCGTGCGCGAACTGGGACGGGGCGGCATGGGCGTGGTCTACGAGGCCGTCCGACCCGACAACGGGCTCCGGGTGGCCCTCAAGCTCCTCCGCAGGACCGACGACCGCGACCTCGATCGGCTCGTCACCGAAGCACGCACCGTGGCCCGCTTCGCGCACCCGGGCATCGTCCGCCTGCACGAGGCAGGCTCCGATCGCGCCGGGAACTGGTTCCTCGCGCTCGAGTACGTGGACGGGCGCACCCTCGACCGACTGCTGCGCGAAGAGCCCGTCTCCGCAACGGCGGCGGCCCGCATCGCGTTGGAGTTGGCAGAAGCCCTCGACTACGCCCACGGCCACGGTGTGGTGCATCGCGACGTGAAGCCGAGCAACGTCATCGTCGACCCGGAGGGCCACGCGCGCCTCCTCGACTTCGGCCTTGCCCGCGACACGCGCGCCGACCGCCGCTTCACGCGCAGCGGCGAACTGTTGGGCACGCCCAGCTACATGCCCCCCGAGCAGGCGCGCGGGAAGCGCTCCTCCGACCCTCGGGTCGACGTCTACTCGCTCGGCGCGACCCTTTACGAACTCCTCAGCGGCAGGCCTCCCTACCCAGGCGGCCTCGCGGGCCTCCAGGCCGTCCTGGCCGGCCCTCCAGAACCCCTCCCTGCAGACGTCCCCCGCGACCTACGGGCGGTGTGCGAACGCTGCCTGGCCCGAAACCCCGAGGACCGCTACCCCTCCGCCGCAGCACTGGCCGACGACCTGCGCCGCTACCTCGCCGGCCTGCGCGTCCAGGCCCCCTCGGCGAACCTGCGCCTCCCCTTCCTCCCTTGGCTGCGGGAGCGGGTTCGCTGGCGGCACGCGCTGCAGGCCTCGGCCGCCTTGGCCGTGGCGTGCGTCCTCGGCGCCTTCGTCCTCGCCTCCCCCGACGAGCGCCCTGGCTCGCCGGACTCCGACCGCGTCCTCCGGGCCTCCGGCCGGGACCCGGCGTCGGTCCCCCTGCCCGCGGGACTCGGAGACCCCTCGGCCCATGCCTCCCTCGCCACGGCGTCCTCTCGACTCGACCCGTCCGAGGGCGAGGCGCCGGAGCGCAGGAACGGAAGGCCCCGCCGCGGGGCGTCGGGCCGCCTGATTTCCGCCGCCGACGGGCGAGACGACGACGGACGCGCGCAGCGCAGCGCCTCGGCCTCGGGCCTTCCTGCGGAGCCGGGCGATTCCCCAGAGCAGTTCGCGGGCCTCGACCCGGAGGACGCTGCCTCCGAGCACTCGCTCCTCGCCCTGGGCGCGGAACCGCCGAAGTCCGCCGTGCCGGCCGAAGACCCTGCGAGGGAGGGAGCATCCGCGCGCCCCGGCGACGCGTCCGAGGCCACCGACCCCCGATCCGCCGTTCTCGACCCGGACCTGACCAGCGAAGGGCCCGAACCCGACGACGAAGGGCTCGAGCTCAACGACGTCGGCTTCGACGACTACCGCGCCGAGCTGTTGAATTCCCCTCCCCCGGCGACCGTTTCCTGGGAGTCCTACTACTTGGCCAGCCCCGCGCAGGGCTCGGCCGTGGTCCTCCTCGGCGTGCCGAATTCCGGGGGTCTGCTCGTGGGGCGTCAGCCCGCGGGCCTCGACCTGCTCGCGGGGGAGACGGCGCAGCCCGGGCCCGACCTCCCCGGGCGCCTCACCGGAGCCGCGACCCAGGGCGACGAGGTCTTCGCCTCCACGGAGGCAGACCGGCCCGACGCCGAGGGCGAGGTCTTTCGACGGAACCCCGCCGGCGAATGGCGCTCGGTGCTCGCCACCGCCAAGCGCCGCGCCCTGGTCCTCTCCCACCAGGGCCGGATCTACGCCGTCTCCGGCGACCCCGCCCCCGGCGCCGCCGTCGTTCAGCGCTACGATCCCGCCGCAGGAAACTGGCTCCCTCCCGCACCCCTCGGAGAAGGGCTTCCGTGCTGCGGCCTCTCCTTCGCGGGTTCGCTCTGGCTGGCCCTCACGCCCGGACAGGCGGGCCTGCGCGCTCGCCTGATGCGCCTGCAAGGCGGCGCCTGGAGCGAAGTCCACGAGGCGCTCTCCGAAGGCAAAGAGCCTCGGGCAGACGAAACCCAGGAGATCTCTGCCCTCGTCGCCGGGCAGCGCTTCCTCTTCGCGGGCCGAATCACCCGAGACGCCGCCGGGAGGGTCGTCCGCAGCGAAGTCCTCGGACAAAAGAAGAACGGTCGCCTCAAGCCCTTCGCCACCTTCGAAGGCGAAGCCGTCGTGGCTTTGGCCATCCACGACCGGACGCTCTACGTTGGGACCGACGCGGGTCGTTTGGCCTACTTCGTCCGCAGGCGCAAGGGCGAGAAGGCGAACGCCCCCAAGAAGAAGAAGGAGGACGAGGAGAAGGAAGACGACCGCAAGAAGGGAGACGACCGCAAGAAGGAAGACGACCGCAAGAAGGAGGACGACCGCAAGAAGGAGGACGACCGCAAGAAGGAGGACGACCGCAAGAAGAAGGACGGACTGGCGTTCGTCTTGCAAGACGTGCCCGGTCTCCCCCCCAACGCAGGCGTCTGGGCCCTGGCGTCGGCCCCCGACGGAAGCCTGCTCGTGGGCCTGAAGAGCCCCTACGGCGCCGAAGTGGTCCGCCGAATCGTTCGCCGCTGACCGCGCACGGCGAAGCCGCGACCCAGGCCGGCGGCTGCGCTGCCCGTGGACTGACGGCTCGGTGACGACCCGATCGTCTGCGCCCCGCCCGCGGCGGCCGCCGCTTCCTCGCAAGGCCGCCGCTTCCTCGCGAGGACGCCCGTCGACGCGAGGACAGAACGCTCGACCGCGACCGCCCGCGGCCCGGCCCGCTCAGCCGGCCGCGGACTCCGCTTCGAGGCGGCGCAGGCCGTCGGCGAGGCGCGCGGTCACCGGCCCCGGGACGGTGCCGTCGCCGACGGGCTCGCCGTCGAGGCGGCCGACGGGCATGACCCCGCGCGTGGTGCTGGTCACGAAGAGCTCGTCCGCGCGGCGCGCTTCCTCCAAGGAGATCGGACGCTCCTCGTGGGGGAGCCCCAGGGACGCGCACAGTCCGAGCACCAGGCCGCGGGTGACCCCGGGCAGGACGCCGCCGGCGAGGGGAGGCGTCACCACCCCGCCGTCGAGCACGGCGAACAGGTTCCAGGTCGGGCCCTCGCTGACGTGGCCGTCGGGGTCGACGAAGAGGGCGTCGTCGTGGCCGCGCTCCCGCGCCAGACGGTGCGCCATGACGTTCGCTTGGCGGTTGTTCGACTTCACCCACGGCGCCACCCGGGAGACGATTTCCTCGGGGCGCACGGTGAGCAGGCGCAGGCCCTCCCGGTAGTAGCGCTCGGGGAAGGGCTCCAGTTCCTTGACCATCACCACCCAGCACGGCGGCCCCTCGGCCTCGAGCAGGTCCAAGCGGGGGCTGTTCCCGCGGGTGATCATCAGCCGGATCATGAGGTCCTCGCCCGCGGGGGCGGCGGCGACGAGCTCCGCCACGGTCCGCTGCACCGGCTCCAGCAGCGCGGCGACGTCGAGCCCGATCGCGTCCCCCGAGCGGCGAAGGCGCTCGAGGTGGGCTTCGAGGTGGAAGGGCCGCCGCCCGTGGGTGCGCACGACCTCGTAGACGGCGTCGCCGAAGAGGAAGCCGCGGTCGAAGACCGACACCGTCGCCCGCTCGGGGTCCCGCCGCTCGCCGTTGATCGCCACCAGCATGGCGGACGACCATAGCACGCTCCCCGCCCCCAACGCGCCGCGGCGGGGTCGGCGCTCGGCTCCCCTGGCCCCGACCCACGCGGCGGCGCAA
>RFHU01000018.1 GCA_003695705.1 Planctomycetota bacterium
GAGGGCCATGCGGGCCAAAGGTAGCGGGGCGCGCCGCCTCACGCCACGGGCTCGCGCGGCCAGCGCACGGGGACGCCGCTGCGGGGCATGAGGGTCACTCCGCTGCGGCGAACGGTGAGGGAGCGCTCGCCGCAGAGGCGCAGGCGGGTTCGTGCGAGGACGGTGGCCAGGACGAGTTTGGTTTGCAAGAGGGCGAGGGGGAGGCCGAGGCAGGTGCGCACGCCTCCGCCGAAGGGGAAGAAGACGAAGGGGGAAGGGCGCTGGCCGAGGAAACGTTCCGGGCGGAAGGCGAGGGGCTCGGGATAGAGGGCTGGGTCGCGGTGCACCAGATGCATGCAGGGGAGGACGAAGGTGCCGCGGGGTAGGGAATGGCCGGCCAGCTCGGCGGGGGCGGTGAGGCGGCGCGCGCACACGGCGAGGGGTGGGTTGAGGCGCAGGCTCTCGTTGACCACGGCGTCGTGGTATTCCAGGCGAGCCAGCTCCTCGGCGCGCGGGGGAGCGCCGGCGCACACTTCGGCCAGCTCGGCTCGCAGCCGCCCTTCCACCGCGGCGTCGGCGAGGACCGACTGGAAGGTCCACCCGAGGGCCGCGGTGGTGGTCTCGTGGCCGGCGCTGATGATGGTCAGCAGCTCGTCGTGGAGTTCGTCGTCTTGGAGCCCGTCCGCTCCGTGAGCGACCAGGGAGGCGAGAATGCCCTTCTGCGGGCCCTCGCCTCGACGGGCCGCCGCAATGGCCTCGTAGAGGAAGGCGTCCACGCGGGCGGCGTGCCGTCGGTATCGACCCCAGGGGGAGAGGCCGCCGAACTCGCGGCGCAAGACGGGGAAGTAGCCGGCGAGGGTGATCCCCGGACCCGAGAGCTTCTCCCAGGTGCGGGCGAACCAGGCGCGGCGCTCGGGCGCCAGGGGCCCAAACACCGCGGTCAGAATGGCCTCGAAGGTGACTTCCTTGGCGACGCGCAGGAGGGAGAAGGCCCGATCGCGTGGCCAGGTGCGCAAACTGCGCTCGACGAGGGCTTGCGTCCGTTCCACGGTCTCGAGCATGCGCTCGCCGCGGAAGGCGGGCGCGAGGAGGCGTCGGTGGCGGCGGTGTTCCTCGCCGTCGAGGACGAGCACCGACGAGGGGCCGAAGAAGACCTCGAAGCTCTGGTTGCCGGCGTGGTAGAGATCGGGGTCGCCGCGGAAGACCGTGCGGATCGCGTCGGGGTCGGCGAGGACGACGGCGTCGCGCTTTCCCACCAAGCGGAGGCGGAACACGCGGCCGAAGCGTGCGCGGCAGCGGTCGAGCAGGCCGGGGAGGTCGCGCATGTAGGCGAAGGTCTGCCAGGCGGGAGGGCGCCGCGGTCCCGGTGGGTAGCTCATCCCGGGAACGCTACGCGCCCGTGCCCGCGCTCGCCAGCGCAGCGGGGCGCGTCCCAGGCCGGGGCGGGTGGCGACCCCCAGGGCCAGCGGTATCCTCGGGACGGAGCTTCGACCGCTGGGCGCCGCGGCGCCTCGGTAGGTCCCGCGCGGAGAGCGAGGCGGAGGAGACGTGTTCCCCAGGGACCGGATCGGTCCAGCGCAGCGTAGGGCAGCGGGCTTCGTGGCGATGCCGGGGGCGTCGAGGGCCGGTCGCGGCGGCTCCGGGGGGGGGAGGCGCGGACTGTGCGCCCGCCCGCAGACGTCCGCTCGCGCCGCCTCGGGGCACCTCTCTTCCCGCTCGTGGGGCCGAAGGGAGAGGGCGGGCGTCCGGGCGGCGCGGAGGCCGCGCGTCCGTTGCGCGGTGGCGAGGTCCTGAGGGAATGGCCGGCGCGTTTCCACGGGTCGTGCGCTGCTACGACGAGGTCGCGGCGGATGCCGAGCGGCTGGGCGGCAAGGGCGCGCAGCTCTTGGCCTTGACCCGCGCGGGGCTGCCCGTTCCTCCGTGGTTCTGTCTCACCACCGACGTGGGCCGCGACGCCAGCGGCGGGGGCGAACTCACCGCCGGGGACGCCGAACGGGTGCTCGAGGCCTTCGACGACCTGTTCGGCCCCGACGTGCTCGTCTCGGTGCGTTCCTCGGCCCCCGGCGAAGACTCCGCACGGGACTCCTTCGCCGGCCAGTTGCGGAGCTTCCTCTTCGTTCCCCGCGCCCGCCTGCTGGCGCGGGTGGCGGACTGCTTGGCTTCCGCCAAGTCCGAGGGAGTGCGTGCCTACCGCCGCGCCCGCGGCCTCGACGCCGCGCCGCCGCCGACCGCCGTGGTCGTGCAGCGCATGGTGGACAGCCGGGTCGCGGGCGTTCTGTTCACCGCCAACCCCCGCAGCGGCGCCCGCGACGAGGCCGTGGTCACCGCCGGGCTCGGCCTGGGCGAGGGGGTGGTCGAGGATCGCGTGGAGGCGGACACCTGGACGCTCGCGCTGACCGACGGCAGCGTGCGGGAGCGCTGCGTGCGACGCAAGACGCGTCGGGTGGTGCGCGACCCCGACGCCGTCGACGGCACGCGCGAGGAGGAGGTCCCCGAGGTCGAAGGGGTCCTGCCGGCCTTGAGCGACGAGCTGCTGGCTCGACTGTGCGCCTTTGGGAGGCGCTGCGCGGAGCTCTTCGGCGCGCCGCAGGACGTCGAGTGGGCCCTCGATGGCGTCGGGGAGCTCTACCTCCTTCAGTCGCGACCCATCACGACGCTCGATCGCGAGCAGATCTTCGACAACAGCAACATCGTGGAGAGCTACCCCGGGCTGGTGTCGCCGCTCAGCTTCTCCTTTGCCCGCCGCGGCTACGCGATCACCTTTCGCGAGTCCTCCCGCCGGGCGGGGGTGCCCGAGGAGGTGCTCGCCCGCAACGAGCACGTGTTTCGCAACCTGCTCGCGCTGTTGCGGGGGCGGGTCTACCTGAACGTGCTCCATTGGTACCGGCTCTTCCTGTTCGTCCCCGGCTTCGAGGACGTCCTCCCCGCCTGGGAGCGCGCTCTGGGGCTCCCGGTTCGGCACGTGCAGCGCGGCGAGGGGGCGCGCTTCGCAGACAAGGCGCGAGTGGTCTGGTCGGCCTTTCGCCGCTTCGAAGGCCTCGAGCGCAACGTCGCCGCCTTCCTGCGCGACTTCGAGGCGCTGTGCGCGGAGTTCGCCGAGCGCGACCTCGACGCGCTCGGCGCCCACGAGCTGTTCGAACTGCACGAGGAGCTGTGCCGGCGCTTTCTCGCCCCCTACGCCGTGTCCCTCGCCAACGACTTCTTCACCCAGCAGCTCTACGACCGCCTTGGCAGGCTGATCGAGGACTACCGGCTCGGAGACGCCGACGAACTGCGCAACGCGCTGCTCTGCGGCGAGGCGGGCGTCGAGAGCGTGGAGCCGGTCCGTTCCGCGCTGCGCCTGGCCGAGCGCATCCGCGCCGACGAGGTCCTGCGCGACCTCTTCGTCTCCGACGCTTCGCCGAGCGAGCTCTGGGCGCGGCTCGAGGGCGAGGCCCCGGGCGACTTCCTCGAGGCGCTCGAGGAGCACTTGCGCCGCTACGGCGACCGAATGCTGCACGAGCTCAAGCTGGAGACCCCCCCCGTGGAGGAGGACCCTTCCCTCCTGGTCGCCTCGTTGCGCAACTACCTGCGTGGCGGCCAGACGGTGGCGACGCTGGAGGAGCGGGAGCGCGCGATCCGAGAGGCCGCCGAGGAGCGGGTCGAGGCCGGGCTGCGCGGCTCGCCCCTGCGCCGGCGGACCTTTCGCTGGGTGCTCGAGCGGACGCGGCGAGGGGTGCGCCTGCGCGAGAACCTGCGCCTCTGCCGCAGCCGCAGCGCCGGCATGGCCCGCAAGATCTTCCGAGCCCTCGGGCGTCGCTTGGCCGCGCAGGGGCTCTTCGAGGCTCCCGAGGACGTGTTCTGGTTGACCGTGGAGGAGCTGGAGGGCCAGCTTCGCGGAACGGCGGTCGACGGCGACGCGCGGCGCCTGGTGGCGGCGCGGCGGGCGGAGTGGGAGGAATACGCGCGCACCCCGGCGCCGCCGGCGCGGGTGGTGCTGCAAGGAGCGGTCGGGGCGAACGCGCTCGCTCCAGCGGCTCCGGAGCTCGCCGACGCGGAGGGGGTCCTGCGGGGCCAAGGCTGCGCGCCGGGCCGGGTGCGCGCCCGCGCGCGGGTCGTGCTCGACCCCCGCCAGGCCGACTTGCGTTTGCAGGGCGAGGTCCTCGTCGCCCGCTCGACCGATCCGGGCTGGGTCTACCTGATGGTCGCGGCGGGGGCGCTCGTGGTGGAGCGCGGCTCGCTCCTCTCCCACACGGCGATCATTGGGCGCGAGCTCGGTGTGCCCACGGTCGTCGCCGTGGAGGGCGCCACGTCGCGGATCCGAGACGGCCAGTGGGTGGAAGTCGACGGCGCCGCCGGCACGGTGACCTTGCTGGAGGACGAAGGCTGACCGCGGCGGCGCTGCTCCGCATCGTTCGCCGCGCGGCACCCGCCGGCCCCGACGGGAGGGACGCATGAACTCGGGCCGCCTGCCGCCCGGACCTCGCCGGCCCCCGCTCGCGCAGACTTGGTGGTGGTTGCGGGATCCGCTCGGCTTTCTCGAAGCCATGGCGGCGCGCTACGGGCATGGGACTCCCTTCACGATGCGCCGGGTGGGGGGCATGCGCCTCGTCATGGTCTCGGATCCTGTCCACGTTCGGGAGGTCTTCCAGCGCCACGAGGTCTTCCTCGCGGGAGAGGCGCAGAAGGCGATTCGCACCTTCCTCGGACCCAATTCCCTCATTGGGATCGACGGAGTCCAGCACAAACGGCACCGGCGTCTCCTGCTCCCTCCGTTCCACGGCGAGCGCATGCGCGCCTACGGGGAGCTGATGCGGGAGGTCGCCCTGAGCGATGCGGAGGGCTGGCCGCGGGGGCGGCCGTTCCGGCTGCTGGGGCCGTTCACCCGCATCACCTTGGACATCATCTTCCGGGCCGTGTTCGGAGTGCACGACGGGGCGACCCGCGAGCGCTTGCGGCGTCTCCTCCACGAACTCACGGGGACGGGGCGGGCCGAGCTCGCCTACCTCCCCTTCTTGCAGCGCGACCTGGGCCCCTGGAGCCCCTGGGGGCGTTTCCTCCGCCAGCAGCGCGAGTTCGAGGAGATCCTCACGGATGCGGTCCGAGCGGCGCGTCGGGCGCCGGAGGGACGGGAGGACATTCTGGCCCGCCTGGTGGTCGAGGGGCAGCGGCACGCCGACCCCCTCGGCGACGACGAGCTGCGCGACGAACTCCGCACGCTGCTCGTCGCCGGCCACGAGACCACCACCGCGGCCTTGTGCTGGACCCTGCAGTGGGTCCTCGGCCTGCCCGAGCTGCGCCGAGAGGTGGTGGCAGAGGTTCGGGCGGCCTCCCCTGGCGGCCGCTTCGATCCCGCCCGGATCGGCGAGTTGAAGCTGCTGGACGCCTGCCTCAAGGAGGGCCTTCGCCTCCACCCTCCCATTCCGAGCATCGGTCGCTTCGTGGCCCGCGAAGCGGAGCTGGCCGGCTACCTCCTGCCCCGCGGGAGCTACGTCTGCCCCGTGCCCCACCTGACCCACCGCACGCCGGAGCTCTACCCGGATCCCTTGCGCTTCGACCCTGGGCGCTTCTTGGGGGCCGAGCGGCGCTCGCCGTTCGAGTACTACCCCTTCGGGGGAGGCATTCGCCTGTGCGTGGGGACGAACTTCGCCCGCTACGAGATGCTCGTCGTGCTCGCGAGCTTGCTCGCGCGCTACGATCTGGAGCTCGTGGGGGCGCCCACCCTCGCCGGGCGCCGGAAGGCGCTGTTGGTGGTGCCGCGCACGGGGACGCCGGTGCGCGTGCGGGAACGCCGCTGAGGAGCGGCGATCGGTGCCTCGACGCCCGCCGTCGGCGCGCGCGGCGCTCGGCGGGGCCGGACGGAGGAGGCGCTCAGGCGAGCGGGAGCTCGTAGAGGACGTACTCGCGCGTTGGGGCGGCGAAGCGCGCGAAGAGGGGCAGGGACTCGGTGACGAGCGCGACGACGACTTCCTCGTAGCCGTCGCGGAGCAGGAGGCGCGCGGCGTGGTCGACGATGAGCAGGCCGGTGCCTGCGCCGCGCTCCTGGGGGACGGCGGCCATGGTGTGGAGGACCAGCCGGCGGGCGCGCGGAGCGCCCTTCCACGAGCCCCAACCGCGCACGTCTCCGGCGAGGGCGCGGACTTCCGCGGCGCGGTCCTCGTAGCTGAGGCCAATGGCGACGTCGTCGCCGCGGGCGTTCGCGATGACGCCCAGGTAGCCCGGCGGTACGAGGTCGAGCACGCCGCCGTAGCAGGCGACGAACTCGTCGAGGTCGAGGGGGGCGTAGCCCACGTGCCCTGCCCACACGCGGTCGAGGAGGCGGTGGAGGCGCCGGAGGACGTCGGGGTCTTCGAGCGCGAAGGGGACGACGGAGTGCCCGCGGGCGGCGCGGGAGGCGGCGGGGCGGATGCGCTCGCGGAGGGCGGCAATGCGCTCGGGCGCGAACTCGTAGCTCGACCAGCGATGCACCGGACGAAAGCCCACGGACTCGAAGAGGCGCGGGTAGTAGGGGGGGTTGCGGGGCTCGAACAGGAAGGGCTCGCGCTCGAAGCCACGCACCAGGAGTCGGTGGGGCCGGTGCGCGCCGCCGTTCATGGGTCCCACCAGGCGGCGCGCGCCGCGCGCCGCGAGCCAGGGAGTCGCGAGGGCCAGCATGCTCTCGAGGACGGCGGGCTCGTCCACGGAGGCGAAGTAGCCGATCTGCCCGACTTCGGGGAGGCGGGGGTTGTGGATGGCCGCGCAACGTCCGACGAGCTCGTCGCCGTCGCGGCAGAGGATCGCCCGCAGCTCGCCGTAACGGGCGAAGGGGTCCACGCCGCCGAGGTGGGCCGCCTCCTGGGCTCGCAGGGGCGGGACCCGGAAAGGGTCGGTGCCCTCGATCCGCTCGGCGAGGTCGAGGAAGGCGTCGAGGTCCTCGGCGCGGGCGAAGGAGCTCTGCACACCGGAGTTTACAATCGCCGCCCGCCTCATGAGCAACGCCCCCTCCGAGATCCGCTACCGGGACCGGCAGACCGGCGAGCTGCGCACCGAGCGAGTGTTCGGCGAGCGGGAGCTGCGCTGGTTCTACGGAAACGGCCGCGTGGGGCGTTGGCTGGCCGAGCGCGTCTTCGCGCGGCCCGCCTTCAACCACCTCTACGGGCTCTTCCAGCGGAGCCGCTTCAGCCGGCGGGCGATTCCCGCCTTCGTCGAGCGGCTGGGCGTGGACGTCGCCGAGGCGGAGCGACCCGTGGCGGAGTATTCCAGCCTCGACGCTTTCTTTGCCCGTCGCCTGCGCCCCGGAGTGCGGCCCCTCGACCCCGACCCCGACGCCTTGCTTTCGCCGGCCGACGGACGCGCCTTGGCTTTCGAGGCCGTCGGCGACGAGGGGTTGCGGGTCAAGCGCAGCCGCGTGGGTCTGGAGGAACTCTTGGGCGACGCCGAGCTGGCGCGGAGGTATTGGGGCGGCGGGGCGCTGGTCGTGCGGCTGGCGCCCGTCGACTACCACCGCTTCCATTTCCCGGCCGACGGCGTGGCCTCTCCCTCGCGACGGCTGGGCAAGGTCCTCCACTCGGTGCACCCCCTGGCCCTCGCTGGGGGGGCGCCGAGCTTTCGCAACAAGCGCGAGGTTGCCCTGCTCGAGAGCGAGCGCTTCGGCGCCCTGGCCTTGGTCGAGGTCGGGGCCATGATCGTGGGGAGCATCGAGCAGACCTACCGCCCCGGCCCGGTGCGCCGGGGCGAGGAGAAGGGGTGCTTCCACCTGGGGGGCTCGACCGTCGTGGTCCTGACGGAGCCCGGGCGGGTCCACTTCGACGAGGATCTGCTCGCCGCGAGCCGCGAGGAACTCGAGTCCTACGTGCGCATGGGCAGCCGCGTGGGCGTCGGAGGAGGCTGAGGGCATGGTCCGCTTCATGAACCGCGCCAACGCCATCACGCTTGCCGGGGCCTGCGCAGGGCTCGCGGCGGCGCTCCTCGCCGTGCGGGGGCACGTGGCCTACGCCTTCGCCGCCCTCATCGTGTGCGGTTTGTGCGACGTCTTCGACGGCTTGGTCGCCCGTCGCCTCGAGCGGAGCGAAGAGGAGAAGACCTTCGGCGGGCGCCTCGACTCGCTGGTGGACGCCGTCTCCTTCGGCGCCGTTCCGCCGGTGGTCCTGCACGAAGCGGGTTTGCGCAGCCCCCCCGAATTGCTCCTCCTCGGCCTCTTCCTCTGCTGCGCGGTCTGGCGGCTCGCCTACTTCGACACCGTCGGCTTGGTGCAGGAGCCCGGGGCTCGGCCGCGCTACCGCGGCCTGCCGACCACCTTCTCCGCCCTCGCCCTGCCCCTCGCCGGGACGGTGGGCTTCCACGACCCGCAGGCCCTTCGCCTCGCCCTCGACGTCGCCGTTCCCGCGCTCGCGCTGTTCATGATCGCCCCCCTGCGCTTCCCCAAGCCCAGCGGCGTGTGGTACGTGCTCATCCCGGCTTGCGGCGTCGGCCTTCTCGTGCTCTACGCCGTCTGGGGAGGTGGCCACTATCCGGGGAACGCGGCCCCTCTCGTCCCCTAGGGGTTCGGCGCTCGCGCAGAGCCAGCGGTGGCGGCGCCTCCGTGCGATCGTGCCGGGCGGACGAGGCGCGCCGCCTCCGCGGCGTGAAGGCCTCCTCGCCTGCGGCGTCGGTCTCCAGCCGAAGCTCTTTCCTCGGTCCTTCGCCCAGCCGACCGCCCGCGACGCGCTGCTCGGATGCCCCGCCGGGTCCCCGTCGAGTGAGGAGGAGCGCGTGGCCGCCAACCGGGCGGCACGGCGCGGTCTCTTACGCGCCGCCGTCGGCGGCCGCCGGAGTTGGCGCGGGCTCGGAGGCTTCGGTCGCGGCCTCGCGGGGTGGGCGCGGACGTCCGACCGCCTCCAGCAACTTCGCCAGGGCGCGGGCTGCGACGCGTTCGAGCCTCTTCTCCGCGCTGGCCAGGGCTCGCTGCGCCTCGGCGGTGCGCTCTTCGAGCGCCTCCTCGGCCTCCAGGGCGGCCAGGCGCGCCTGGAGCTTGGCCTGCTGGGGGAGCAGGGCGCTCAGCGCCGAGGCGAACTCCTTGCCGGCCGCCTCGAGGTGGTCGAGGGATTCGAGCAGGTGGGGCTCAAGGACTTCCCAGCGCGAGCGGACTTCCATGAGGGCCAGGGCGGTTTCCAGGCCGAGCTCGCTGGAGTGGTAGCGCTCGTCGAGCTGCTGGGCGGCATCGCGCAGTCGGCGCTCGATCTTGCCCAGCTCGGGGGCGACGAGCTCGTTCCATAGCCCGCGCAGCTCGGGCTTCGCCGCGGCCAATTCGTGCTGGCCTCGGGCGCGCACGCGGGCAACGCCGTCGGCCCCTTCGAGGGCCAAGGCGGCTGCCGCCTTCCGGCTCTTCGCTTCCGCTGCGTCGTTGGGTGCTTGCCCGTTTGCGGTCACGACGGTCCTCCTCCCGCGCGCCGGTCGTCGCCGGCGGCGCCGCGCTGGGGTTCTGCCTGCGTTCCTGGCAGGCTCGCTCCTGTGGGGGAACGGTCTTGCAAGCGGCGTGCCCCAGCGGTTCGAGCGCGGGGGTCGGCGGTCGCGTCGCTTGCGGCGCTTCCACGAGGGGAGGCCGCCGCCTTGGCAGGGGGATACGAGGAGGCGGGGCCCGGCCGGGGCGCAGGGAGGCTTTCCGACCTCTTCCCGAGGAGCTCCTTCCCGAGGGCGCCGCTCCCCGAGGGCACCGAGAAATGGCGTCGTGGCGCGTCAGCCTGCCCGGCGGGGGCGTCCGGTCCCTCCGGGGGACACGACCCAGCCCCCTCGATCATCGCGGGTCAGGGTCACCTGCTGCCGGCGCACCAGCACCCGCAGGTAGCATTCGAGGACGCTGGTCTCCAAGTGCAGGTCCCGCGAGAGCTGGGAGAGCGTTCGCTCCCCGTGCTCCCAGACGAAGTGGACGATCTCCTCGGCGGTGAGCCCCTGGGGGTTCACCGCTCCTTCGCCTTGGCGGCGGACGCGCTCGGTCTCGCGGTCCTGGTCCGCGAGTCTTGCGACCAGCGACTGGGCGTAGGGATGCAGCAAGACG
Organism: Planctomycetota bacterium; assembly: GCA_003695705.1. Lineage (GTDB taxonomy): Bacteria > Planctomycetota > J058 > J058 > J058 > J058. The sequence goes on from RFHU01000018.1 coordinate 9,971, forward strand.
TGCTCGGTGCAATAGGGCTTGCCGTCCCGTGTGGATTTCCCGCACAAGGGCGCTTCGCACTGGCGGGTCGGGACGCGTCCGCGGCGTTCGGCCCCTCGACCGGGATCGTTGGCCAGGGGCTCGCGGCCTCCTCCTCTCCTCGTGGCTCCTCCTCCCGCGTCCCCGGCGTGGATTCTCCGGGGCGCCGACGCCCATTGGAGCGGGCGCTCGCAATGGGGCAATGGATGCGATCGAGCGACGAAGCACTCTTTGC
>RFHU01000207.1 GCA_003695705.1 Planctomycetota bacterium
AGCGCGCCACGAGCTGCCCGTTCAACGCCGCAAGGCGCCGGCGAGCCCCCGCGCGTTGGGGACGAAGCGGGTCGTTTCGATGCCGCGCGCGCGCAAGGCGTCTCCGACTCGCCGCAGCGTCTCCTCGGGGGAGTCGCCGGGAGCCGGACGAACGACGAGCGCTGGGGCGACGTCATCCTGGAAGCCCTCGGGCGCCTCGATGTCCACAAGTTGGGTCGAGAAACCGGCGTCTTCGAGCTCCTTGCGTGCGCGGGGTCGCTTGGTGGCCACGAACACGTCGTGCTCGTCGTCGGCGTGAAGGACCACGTGGGGCATGCCCGTAGCGGTGTTGACCCCGCCCACGACGACTCCGCCGCCGCTTGGGCCAACGCCCACGCCGTCGATCAGGACCGTGCTCGCGCCGGTGCTGGGGTCCAGCGCGAGTTCGACGCCGCCCTGGCGCCACACGGCGTAGGGGACCACGACCACCGCGCCCGCGGCGGTGAGACCGACCAGCGCCTTGGGAGGCGCCTTCTTGATCAGGTAGGCCAGCCCGATGCTGCCCGCGACCAGCGCCGCGAGGACGGCTCCGATGACCCAGATCATGGTTTCCTCCCCTGCTCGTCGGCGGTCCTTGGCTACCCCGCGGACCCTGCGCTTTCGATTCTCAGAGGAAGCCGCGGAAGAAGTGGATGGCGCGGTGCTTGAGCTTGTCCCACCAGCCCTGCTTCTCGACCTCGACGCGCTTGCTCTGGGGCAGGTCGACGCGGAACACGCGGTCTTCGAGGCTCTGGCAGAAGCGGCGGTCCTTGACCCACAGGTTCGCTTCGTAGAGCTTCTCGAGGGCGAGGTCGTCGAGGTTGCACGAGCCCACGGTGCCCACCACGCCGTCGAAGGAGGCGACCTTGCCGTGGGTCATTCGCGGCTGGTACTTGTAGAGCTGCACCCCCGAGCGAACGATGTCGTTCTGGACGAACTTGAAGGCGTCCACGACGAGCTTCACGTCGTTGTGCTCGTCGGAGGGAATGATCACGACGGTCTCGACCCCTTGCTGGGCCTTCAGCTTGAGGGTGGTGATGATGTCGTCCTCGAGGAAGTAGGCGTTCTCGATGAGGATGCGCCGCCGCGAGACGGCAATTTCGCCCAGGTAGCGCTTCTTCAGGTTGCGGTGCACACCGGGCATCGAGTCGACGAGGTCGACCTCCATGTCGCCGGGCCACCACTCGGGGTCGAAGACCCGCGGGTCGGGTGCGGCCGCTTCGCCCTCGCCCCCGGCGGCCTTCCAGGCGGAGATGAACAGGGCCTCCATGTCGCGCACGACCCGGCCCTCCACCCGGGCGTGGATGTCGTGCCAGTCGAACTCGTAGAGGTTCATGATGTTCATGCCGCCGATGAAACCGACCCGACCGTCGACGGTGATGATCTTGCGGTGGTCGTGGTTGAAGACGCCGCGCTTGGGCTTCTTGCGCTTGCTGCCGATGAGGCCGCCCAAGGTGATGATGCTGCGGCCGATGTCCTTTAGGGTGTTCCGAATGCCGGTCTGGCGGTCGTGCTGGAGGATGACCTTCACGCCCGAGGCCTGGAGGGTGTGCATGAGGTCGCCGCGAATGAAGGTCCCGTAGTCGTCGGTGAGCAGGCGGACGTCGAGCCCTTCGCGCGCCTTCTGGGCGAGCAGCTCGCCGAACCAGCGGCCGGTCTGGTCGTCCATGTAGATGAAGGTCTGGACGTAGATGGAGTGCTTGGCGGCGGCGAGCTCGGCCCGCATCATGGGAAAGGCTTCGCTGCCGTTGACCAAGAGCTGCACGTGGTTGTTCGCGGCGTCCGAGCCCAGGCGCCGAAGCTGCTCGTTGCCGCGGTCGACGTGGCTGCGGAAGCTGAAGCCGCGGCCCTTGGTGGCGTCGCGGCTCAACCGGTAGAAGCCGTGGCGCACACGGTGGGGGAGGCCGGGGCTGAGCGTGTGCGCAAGGCTCCCGAGGCCCGACTGGACGACTTCCTTGGTGTAGAGGTGGGTGCCGGTGAGCTGGGCGAGGCCCTTGTCGCCCCGGCTGCGGCGGCGGCCGCTGGGGTCCGGGTCGAGCCTGCGCAGGTAGGAGTAGTTGCCGCCGCCCAGGGGAACGAACTCGATGGTGCCGCTGTAGGCGCCGAGGGCGTCGCTTCCGCGGAAGCGGTAGATGCCCGCAAGGGGGTTCTGCGGGTCGACGGGCTGAACGAAGGACTGCCCCGTTGGTTGGTTCGGGGCGGGGACGCCCGCGCCGAGGGCGGGCGAGGGCACGGTCGGCGCGCCCGTGGGACCGGTGATGACCACCCCGCCCGCGGGGGTCGTCGGCCCGTTGGGGGTGCCGGGCGCGGGGGTGATGGGCACCGCGGTCGGCTGAGCGACGGCCGCGCTCGCACTGAGGAGGAGCACGCAGGGCCAGGCGCTCGAAGGTTTGGTTCGGGTCATCGGAATCCACCCTCCGCCAGGAAGCTGAGCAAGGCTCAGGCCGACCGTAAGTCATTCTCCTGGCAGCCTCATGTGCAGTTCGGTTTCAGCTCGGGACACACAAAAGGAAGCGGGGGCCCGGCGCTGGCCGGACCCCCGACTTCCGTTTCGGAACCGAAGGAAGAGACCCCGTTTACTGGACGGTGAAGTTGCCGGCCACCGCCTGCTGGCCGCCGGAGACGACGACCACCTGCCCGGAGCTCGCGCCCTGGGGCACGCTGCAGATGATCGTGACCAGGCCGGCCGTGTTCCGGGTGGCCGAGCGGATCGACGCAGCGACGCCGTTGAAGAAGACGGAGACGGTCTGGCCGAAGTTGTAGCCGGTGATGACCACCTGGTCGCCCGGGCGGCCTGCGCCGGGGCTCATGCTGGCGATCTGCAGGTTGCTGCCGGCCGGAGCGGTGGTGGTGGTGGAGCTGCTGCTGCTGCCGGAGCCGCTGCCCGAGCCCGAGCCCGAGCCGAAGAGGCCGGAGAGGAAGCCGCCGCCCGAGCCGCCGGAGCCGAAGCCGCTGCCGCCCGCGCCGGAGCCGAAGCCGCTGCCGCCCGCGCCGGAGCCGAAGCCG
>RFHU01000208.1 GCA_003695705.1 Planctomycetota bacterium
GAGGACCTGCGCACCCAAGAGGGCTTCACCCCGCTCGCGGTGCGCGGGGCGGCCCTGCGGATCGACGTCGGCGGCGTCCTCGAGCCGGTGGAGCTTCGCCTCGGCCCCGACGGCCTCGAATGCGATCCGGCCTGGGAGCCGGGTCGCCACGGGCTGGCCCTGAGGGTCGACGGGAGCGAGGTGATCGCTTTGCCCGGCGACCCCCTCGACGAAGACCTCGAGGCCCTCGAAGACGTCCTCGCGCGCGCCTGTCTGCGCGCGGGCCTCGGTGCTCAGGCCTGGCGGAGCGCGCTCGGGCTGGCCTACCGTTTCGAGGCCGAGTCCTTCCTCAGCCCGGCTCCGGGTGCTTCGCCGCTCCCCCTGCAGCACTCGGAGCCGACCCCCTTCCCCGAGCCCAGCGCACGCGCCGTCGGCGAAGCGCTCGAGGCCGGCGCAACTTGGCTCGGCGCGCAGATCCTCCCCAGCGGAGGCCTGGCGGCGGGCTACAGCCCGGCGCGGGACGCCTTCGACCCAGGCGGCGAAGGCCCTGTGGCCGAGGCCGACGCCGACGCGGTGTCGACCGCGGTCCGCGCCTTCGAGGCCCTCGCCGGGCGTCTCGGCCGCGCCGCGTTCGCCGCAGCCCGCGACCACCTGACGGCGTGGCTGCGAAAGCGCGGGGGCGCCTCCGGCGAGGGGTCGCGGCCGCGGACGGGCCGCGCCGACGGCTCGGCGGGGCCCGCCGGCCGCACGGGTCCGAGCGGAGACCTCTCCCGCCGGGGGGCGTCCCTCGGTCCCGACGAATTGCGGAGGCTGCTCGGCTCGGCGCCTCCCTCCTCCTTCCGCGCGCGTGTGCGCCGCCTGACGGACCTGGCGCGGGGGGCCTCGTGGGCGCGCGAGCGGGGCGACGCCCTGGCCCAACCGCTGCGCGAGGCCGTCCTCTCCGAGCTGCGTTGGCTCCTGCCCCTGCAGCTCGCGGCGCGCCACCGCCACCTCTGCCGCCACCCCGAGCGGGCCTTGGGCGGCTTCCGGCGGGAGCGAGCCCGCCCCCACCTCCGGGCTGCCGACACCGCCGAGGCCCTGCTGGCCCTTCTGGCCTGCGCGGACCTGCTCGAGCGCTGAGTCGGTTCGCGTCGGCCCTCGTCGGCTCGGAACCTGCTCGCAAGGGGGACGCGGGCGCGCTCCTCAGCAGGGCGCGCCCGCGCCGACGAGCGTGCGCTTTCGGCCCGCTCGCATTTGGGCGGCGGGATCCCTGCGGGACGCGCCGCTGCGCGCGCGCGTCGCTTGCGCTCCGGATCGCCGCGTGCGCTCCGCCGCGCATGCAAGACCTCCTCCTTCGCCTGCGCCTGGCGCGGGCCGCGGGCGTGGGAGCTCGCGGTGCCCGTACCCTCGAGCGCGCCTTCGGGCTCTCCGTCCTCTTCGGCTCCGACCCGCTCCCCGACGTCCCCGCACGGGTCCTCCGCGCTCTGCGCGACCCGGGCCTCGCGCGCGCCGCCCGCGAGGAGCTCGAGCTGCACGCCTCCCACGGCTGGAAGCTCCTCGGCCTCGGCGACCCCGTCTACCCTCCCGCCTTGCGCGAAATCCACGACCCGCCGCAGGTCCTCTCGGTCTGGGGAAGCCTCTCCTCGGCCGACCGAGAGGCCGTGGCGGTGGTCGGTGCGCGTCGCGCCACCCACGAGGGGCGCGCCTTTGCGCACGACCTTGCGCGCGACCTCGCCGCCGCAGGCGTCACGGTGGTCAGCGGGTTGGCCCGAGGGATCGACGCGGCAGCGCACCGCGGCGCGTTGGCGGCGGGAGGGCGTACGCTCGCCGTGTTGGGCTGCGGCCTCGGGCGGCTCCCCGCCCACCAGCAGGAACTCGCCGCACAGGCGGCCGCCGCGGGCGCGGTGCTCTCCGAGTTCCACCCCCACGCCGGCGCCCGCCGCCACACCTTCCCCCAGCGCAACCGCGTCGTGGCGGGGCTGTGCGCCGGCGTCGTGGTGGTGCAGGCGGGGCCGCGCAGCGGGGCGCTCATTACGGCGGACTTCGCTCTCGGCGAGGGACGCGAGCTCTTCGCCGTGCCGGGCTTTCCTCGCGAACCCTTGGCCCGCGGACCCAACGCGCTCTTGCGCGACGGAGCTCGCCTCGTCGAAAGCGCCGAGGACGTCTTGGCCGTGCTGCGCGGAGTGGAGGCGGCCCTCGGCCCAGGGGACCTCACTCCTGAGGAGCGCGGGCTGCTCGCGGCGCTCGGGGAGGGAGCGGAAACGGCCGAGGCGCTCGCGGCGCGCGCGAGACTCGGGCTGTACGACGTCCTCCGCCTCCTCGGCCGGCTGGAGCGAAAGGGGTTGCTGCGCTCCGACTTCGCGGGACGCTGGAGGCCCTGCCGGCTTTCGCCTGCGCGTCCTCCTTGGGGGTGAGCCCGGGCGGCGGATCGCGGACTCGAGGAGCGGGGCGCGCGGGAGGGTCGGCGGAGCGCGAAACAGCGCGACGCCCGCGCAGGGCAGCGGGGGACCCCGCGCCCTCGGGGGGCAGCCCCTGGCCTGCAGGGAGTCCCCCCCAAACGGCCCGAGCCGTTCCCCTGAGGGAACGGCTCGCCCTGTGGGTCCGGCTACCGAAGGCGCGTGGGCCGCCTTCGGCCCGGTTGGCGCTGGGGCCCCGGCCCGAACGCCGTGGGGACGATGGCAGCCGCTTGAGGCCACTTCAAGGAATTCCGGCCCCGGCGCGGCAAGTCGTTTCTCCGCGCCGTACCTCCTCCCATGAGCAAACGCGAGTCCGCCGCAGGTCCTTCGCGCTGCCGCCGGGATCCGGGCGGCCTGGTTCGCTGGCGGCGGGAGGACGCCGCGAGTTCGCGGGGCCCTGCACGCCGCCCGCCGCGCCGGGCTCCGACCGCGCCCGTCCGTAGCCCCGGGTCGTGGAAGTCGCCACTCCGGGCCCTCGCGCCCGCCCCAGGGCCTCTCGTGCGGTCTGCTGGGTGCGAAGGGGCCGAGGCCCTACTCCGCGCTCGCCTCCTCGTGGTCTTCGCCTGCGTCGCGCTCCATGGCGACGCGCGCAATGGCGACCACGTGCTCGCCCTCGTCGACGCGAATGATCCGCACCCCTTGGGTCGCGCGCCCGCAGGTGCGCACGTCGTCGACGGGAGCGCGGATCAGCTTGCCGGAGGAGGTAATGAGCATGACCTGGTCGCCGGGCTGCACGGCGACCATGCCCACGACCCGACCGGTCTTCTCGGTGAGCTTGGCGTTGATCACCCCCTGCACGCCGCGACGGGTCTGCCGGTAGTCCTCCACGGGCGTCTGCTTCCCGTAGCCGAGCTCGCACACGGTGAGGAGGTTGGGGCCCTCTTCGCCCGCCACGACGAGGGCCACGACTTCGTCCCCTTCGCCGAGCTGCATGCCGCGCACACCGCGCGCGGTGCGTCCCATGGGACGCACCTCCTCTTCGTGGAAGCGGACGGCCTTGCCGTTGCGGCTGGCGAGTACGAGTTCGTTGCCTCCGTTGGTGACGCGCACGCCGACGAGCGCGTCTCCTTCGTCGATCTTGACGGCGACCACGCCGGCCTTGCGTGGGTTCTTGAAGGCCGACAGTTGGGTCTTCTTGATCACCCCTTGGCGGGTGGCCATGACCAGGTAGCGGTCGGCGTCGAATTCGCCCTGGACGCGGATCAGGCTGGTCACGGTCTCGTCGGGGAGGAGGGCGATTAGGTTTCGCAGCCCGCGCCCGCGCGACGTCCGGCTGCCTTCGGGGATCCGGTAGACCTTGATCCAGTGGACCCGTCCCTTGCTGGTGAAGGCCAATACGTAGTCCTTGGTCGAGGCCAGGAACATGTTGGTGACGAAGTCGTCGTCGCGGGTGGACGCACCGTACATGCCCTTCCCGCTCCGGCGCTGGAGGCGGTAGGCGTCGAGGGCGGTGCGCTTGATGTACCCCTTGTGCGTGACGGTGACGATGCAGTCCTCGACGGCGATCAAGTCCTCCTCTTCGAGGTCGCCGGCCTCGCTGGCGTCGATCACGGTTCGGCGGGCGTCGTTTCCGGGGTCGTGCTTGCGCAGGTTGTCGGCGACTTCGCGGCACTCGGAGACGAACAAGTCGCGCACGCGCTCCTCGCGCGCGAGAATGTCCTCGAGGTCCGCCGCCGTCTTGCGGAGTTCCTCCAGTTCGCTCAGCAGCTTGCCGCGCTCCATGCCCGTCAGGCGAGCGAGGCGCATTTCGAGAATGGCGTTTGCCTGGGCCTTGCTCAGCGGCGCCAGTCGCTCGCGCAGTCCCTCTCGGGCCTCGTCGGTGGTGGCCGAGTTGCGGATGATCGAGATCACGTCGTCGAGGGCGTCGAGGGCCTTGGCGAGGCCCTCGAGGATGTGGATCCGCGCGCGCGCCTTCTCGAGCCGGTAGCGCGTTCGCCGGCGGATCACCTGGTAGCGATGCTGCTTGAAGGCGCTCAGCAGCCCCCGCAGGGTGAAGGTGACCGGGCGCATGCCGCCGCCCTTGGTCGGCTCGAGCGCGATCATGATGATCGAGAAGGTCGTCTGCAGCGGCGTGTGCTTGTAGAGCTGGTTGAGGATCACGTGGGGGTCCTCGCCCTTCTTGCAGGGGAGGAGCACACGCACCTGGCCCTTGGCCGAGTGGTCCTTGATGTCGGCCAGACCGACCACGCGCCCGGCGCGGTGGGCGGCGTTGATCTTCTCGCGGAGGGCTTCGGTGGTGACCTGGTAGGGCAGCTCGGTGATCACGATCCGGGCGCGACCGGTCTTGGTCTCCTCGATCTCGACCTTGCCGCGCACCGTGATGGCGCCGCGGCCGGTCAGGTAGGCGGAGCGGATCCCCGCGGTGCCGCAGATGATCCCGCCGGTGGGGAAGTCGGGGCCCGGCACGAGTCGCAGGAGTTCGGCGTCGCTGACCTCGTCGCCGCGCTCTGCGATGGCGATCAGTGCGTTGGTGACCTCCTGCAGGTTGTGGGGGGGGATGCTCGTGGCCATGCCGACGGCGATCCCCTGGGAGCCGTTGCAGAGTAGGTTGGGGAACTTGCTGGGGAGGACGACCGGCTCGAGGTCCCGGTTGTCGTAATTGGGGACCATGTCGACGGTGTCTTCGTTGATGTCCGCCACCATGTGCACGGCGCCCCAGGCCATGCGGCACTCGGTGTAGCGCATGGCCGCCGGCTGGGGATCGGTGATCGAGCCGAAGTTCCCCTTCTTGTCGACGAGCACGTAGCGGCTGGCGAAGTCCTGGGCCATGCGCACCAGGGTCATGTAGATGGCCGAGTCGCCGTGGGGGTGGTACTTGCCCATGGCCTCCCCCACGACGCGTGCCGACTTCACGCGCTGGCGGGTGGGGAGCAGGTTGAGGTCGCTCGCCATGGTGTAGAGCACCCGCCGCTGCGACGGCTTGAGCCCGTCGCGCACGTCGGGGAGGGCGCGCGACTTGATCACGCTCATGGCGTATTGCATGTAGCTGTGGTGCATCTCCTCGGAGACGTTCTTGAGCCGGATCGAGGAGCCCTCCTCGCCGCGCTCGTCGGGGGTGCCGGAGGGCGGGGTGGGGTCGGCCATGGGTCGCTCCTGGGAGGCGGCTGGAGACCAAGCGGCGGCGGATCAGCGGGCGCGAAGCTGCGCCTCGCGGGCGGCCACGAGCAGGTCCAAAGTCTCGTTGGTATCGGCAGTTAGCCCGAGCTCGCGGGCGGCGCGGGCAACGGCCCCGTTTATAGCAAATACCTCCGTCGCGCGTCCCCTGCGAAGGTCGGCGAGCGCGCTGCAGACGTTGCGGCGCGTGGCCTGGGCGACGGCCCGCCAGCGGGCCTGCGCCTGCTCCTCGGTCCAGGGCCCGTCCACCCCGCGGGCGCGGGCCACCCGCGCAGTCTCGGCCGCCGCTCGGTCGGCGAGCTCCGCTGCGGTGGGGAGTTCGAGAAGGGCGCCGTTGGGGCAGTCCAGCAGGGCGCAAAGGGCGTTGATCGCGGCGTTGACCGTCGCCTTTTCCCACTCGGCCCGCTCGAGGTCGTCCACGACGGAGGCCTCGAGGCCCGCCGAGGCAAGGAGGGCGCGAACGCACTCGGCGCGGGACCGCTGCTCGGGGCGCAGGGCGCCGACGTGGGTTCGTCCGCACCCCGTGTGGCGGACCGCGCCCTCGTCCGTGAGGGTTGCGCCTTCGGTGCTCAAGAGCCCCACCACCCGCTCGGGGGCTCCGAGAAACTCTCCGGCGGCGGCGAAGCGGCCGACGCCGTTCTGCAGGAGGGCGACGGTTCCCGTGCCGCCGACGAGCGGGGCCAGTGCCTTCCGCGTGGAGCGGGCCTTGACGCACACCAGCGCAAGTTCGGGCGGGGCCTCGAGGGGCGGGGTCGTGCAGCGGACCGTTGCCCGCAAACGCGCCCCGCCCTGCGGATCCGTCAGCGCGAGGCCGTCCCGGGCGAGGCGTGCGGCGCGCGCCGGGTCGTGGTCGAGGAGCAGGACCGAGTGCCCGGCGAGGCTGAGGCGCGCCGCCAAGAGGCAGCCCATGGCCCCTGGGCCGACCACGACGACGTCTCCCGGGGGCCCGCCGCGGTCCGTGGGGCTCACTCGCTTGGTGCCGGGGTTTCTTCGGCCTCGTCGGGGGCCGGGGCGACCAGGCCGTCCGCGACCGCGCCGCGCAGCGGTCGGGAGAGGGTCTCGCTGAGCTTGCCCTCCTCGCCGTCCTTCATGGAGAAGCCGTGTTCGGCGGCGGGGAAGGC
>RFHU01000209.1 GCA_003695705.1 Planctomycetota bacterium
CCCGCTGCGCAGCGCCGAGGCGGCGGTCGGGCTCCTCCGTATGGCCTTCGAGGCGCTGAGGAGCGACGACGCGGAGGCCACGAGCATTTTGCTCGCCCTCGAGCGGACCGCCCGAGCTGCCCAGGTGGCGGTCCGTGCCGCCCCGCCGGCCTCCGACAAGGAGTTCCTCCATGCCGCCGCCTTGGCGCTGGACGCCTTGGTGGGTGAACTCGGGTCCTACGAGGTCCGGTCGGTGGCCGGCGAGGCCCTGCGCGACTGGGCCCTGGGAGCGTTCTGCGCATGAACGAATCGTCTCCTCCCGTTTCTCCTTCTCCGAACGGACCGTCCGCCGGCGAGGGCGCCCGCGGCGGCTCGGCTGCGCGCGCGGGGGAGGCGAGCCCCTCGGCTCCCTTGTCGCCGCCGGCGGCCGGTGGGCCTGCGGAGGCGACCGCGGCCTCCGCGCCGGAGGGAGTGCCCGCGCCTCTCGCGGGGACCTCTGCCGAGGCGAGTTCCGCCGCTGCGCCACCCTCTGCGTCGGGTCCGCGGGGCGCGGCCTGCGGGGCCCGCGAGGAGCCCGGGGACGCCCACGACAGCGCCGGCCGCGGGCTGGTGGCGGCGGGCTTTCTCACCTTGCCCCTGGGCCTGGGCGCCGGGCTGGGCTACTGGGCCGCGGACCGTGGCCTCCTCTGGTATCCCCTCCTGGGAGGACTGTTCAGCCTTTGGATCGCCGGCGCCCTCGCCGCGATCGCCGGCTTCTACCTGCGCGGGCCGGTCCTGGAGCGGCGCCGGGGCCGCCGGCGGATCGTCGCCCTCTCGCTGCTCGTCGTCCTCCTCGCGGGCGGCAAGGTCGCCGTGCGCTGGGCCACGCAGGAGACCGCCCTCACCACCCTGGGTCCGGCCTTCGCTCCCACCTGGGCGGCCGACGCCGCCCACTACCGCGAGCTCGATCGAGCCCTCTCCTGGAGCGTCGAGCGCCTGGGCTCCCTCGACGCCTTCGCGCGCGCGGCAGGGCGGTCGGCGCCCCTGCGCGCCGACGAGGAGGCGGCCGCCCTCGATTGCTGGACGACCTACCTCGACGCCGCCCGCGTGCTCGACGAGACGCGCCGCTTCTACGAAGACTACACCTTCTTCGACCCCTCGCGCCTCGAGCGGGACGCGCACGTGCGCAGCTTCCTGCTCACCTTCGCCGCCGAGCTCTCCCTCTACGAGCGCACCACCGACCTGGTGGACGTACTGAACGAGAACGCCGACGCGGTGAAGTTCCTCGACCTCGAGCGCCCCGAGCGCGGGCTCCCCGCCCACAGCGTGGCCTTCGTGCGCGAGGAGCTCGCCGGGCTCACCGACCTTTCGCGGGTCGTGGCCGGCCAGCAATACCTGTACTTCTTGGACCGCACGCACGGCGCGCGCGCCCTCGCGCGGGCGAACGGCTACGAGTGGCTCTGGAGAGAGGTCGAGGAGCACCTTGGGCGCGTCCTGGCGCGGGGGGGGCGCGTCCTCGCCGCGCGCACCCTGGCCAACGACCTCGCCCCGCTGCAGCGCAAGCTCAAGCGCCTCGTGTTCCCCGTCCAGAAGGGGGTGGCCGAGTGGATGGGCGACACGAAGGTGCGCCGCCGCGGGCGCTACCTGATCGCGCCGGAGCAATTGCGCAGCTTCGCTCGCCTTGCGGAGCCTGGCGACGTCCTCTTGGGGCGCAAGAACTGGTACCTCTCCAACCTCGGTCTGCCGGGCTTCTGGCCCCACGCCATGCTCTACGTGGGGAGCCGGGAACAGCTCGCGGCGGCCTTCGACCAGGATCCCGGCGTGCGCTCCTGGGTGGCGCGCGCCGGCGGGCGCGAGGAGGCCTTCACGGCCTACCTGGCGCGCACCTACCCACGCGCCTGGGCCGAGCGCGCCGCCGCCGACCCCGAGCACCCGCTGCTCTTGATCGAGGCGATCAGCGAGGGCGTGGTGCAGAACTCGCTCGAGCACGCGGCGGGCGACTACCTGGCGGCCTTGCGCCCCCGCCTGCCCGCCTGGGTCAAGGCGCGGGCGGTGGCGCGGGCCTTCGGCTTCTTGGGGCGCCCCTACGACTTCGACTTCGACTTTGCGACCGACGATCGGCTCGTGTGCTCCGAGCTGGTGTGGCGCAGCTACCGCCCGCAAGAAGGCGTCGACGACCACGGGCTGCGGATCGACACGGTGACCGTCGCCGGCCGGCGGACCCTCCCCGCCAACGAGTTCGCTCGTCTGTTCCGCCGGGAGCGGGACCGCGAGGGCCGGCAGCTGGACTTCGTAGCCTTCCTCGAAGGCGTGGAGGCGCGCGGGACCGCCGTCGCCCGCGACGAGGCGGCCTTCCTCGCGACGGTGGATCGACCCAAGTGGGACGTCCTGCAACGCTGACCCTGCAGCGCTACGAGGCGCTACGCCGCTACGTCGACGTGGAGCTCGTGCGCCGTGAGCCGCGGCGCAAGGACCCCGAGGGCAAGGTCCGCACGGCCCTCGCCTTCAACGCCGCCCTCGGCGACCCGCAGCGCTGCGCGCCGGCGGTCCAGGTCGCCGGGACCTCCGGCAAGGGCAGCGTCGCGGCCCTGATCGCGGCGGCTCTCGACGCCGCCGGCCTGCGCACGGGCCTGCACGTCTCGCCCTACCTGCAGTCCTTCAGCGAGAAGACGTGGATCTCGGGACGCTACGCCGCGGTGGAGGACCTCGAGCGCGCCCTCGCGCGGGCACGCCCGGTGGCCGAGCGCTTCCGCAGCGACCCCGACGGGCCGGCCTCGGTGCACGGCATGACCTCGCTCGCGCTCAGCTACCTCGCCTTCGCCGAGGCGCGGGTCTCGGCGCAGGTGATCGAGACCGGAGTCGGGGGGCGCTACGACTTGGTGCAGGGCCTCGACCTCGCCCTCGCGGTGGTCACCGACCTCGGGCTCGACCACCTGCGCGCGCTCGGCGCGACCCTTGAAGAGATCGCGTGGCACAAGGCGGGGGTCCTGCGCCTGGGCGTCCCCGCGGTCGCCGTGCGCGGCCCGGGCTGGGAGGTGCTCGCCGCCGAAGCCGAGCGGGTGGGGGCTCCCCTGGAGGGGGTCGATCCCGCGCGGGTCCTCGTCGAGCGCGCCGGGCGCCGGGTGTGCCTCCGCTTGCCGGCCCTGGGCGAGGTGGAGGTGGAGCTGTCCTCGGCGGCGCCGTTCTTGGCCCGCAACGCCGCCGTCGCGGCCAGCGCGCTCGACCGGCTGGCGCGCGCCGGCTGGCCCGTGGGGCCGGAGGCCCTCCGCGAGGGCTTCGCGCGGCGCGTCCTCCCCGGCCGCTGCGAGGCAATGCCCGAGGCGGGAGTGCGCGTCGTCCTCGACGGCGCCCACAACCCGCAGAAGCTGGGCGCGCTGCTCGAGGCCCTGGACGGCAGGCCCTTGGTGGCGGTGGTGGCCGCGACGGGTTCTCGGACGCCGGAGGCGCTGGTGCGTGCCCTGGCGCCGCGCGTCCGCTGCCTGGTCGTTACCGAGCTCGGCCTCTACGGCAAGGAAAGCGTCCGCGCGAGCGCGTTGGTGGAGGCTGCGCGGGAGCGCGGGTTGGTGGCCTGGGCAGGCGGAGAGCCCGCCTGCGCGCTGGAGCGGGCGCTCGAGGAGGCGCGCGCTGGGGAGACGGTCCTGGTCACGGGCTCCCTCTATCTGCTCGGCGCGGTGCGGGGGCGTTGGTACCCGACCGAAGAGGTCATCCGGCAGCGGACCTCGTGGCCTGCGCCGAGACGATCTTGATGTATCCTCCTGCACCCCGTCCCCGCGGGCGGGCGCGGAGGCGGCGCGTCGGGCGTCGGCGGAGGCAAGCAGCATGTTCCTGGGCCGGGTGATCGGGACGGTGTGGGCCACCCGCAAGGTGGAGAGCACCGAGGGCCTCAAGCTCCTCGTGGTGCGCGAAGTCGACGAGGCCCTGCGCCCGAAGCCGCGCTTCGTCGTGGCGGCCGACGCAGTCCAGGCGGGCCTGGGCGA
>RFHU01000210.1 GCA_003695705.1 Planctomycetota bacterium
GTGCGGGGTCGGCGCCTCCTGTCTCCCGGGAAGGAAGCGGGTCGAAGGCCACCCGCGGAGCGGCGGCGGGGTCGGCGGTCGCCGACCCGCGGGCGCTCCGGTGGCGAGGAGGCGGGGCCTCTCCGCCGAGGAGGAGCCAGCCCACCCCACCGAGCGCGCAAAGGAGCGCGAGGGCGAGAAGGAGCAGGGCGCTGCGGCGAGGGAGGAGGGGGGAGGAGGGCTTCGAGGGCATCGTCGCGTCCGGGTCGGTGCGTCCCCTAGCCTACGCTCGGGGGTTCCCGGGCGATGGTCCCCAAAGCGTCACGTCGCCCGAGAACCGTGCGGCGGAGGCCGGGGGGCGGTGCGCAGGGGAGGCGAGGGATGCGCCGTCGCGGCGGCGAGCGGGGCCCGCTCTGGGGCGGCAGCTCCCGTCGGGTCGTTTCCGCAGGAGGGCCCCCCCTCGCAAGAGGGGAGCGCCGCTTTTCCCCGCGGCGGGGAAGCCCGCACGGGACCCACTCCAAGGCCCCCGTAGCAACCGGAACGCCGAGTGCTCCCCAGAGAGGCCGGCGCAACGCTCACGGCGAAGCGCGCAGCGAGAGTTCGAGGTCTGGGGTGCGCCCCGCGCGGACGCGGACGGTCGCCGCGGGGAGGGTCAGGCCAGGGCGCCCCGCGCGGCGCTCGAGGAGGCGCAGGCTCTCGGAGTCGGCCTCGAGCACGTAGTCGCCGTCGGAGAGGGGGCCGAGTTCGAAGCAGCCTTCGGCGTCGCTTGGAGACCCTCGGCAGACGGAAGCGTCCACTCCGCGCAGGCGCAGCTCCAGGCGAGCGGCCGGTCTCCCATCGGGAAGGAGAATCCTTCCGCGCAGGAAGGCGGGCGGGCGTAGGACGAGCTCGAAGTCTTCGCGCCGTTCGCCTTCGTGGAGCTCGACGACGCCCTGGCCCGTGCGCTGGTCGTTCCCCCGGTACGCGAAAACCGTGTAGCGCCCCGCGGGGAGCTCCGGAAAGCGAAAGCGACCTGCGTCGTCGCTTCGGGTCGTGCCGCGGACCTCGCGGCCTACGCTGGCGTCGACCTGGGCGTCTGCGACCGGGCGATCCCGTTCGTCGCGGAGGCAGCCTGCGAGAAGCGCGGGGCTGGGAACCACCAAGTCTCGAGCCACGACGCCTCCCGGGGCTTCGACCTCGGCGCTCGCCAAGCAGGGGGACAGGGCGTGGCGACCCGCGTCCCGCAGCACCTCGAGGGAATAGCGTCCGGGGTAGAGCAGCTCGATCCGGTAGCGCCCGTCGGAGCCCGTGGGTTCCGAACGGCGCACCGCGTATCCAATGCGCGAGTGTGCGACCACGCGCAGGCCGGCGAGGGGTTCGCCGCGTCGGTTGCGCAGGACTCCTTCGATGCGGGGGCTCTCCTTCAGCACGAGGTCGAGGGGCGTGAGCGAGCCCGCGACCACCGTGGCCTTTCCGCGGGCGCTCACGGCGTGGTCCTCGCTGCGGGCGAGGAGGACGACGTCGCCCGCGGGAAGGTCTTCGATGGAGTAGTTCCCTTGGGCGTCGCTGCGCGCCTTGCCCAAGCCACGCTCCCCGGCGAACGCGAACACCAGCCCGCCCTCGAGCGGAAACCCGTCGGAGCCGAGGAGGGTTCCGCCCAAGGTGCCGGCTCTTTCGAGGCGGAATTCGACCTCTCCACCCTCCTCCACCGTGACCGGCACCTCCCGAACGAGGGCGTCAACCCACCCCGAAAGCAAGGCGCTCACCGTGTAGACGTCCTCGGCGAGCCCGTCGAGCCGAAAACACCCTTCGCGATCGGTCGTGGTGCTTTGCCTCATGGTGGGGCCGGAGGCCACCACCCGTGCGCCGGGGAGGGGGCGGCCGTCGCTGGAGAGAACTCTCCCGCGCAGGCTGCAGGAACGGCGCAAGACCAGGTCGCCGCTGTCGCGCACCTCGTCTGGCGACAAGCGAAGCGATCGCGCGCACGCTGGCGCGAAGCCGGACATCTTGGCGCTCAATCGGTAGGAGCCCGGCTCCACCACGAGGGCGAAATCTCCCCGGTCATCGGTCTCCTGGCGCAGGTTGGGCGTGGGCGAGCCCCGGAGGGAACCGCTCCCCGACTCGTAGAGCAATTGGACCACCGCGCCGCCAACCGGCCGACCGCTCGGATCGACGACGTGGCCGATCAAGCGGGCCCGCCCCGGCGGTGGGTCCTCCGCCTCCGACCGGCGGATTCCTGCGTGCGCGGTCGCGGAAGAGAGGGGGGGGCGAGGCCCTGCGGAAGCCGCAGGGCCTCGGGATCGCCCAGCCTCTGGAGGCAGCGGACCCAAGGTCACCCGCGGAGCGGGAGGGGTTCTGGGAGTCTTCTGCGGGGGAGGGGCCGCCCCGGCGGGCGGGGGGACTCCGTCCGAGAGGAGGAGCCACCCCACACCAGCGAGGGCGCTGAGGAGGGCGAATACGAGCAAGAGAACACTGCCGCGGCGCGGGCGAGAGCAGGCAGAAGGCATCGTCGTCACCGGATCGTGGGTCGCGTCGATTCTATGCGCTGGTTCCGTTCGGGTTGGTCTCGATGGGTCGCGTCCTCCGCGAGGGCTGCGGGGCGGCGCAGGCCGTTCCAAGGCCGCGGAAGGGGAGCGAGCCTTTGGAACCGTCCGCCCCCGGCGACCGCGATCCGCTTTTCGCTCCGTGCTAAGCTTCGGTCCACCGGGCGATGGAGGCAGTGTGAGCGACTTCGACGAATTCCAGGCCGAGCACCCCGACGAGGCGAAGGCGGGCGGCAGCGGCTTCCTCAAGTTCTGCCTCGTGTGCGGCTGCCTGGTGGCGCTGCTCGGCGTGGGCGCGGCCGTGGCCGGCGTGGCCCTGTTCCGCAACATGTTCTTCATGGATCCGGTGAAGGTGGAGCAGAACCTCAAGGAGATCCTCCCCAGCGAGGTCCCCGAGGGGTACCAGGGTCTGTTCGGGATGAGCATGGCCGGCGTGAAGATGTCCGTGGTCGGGCCGGCGGGGAGCCTGGGGCAGCCGAACCAGAAGCTGATGATCGTCGTCTTTCAGCTCCCGCCCGGTCAGGACCCCGAACTCGCCAAGCAGCAGATCCAGCAGCAGCTCCAGCAGCAAGGGCGCGGCGCCGCCTTGCAGCAGGTGGAGTCGGAGGACCAGCTCACCCTCACCGTGCGCGGCGAGGAGGTCACCGCCCAGCAGGCCGTGGGCGTGGGGAACGACGGCAACAAGATGCGCCAGGTCGTCCTCGTCCTCCCGCGCGCCAAGGACGACCCCACGCAGGTGCTCTTGATGTTCCTCGGCAACGCCGAGGCCTTCGACGAGGAGGCGATGAAGGCCTTCCTGGCCTCCATTCGTTAGCCTTCGCGGGGTCTCTCCGAGGGAGCGCGCCGCGACCCGCGCAAGGTCGCGGCGCGGGCCCCTCCGGCTCGCCGGGCGCCCTCCCCCAGGGCGCGGTGGAACCGCCTGGCGCGGCCGCGGGGCCCTCCTTCGCAGACCCCTCGGTCTGCCCCGGTTCAGCCCGCCCCGTTGTTCGTCAGGCCGTGCTCGAGGGCGTAGCGGACGAGGTCCGCGGTGCTCCGCAGGCCGAGCTTCTGCAGGGCGCGGCTCCGGTAGGTGCTCACCGTCTTGGGGCTGAGGCCGAGTTCGGCGCCAATTTCCTTGAGGCTCCGCCCGGCGCAGAGGAGGCGCAGCACCTCGCGTTCGCGGGCGCTGAGCTCGATGCGGTCCATGCCTCGGGTCCGGGTCGGGCCGCCGCAGCCCCCTTCGATCCAGCCCACCGGCTCGCGGCGGGCCGCCCGGCGGATGCCGCTCCGGAGCTCCTCCTCCGAGAGGCCCCAGCCGAGGACGCCGGTCGCGCCCGCGCGCAGGGCGTGGTGGGCGGCGTGCCCCGCGCCGGGGCGGCCCAGGACCAGCACGGGGGTCTGGTCGCAAGCGGCCCGCAATCCTTCGAGCAGCCGAGTCAGTTGCGCCGTTCCCCCCGAGCAGCCCAGGAGCAAGGCATCGCCTCCGTCGACTTCGCGGCAGAGGGCGAGGGCCTCGACCGCGCGGGAGGCCACGCCCACCAGGGTTGCCTCCTCCCAGGCGTCGATCATGCGGCAGAGTCCCTCCCGCAGGAGGAACTCGTCCACGGCCACCAGGAGACGCAAGGGGTTCACCGAGGACGAAATGATCCGAGCGTGCCTGCGGAGGGTCAAGGAGTCCGTCCGCGGCCGCGCGTAGGGTCTCGCCTACAGGCGCGCCCCCAGGGAGCCCGTTGAGGAAGCCCTGACTTCGTTGCTCGTCGGTCACAACCAGAAGGTTGCTGGACCTCCTCGCGCCTCGCCAGAACTTCCTCAACGGGCTGTTGGGGAGCGGAGGGCCCCTTCCGGGCTCCGCGGGGGTGGCGGGCCTTCGGATCTGCTGTCCGGCGGCGAGCTTCTTCGGGGGCGGGGTCCGGCGGGCGGTTCGGACTCGCCCGGGGCTTGGGCCTGCCCCGGACCCCCGGCGCGGGCTCGGGGGCCTTCCGAGGTCGGACCCACCGAGGTCGGAGCCGGAGCTGGCTCGTCCGCGGAGGCGAGGGCGGAGTCCTCCCGTAGGCGAGACCCTACACGCCGGCTGATGGATCCGGCGCATCCGCGCGCCTAGAGTGAACCCATGGGGAACGAGGACGCGCAGGGGATCCAAGACCTGCCGCCGCGTCGGGGCACGGCCTCCGGAGGCGACGGGGCGGGCTACGCGCCCTGCCGCGAGGTGGCCTTGCGGCTCCTCGCCGCGGCTCCGGCGCTGCCCGCGGTGGTCGACGCCGAGGGGCGCTGCCTGTGGTGGAACGAAGCCGCCTGGGCGGAGTCCCTGGGCGACGGCCTTCCCTCGCCTCGCCCCGAGCGGGTGCAGGAGCTGATCGCCCCCGAAGACCGCGCGGAGTTCGACCTCGCCCTGGGCCGGGCGGCCGCCGCCGGCCGCGTCGCGACGCCGCCCTTGCGCCTTGCCGGCGGGGCGAGCGCGCGGCCTTCTGCGGACCTGCGCCTCGTGTGGCGCCTCGAGGCGGCGGGCAAGGAAGGCCTCCTGTGCGCTTGCGCGGTCCCTTCCAACGCTCCGGGCGCGGCGCCCGGATTGCACGAGGCCCTCTTCGACGCCCTCTTCGCGCAGGCCCAGGCGGGCATGATCCTTGCCGACGCGCGCGGCCGCATCCTCGAGGTCAACCCGGCGGCGGAGCACCTCTTCGGTCACCGCGCGGCCGACCTGGTGGGCGCCAACGTGCGCGAGCTCATGCCCGAGCCCGACCGCAGCCGCCACGACGGCTACCTGCGCCGCTACCTCGAGGGCGGCCTTCCGCGCGTCGTGGGCATCGGCGAGCGCGAGGTCATCGGCCTTCGGCGCGACGGGAGCCCCTTGCCCCTCTTGCTCTCGATCGTCGAGCTCCGCACCGAGCACGAGCGCCTGTTCCTCGCCACCCTCCGCGACGCGCGGCGCCTGGAAGAAGCCGAGCGTGCCTTGGTGCAGGCGCGGGCGGCGGCGGAGGTCGAGGCGCGCCGGCGGCGCGAGCTCCTCGCCCACGCCTCCCACGAGCTGCGCACCCCCCTCAACGCCGTCCTCGGCTACGCGCAGCTCCTCGAACGCGAGGCGCTCACGAGCGAGCAGCGCCGCTGGGTGGAGACCATTGCCCGCAGCGGAGAGCACCTCACGGCCATCCTCGACGGCGTCCTTCAGGCCGCTCGGGCCGACTCGGGCGAGGTTCGGGCGGACCTCGCCCCCTTCTCCCCCCACGTCCTCCTCGACGGCCTCCTCTCCCTGTTCTCGGAGACCGCGCGTCGGCGCGGGCTGCGCTTCGTCGTGGAGGCCGCCCCCGACCTCCTGCGGCGCGCCGTGAGCGACGCCGGCAAGATCCGGCAGGTCCTGGTCAACCTGGTGGAGAACGCGCTCAAGTTCAGCGACGCGGGCGAAGTCCGTCTGCGGGCCTCTTCCTGCCGCGCGCCCGAGGGGTGGCGCTTGCGCTTCGAGGTGGTCGACCAGGGCCCCGGGATCCCCCTCCACGAGCAAGAGCGCATCTTCGAGCCCTTCGCCCGCAGCGAGGGCGCGGCCGGCGTCCGCGGCGCGGGCCTCGGGCTCCCCCTCAGCCGCACCTACGCACGCCTCCTGGGAGGGACCCTCGAGCTCGAGAGCGAGCCCGGGCGCGGAAGCGTCTTCCGCCTGGAAGTCCCCGTCGCCGAAGCGGAGGGTGAGGCCCCAACGCCGGGGCGCGGGGAGCGGCCGCGGGCGCGGCGCTTCGTGCCCGAAGACGGCGCGCCGCGCCCGCGGCTCCTCGTCGTCGACGACGACCCCACCCAGCGCGGCTGGCTCGCCGCGCTCCTGACCCGCCTCGACGCCTCGGTGCGGGTCGCGAGCAGCGGCGAGGACGCTCTGGAGGCGGCGGCTTCCTTCGCGCCGCACCTCGTGCTCCTGGACTGTCGCCTGGGGGGCATCGACGGGCTGGAGACGCTGCGCCGCCTGCGCGCGGGCCTCCCTCCCGAGGTCCTGCCCAAGGCAGTGCTCTGCACCGCAGCGGACGTGGAAGAGGAGGCGCGGGCCGCCGGGGCCGACGCCTGCTTGCGCAAACCCCTCCGCGAGGAGGCTCTGTTTTCGGTGCTCGAAGAGCTCCTCCCCCTGAGCGTCGAGCGCACGCCCCTCGATCCCGCCGCCGCGCTGGCGGTCGGCGACGGCCCCTGGGCGGAAGCCCTCGCCTCGCTTCCCCTCTCCTTGCGCGGCGAGCTGCGCGCCGCGGCCGTCGCCCTGGACGTCGAGCGCCTCGAAGGCCTTGCCCCGCGGGTCGCCGCGCACGCGCCCGCCCTGGCGGCGCACCTCGAGGGGCTCCTCGCCGAGCTGGACCTCGGCGCCCTGCTCGAGCTCTTCGGCGAAGGGGGCTCCGGAGCCGGCTGACCGGGTCTCCCAGCGTGGCGCGGCGGCGAGGCCGCCCGTTCAGCCCGCGGGCGCGAGGGGGAGCTCGACCCAGAAGGTGCTCCCCTGCCCGAGTTCGCTCTCGACGCCGACGCGCCCGCCGTGCGCTTCGACGGCGAGCTTGCAGAAGGCGAGCCCCAGGCCGCTGGCGTAGCGGCGTCCCTCGGCCGCCAGGGCCTCCGCCTGGGCGTACTTGTCGAAGATGCGCGCGCGCTGTTCGGGGGGAATGCCGGGCCCTTGGTCCACGACCTCGAGGCGCGCCCGGTCCTCCGTGGCCTCGAGGCGGACGACGAGGGGGGCTTCGCGAGGCGAAAAGCGGAGGGCGTTGGCGAGGAGGTTGTGGGCTACCCGGCGCACGAGGGCGCCGTCGCAACGGAGGCGCACGGGCCGCGCGGGGAGCGCGCGCTCGAGCCGTCGCTCCGTCCCGAGTCCGCCCAGGACCTCCCAGGCCTCCTCCACCAGGCGCCCGAGGTCGTGCTCGGCGAGGTCGAGGGGCATGCGCCCCGCTTCGAGGCGCCCGAGGTCGAGGAGGGTGGAAATGTCCTCGAGGAGGCGCGTGCAGGTGCGGTGGGCCAGTCGCAGGTGCTCGCGCTGCTCGGGCGGGAGCTGTACCCGCTGGCTGCCCTCGACGAGTTCGATCATGCCCCGCACGCCGCAGAGGGGCGAGCGCAAGTCGTGGACGATCATGTGCGCCAGGGTGTCGCGCATGGCTTCGGCCCTCCGGAGCTCACCGTAGCGTGCGGCCAGCTCGCGGCGCGCGCGGCGCAGTTCGAGGTGCGTTTGCACCCGGGCCTGGACTTCTTCGAAGTGGAAGGGCTTGGAGAGGTAGTCCACGGCGCCGGCGCGGAAGGCCTCGAGCTTGTCGCCCACTTCGTCCCGCGCGCTGAGGAAGAGCACCGGGACGTCTTCGAGCCCCGGCAAGGAGCGCAGGCGCCGGCACACCTCGAAGCCGTCGAGCCCGGGCATGTTCACGTCGAGGAGGACCAGGTCGGGGGGCGCCGCCGCCGCCGCGCGCAGCGCGATGGCCCCGCTGGGCGCGGGCCGCACCTTGTAGCCGCAGCGGCGGAGCAAGCCCGCGAGGAGGCGCAGGTTGGCGAGGACGTCGTCGACGACGAGCAGGTCTGCGGCGGGCGCGGCGGGGGATGAACTCATGCCCCAGGAAAGCAGCGGCGAAGGCGCCGCGCAAACAGAGCCGCCGAACCGCGCTCGTCCCGCGAGCGTTCCGGAAAAGGGGCGCCCGGGGCGCGGGCTTGGACTTCGGCCGCCTCCCCAAGGTGGCGGGGCCTCCTCGGACCCCGCCAGGACTTCCGGGGCCGCAGGCTAGGTGCCCTCGTTGCGCCGCTTGCGGGCCGCCTCGGCCGCGGCGCGGGCGGCCAGGCCCGCGAGGCGCTCGCGCGCGGCGGGCTCGGGGACGCGCGCTGCGCCGGTGCGGTAGGCCTCCGCCGCCGCGGCGAAATGCCCTTCGCGCTCGAGGGCGGCCCCGTGGGCGGTGTGGGCTTCGGCCCGCCAGGGGAGGAGCGCGGCGAGGCGGGCCGTCCGTGCCACCGAGGGCTTCGGCCCGAGGAGGTCCCGAGGCGCGTTGGGCACCAGGGCGGCGCGCTCGAGGGCCAGGGCCGCCTCTTGCAGGAGGAGGGCGTCCTCGGCGACGGGCGGGGGACCGGCGAGGGCGGCGCGCTCGAGCTCCGCGCGGGCGGCCGCGACGCGCCCGGCGCGGAGGAGGACGCGGGCGAGGGCGAGGTGCAGGCGCCCTTCGTCGGGGAGGAGTTCGAGCTGCCAGGCGAGGCGGCGTTCGGCGGCGGCCAGCCGGTCGGGGTCCGCGAGCGCGGCGGCGTCGGTCCCCTCGGGCGAGGGCGTCGCGCGGTCGGCGGCCAGCCAGGCGTAGAGGGCGTCCTCGGCGCGGAGGCGCTCGCGCAAGGAGAGCGGGAGATCCTCCCGCGCGAGGGCCGGAGCGAGCAGCGCGCGCGCTTCGGCGGCGCGCCCGTCCATGGCCTCGAGCTTGGCGAGGGCGCGCGCGGCGGCGGGGGAGGTGGGCGCGCGGCCCACGAAGGCGCGCAGGACCGCGCGCGCCTCGGCGCGGCGGTCGGGCAGGAGCGCCGCCGCCCAGGCCAGGGCCGTCGCCTCGTCGAGCGGGTCTTCGGCGCTGGCTCGCCGCAGCGCGTCGAGGGCCTCTTCGCGGTCGCCCTGGGCCCCGCGGCGCAAGAGGAGGCGGGCGAGGGCGCGCCAGGCGCGCACGTGGCGGGGGCCCGCGCGGACGGCGCGCCGGTAGGCTTCGATGGCGTCGCCGGGGCGGGCGGCCCGCTCGTAGGCTTGGGCGAGGAGGAGTCGCGCGTCCACGTCGATGGGGTCGAGGGCGCACGCTTCCTCCAGGGGAGCCAGCGCTTGCTGCAGCTCTCCGGCCATGAGCAAGGCGAAGCCCAGCTCGCGATGCGCCGTGGGGTCGGTGGGGCGGCGGGCAACGAGCTGCTCGAGGAAGGCGACCGCCTGGGTGGGCCGCGCGGCCAAGAGCGCCTCGCTCGCGCGGGCGAGGAGGCGCTCCTCCACGTCGCTCAGCCGCCGGACCCGGCGCACCTCCGCGCGGGGCACCTCGACGAGCGCGCGCTGGCCTTCGCGCTCCACGGCGACGACGAGCGGGCCCTCGGGGTCGGTCCCCTCCACCACGTCGCCGCGGAGCACGGTTCCGTCGACGAGGTGCACCTCGTCGGCCCGGGCCGCGGGCGCGCAGAACAGCGCTCCGGCGAGGCCCAGGGCGAGGGCGAGGGCCCTCAGAAGCCGAAGCGCCACCGGACGCCCCACCGGCTCCCCTGGTAGGAGCCGCTCAGGCGGGCGCCAAAGGTGCGCGTGCGGCAGGTCCCGCCGCGGGTGCGCCAGCCGGCGATGCCCCGCGGCCCGTAAATGGGCGCCCAGCAGTCGCCGGTCACCACCCCTCCGCTGGCGGAGGGGGTGAGGAAGACGCCGGAGCGGCCGTCGCCGTAGATGACGCCGGCGCGCTCGTCGGCGTATTCCGCAGCCACCCGCCGGCGGGCACGCTCGCGGGCGAGCTCCCGCTCGTAGGCGAGCAGGCGCTCGCGGCGCGCCTCTCGCTCGGCCTCCCGGCGAGCCTCCCGCGCTCGACGGGCGGCGAGCTTGCGCTCCTCGGCTGCCTTGCGGCGCGCTTCGCGCCGCGCGCGCGCCGCGGCGAGGAGGCGCTCCTTCTCCTGCGGGGTTACCCAGCGGTTCTTGTAGCGGACCTTGCCTTCGAGGCGCGCCGCGTCGTCGGCGGAAAGCCAGCGGCCGTCGCGCCGGACGTAGCCGAGCGCCGCGCGCGCACCGGGATGGTCGAGGTCGAGGCGCAAGACCGAGAGGAGGGCCGCCTGGGCCTCTCGTTCGAAGCCGTGCTCGCGGGCCCACACGCCCAGTCGGTAGCGCTCGTCGGCGGTTCCCGTCCCCAGCTCGGCGGTGAGCCGGCGCAGGGCGTCCCAGCGGTCTTCGCTCTCCTCGATGCGCAGGACCTGCCCCTGGGGGACGCGCGCTTCGCCGAAGCGATGGCGCACGACGACGAAGGGTCCGTCCACGGTGACCGAGCCCTCGAGGCTGCGGCCGTCGCGCAGGGTGACCACGTCTCCGAGCGCGGAGGTGGCGAAGCAAAGGAAGGCGGCGCAGCCGAGGAGGAGCGCGAGGGGCGATGGGCGCATGGCGTCTCTCGCAGGGGCCCGCATGCGCGCGGACGGGTGCAGCATGCCTCGGATCCCGCTTGCGGTCAAGGCGTTGCGCCGAGGGCGGTGCCGTGCGCGTCCTCCGTGCGCGCTCCGGGCTTCCTCGGGCAGGCTGCTAGAATGCGCCCGTCGTGGCCCGCGCCTGCCTCAGCCTCTCCTTCCTCTTCGTCCCGGCCCTCCTGTCCGCCCAGGGCGAAGGCCCTGCGGCGGGCTCTCCCTCCGCGCCCCAGTCGGAGGGGAAGCGGGAGGACCGCGCCGCGACCCCTCGCTCCCAGGGCCCCGGCGGCGGTGCGGGCGGCGGCGGGACTCGGGGCTCGCCCGCGGAGGGCACGCCCGAGGGGCAGGGCGGCGCCGCGCCGCGCGGTCTGCCCACCGAGGCGGCCGCGCGCCGCGAGCGCCTCCGAGCGCGGCTGAACGAGGCCGTCGTGCACCTCAGCTTTCGCCGGGCGCGCCTCTCCGAAGTGCTCGTGGCCCTCGAGCGCGCTTGCGGGGTTCCTTGCCGCCTGGGAGCGAAGGCGCAGCGCGTGCTCCGCAAGCGCAAATTCCGCCTTCGCTACGTGGCGGACCGCCGCGCCGCCGACGCCGTGCGCGACCTCGCGCGCGCGGCCGCCCTCGACGCCGAGGTCACCCCCGAGGGGGTGGTCTTCGACCTCCCGCGGGAGCTTCGCCGCCTGCGCCGCTCCCTCGGGCTGCCCGTGGCGCCGATTCGTCCGCGCGCCGAGGACGTCGCGCGCATGCTGCGCACCAAGACCGTCCGCCTGGTCGCCCGCGGGCGCCCCTTGGCCGAGGTGCTCGCCTTCCTGCGCCGCGAGACCGGGGTGGGCATCGTTCTGGCCGCGCGCGACGTGGCGCAGACTCCCGTGACCCTGGTGCGCGTCGAGGCGCCATTGGGCGAGTTGCTCGACGCCTTGACCCGTCCCTTGGGCTTGGACTGGATGCGGCAGGGAAGCGCGGTGCTCGTCGACCGCGCGGAGGCCATTCGCCGGCACCGCGCGCCGCCGCCGACTCCGCCCGGCGACCCGCCCCGCTAGCGAAGGAGGAGGACGGACGGTGGTCACCCGCGGGCAACTGCTCGAACGCCCGGTCATCGTTCCCGCCGGCTCGCTGTGCCTCGATGGGATCTACCTGCGCGGCGCGGGGCCCGCGCTGCTCGTGGCCTCGCCCCTCCCGGGCCGCGGGGGCTGCATGGCGAACCCCATCGGCTGCGAACTCGCCTACGCCGCCGCGCGCGCGGGCGCGGCCAGCCTGCGCCTCGACTACCGCGGGGTGGGCGCCAGCGAAGGCGAGCGCGCCGAGGACCTTGCCCCCCTGGTCGAAGACCTCGCGGCCGGGGCGACTTTCCTGCGCGAGACCGTGGGGGAGGAGCGCCTCGTCCTGGCCGGGGTCCACTCGGGGGCTTGGTCTGCCCTCGCCTTCGCCGCGGCCGACGCCGCGGTCGAGGCCCTCTTCTTGGTGTGCCCGGACCCCGAGGCGCCCGCGGGCGCCCCCGCGCCCGGCGCGGTCCGACGGCCGACCGTATGGGTGGAGGCCGAGGAGGACCCCGGCTTCGCCCGCGGCGAGGTCGAGGCCCTCCTCGCCGACGCGCCCCACGCGCGGCTGCACGTCGTCGCGGGCGCCGGTCGCCACTTCCGCGCGGGGCTCTCCCGCCTTGCCGCCCTCGTGCCTCCCCTGTTGGGTCGCGGCGCGCGGGAGTAACCTGTCGGGCGGTGTTCGTCCCCTTCGTCTACGCCCTCCGGCGGCACGGCGTCCCCGTCGGAACCCAGGAGGCCCTGGCCCTCGCCCGCGCGCTGGCCCTCGGGCTTCACGACTCGTCCCTCGACGGTTTCTACCACGTGGCCCGGGCGCTGCTCGTCCACTCGGAGGCCCAGCTCGACGCCTTCGACGAGGCCTTCCTCGCCGTCTTCCGAGGGATCGAGCCGAAGGCGCGTGCCCTGCGCGACGAACTGCGCGAGTGGCTCGAGCGCGCCGTGGCGCGCCGCGAGCTCAGCCCCGAGGAGGAGGCCCTCCTCGAGGACCTCCCGCCCGAGGAGCTCGAGCGCATGTTCCAGGCCCTGCTCGAGGAGCAGCGCGAGCGTCACGACGGAGGCA
>RFHU01000211.1 GCA_003695705.1 Planctomycetota bacterium
CCCCGGGAGACGCCCCCCGCGGACCCTGCCTGGTACGAAGAAATCGAGAAAGCCTTCAGCGCCCCCCACACCGAGCCCGCGCCCCGCCTGCGCTTCTTTGCGCTCCTCAACTACGGGAGCAACACCGCGAGCAGCGACGCCCGCGAGCTCCCCATCAACGGCCCCCTCCTCGGCCGGAGGCTCAGCCCCAAGGCGGCGGTCGAACTGCAGAGCTTCTCCTTGCGCGCCGGCGGAGGAGTGCGCCTCGACCCCTTCGAATGGCTCGCCTTCTTGCCCACCTTTACGGTCTCCTACAACAACGTCCACGGCACCCCGGCGGGCGACCGCTTCGACCGCCTCATTCTCCAGCGCGACTACAGCAAGCTGCTGGTGGACTGGCGCTCGGAGTCGATCACCTACGTGCCGCAGCTCGAGGTGCGCTTCGCCTTCGACCTGACCTCCTTCCTGCAGCTCGGCCTCACCGTCTACCACTCCTACCTCACCACCCACGTCTTCTCCGCCACGAGCAGCTTGCACCGCGTCTCCAGCCGCTCGTGGCTCACCGTGCTCCTCCTCGAATTCGACTTCAACACCGGCTGGGACGGCTTCTACGAGCAAGACCTGCACATCATCCCCACCTTCCGCTACACCAACGTGCAGGGAGACGCCGTCAACGGCCTGGGCACCCACGACCTCGTGAGCGTGGAGCTGGCCGTCGAGTTCGACACCACCGAGACGGTCCCCTTCAGCAGCCGCCTCGGCGTACACCTGCGCTACGTCTTCGGCGTACACCTACGCGCCTGGAGCGTCGGCGCCTCGCACGAGTTCTGAGCGCGGTCTCCGCCGCAGAGCCCGCAGGAAGCGCAACCCCGGCGGTCGCGCGAGCCCTCCGGCTGCGCCCGAGCGGATCGCCGATCGAGGGTCTCAGTGCCCGGGCTCGCCGGCGGCCTCCTCGAACGCCCGCAGGAGGCGCTCCTCGAACCCGTCGGGGGGCGGGTCGGGGGCTGCAAGGATCCGGCGGAGGCAGGCGACGACGCGCGCGTAGTCGCCGCCGAAGCGTTCGCACACGTCGCAGCCTGCGAGGTGGGCCTCGACGCGCTCGCGAACCCGAGCCTCGAGCTCGCCCGCAAGGTAGTCCGCCAGGCACGCGAGCACCTCGCCGCAGCGGAGCCCGCCGACGCTTCGCTCTCGCCTCATTGCCCCCTTCCTCCTGCGCGCAAGGCGCCCATGAGGCGCAAGCGCGCCCGGTGGAGGCGCGTCTTCACCGCGCCGGGTCGGATCCCCAGGACCTCCGCCGTCTCGGCCGTGGTGAGCCCCTCGAGGTCGCGCAGCACGATCGCTTCGCGGTCCGCAGGGGCGAGGCGCTCGAGGGCCGCTGCGAGGCGCTCTCGCAGTTCCGCCCCCTCCGCCGCCGCAAGGGGACTCGGCGTTTGCCCCCAGCCTGCACGAGCTCCGAGTTCCGCGAGCGCTTCCTCGTCCGCAAGGACGGGAGAAGGGCGGCGGTGGAGTCGGCGCGCCGCGTTGCGCGCAATGGCCAACAGCCAGGCCCTCGCCGACTCCGCGCCGCGAAAGGTGTCGGCCTTGCGGTAGGCGGCGAGGAAGGTCTCCTGCAGCACGTCTTCCGCACTGCCCGCGTCCACCAGCGAGCGGGCGAAGCGGAGGACCGGCGCCGAGTGCCTCCGCACCAGGCAAGCAAAGGCTGCCCGGTCGCCCCGGGCCACCCGGGAAAGGAGTTCGGCGTCGATCTCCGCGGCCACCCCCCTCAGGTTCGCATGGCCTCCCGCGCACGGCCAAGGGAGTCCTTGGATTCCGCGCCGCAGCCACGGCGGCAGGTCTTGATTCCCAGCAGGGTGTAGAGGGGGCACGACCCCAAGAGCCCCGTCAGCAGCGGGACGAGTCCCAGATACCCCCACGGGGTCTTGGGGCCGACGAAAGCCAGGCTCGTGACCCCGGCCCCCAAGAGCACTCGCAAGACCCGATCCACAGTCCCTTCGTTCCTTGGCAGCAACTTCATGGGTTCCTCCTTGGCGCAGCGATCGCGCCTGCGTCCAGAAGGTAGATCCAGGAAGCGGCTCGAAGGTTACCGCGCGCCCACGAAACCTTGCCCGTCCCCCCCCTCGGGGAGTTCCCCCGGCCGCTCGCCCGCGAAGGCAGCGCCCCCTCGCCCGGCGAACGGGAATCCGCCCAGCGTCCCTATACTGTCTTCGCCAAACCCCCGGACCGTCTTCGCGACGCGCCCGGCGATCCCGCTACGACCGAGGAAGCCTACGGACCGAAGGCCTGGAGGGCTGGTGCCCGTCGAAACCCTGATCGTGATCGCGGCCGCCGTGGTCTTCCTGTTCGACTTCACCAACGGCTTTCACGACGCCTCGAACATGATCGCGACCATGATCGCGTCGCGAGCCCTCACGCCGATCCAAGCGGTCGCCCTGGTGTCCCTGTTCGGCTTCCTCGGCCCCCTGCTGGGCGGGACGGCCGTCGCGGACACGATCGGAGGCTTCGTCGACGTGGACGGACTCGGCCGCACCCTCTCCCTGCGGGTGGTCCTCGCGGGACTGGGCGGCGCCATTGCCTGGAACCTCGTGACCTGGTGGCGGGGGCTGCCCTCTTCCAGCTCCCACGCGCTGGTCGGCAGCCTGGTCGGCGCCGTGCTGGTGTCCCTGGGGCCGCCGCGAATCCGCTGGGGGATCGAGGCCCTGGCGCGGGGCGAACTCGCCGGAGTCGCCAAGATCCTCGCCTCCCTGCTCCTCTCGCCCGCGCTCGGCCTGGCGCTCGGCCTGCTCGTCCACAAGCTGGCCCGCCGCCTCCTCGCCCGCGCTCGGCCCGGAGTGAATCGCATCCTGCGCAAGGCGCAGTTGCCGACCGCCGCACTTCTCGCCTTCGCCCACGGTACCAACGACGGCCAGAAGAGCATGGGCGTCCTCACCCTCCTCTTGCTGGTGGCGGGTCGCCTGGAGCACTTCGAGGTTCCCGCCTGGGTCGTCGGGCTTTGCGCCACGGCCATGGCCTTGGGAACGGCGGCCGGGGGCTGGCGAATCGTCAAGACCGTCGGCTACGGGATCTACCGGGTCCGCCCCCTGCACGCTCTGGACTCGCAACTCGCGTCCGGCGGAGTCGTCCTGGCGGCCGGCCTGATCGGCGGGCCGGTCTCCACCACCCACGTCGTAACGGCCTCGATCATGGGCGTGGGCGCCGCCGAGCGGCCGAGGGCGGTCCGCTGGGGAAAGGCCCGAGAAATCGCCGCCACCTGGGTCGTTACCCTGCCGGGGGCCGCCCTCCTTGGCGCCCTCGCAGAGCGTGGCGCGGCCTTGGCCTTCTGGCTGAGCGCCGGATAGGAGAGGTCATGGACTCGGAGCCGAAACGACGCAGCCTGCTGCAGCGCCTGTTCCCCCCCACGCCGGACTTCCCGGGCCTCCTCGCAGAACAAGCAAGGCACGTTCGCCTGGCGGTGGATCACGTCGTAGCCCTCCTGCGCGGGCAGGAACTCCCGCCCGCCCAGATCGACGAGGACGAGGCGCAGGCGGACCGCTTGCGCCAGCGCAACTTCGCGGCCCTGAACGACGCCTTCTCCACGCCCTTCGACCGCGAGGACATTTACCGAGCCATCGAAGCCCTGGATTGGATCGTCGTCCACATGAAGCGGACGGCGCGAGAGCTCGAAGTGCTGGAGGTCGAACCCTCCCCGCCCATGGCCCAACTCGGAGCCGAGATCCAGCGCGGGACCTCCGCGCTGGCCGAAGGCTTTGCGCTCCTCGCCCAAAGACCCCAGGACGCGATTCCCCGGGGAGAGGAGGCTCGAGGAACGAACAAGCGCGCGCGCGCGATCTACGAGCGGGCCTTGCGGGACTTGTTCCGCGGCGAGGTGACCACGGACATGCTCAAGCGCCGCGAGATCTACCACCACCTCGCCGACGGAGCGAAGCGCGTCGGCCGTGCCGCCGAGGTCCTCCTGAACATCGTCGTCAAGGCGATTTGAAAGCCCTTGGCCCACCCCCCCCGGCGGGTGGCCGGCCCCGTGAGCACCCTGCGGCGGGGGAGGGAAGGCGATCCGGCCGAGGCCTCGCCGTACGAAGCAAGGCCCCGGGACCTCTGGACGCCCGGGGCCTGAGAGCTGGCGGACTAGGATTCGAACCTAGACTAGCGGATCCAGAGTCCGCCGTCCTACCATTAGACGATCCGCCAAGACCGCGGCAGTCTACCAGCGACAGCGCCCCCCACAAGGGCCAGGGCGGGCCGGAGCCGGCCGCCCGTGCTCGGCCCCGGGCGCCCGTGGGGTGGCGCCCCCCGGCGTGCCGCAACTCCTCCCCTTGTGGGGAACGGGGCGGAGAGCGACGCTGAAGGAACGGACGCCGCGGCCCGTCCCCTCCCTGGCCCAATCTCCCAGACCCCCGGCGCGCGGCGGAGTTGGCAGGTACTATTGGTGGTCTGCGGCCGGACCGCCGGTGGCGGCAGGGTTTAGACTCCCGGAGACGGAGCCCGGATGAGCAGCTCAGAGGAACGGCCGGACGAGGCCGACGGCGCCTTGCCGACGGGCACCGACGACCTCGCCACCGAGATCGACCCGGGCGACGAAGACGACTTCGTCGACGAGGGCGAGACCACCATGGACGAGGTGCCGGCCGGCCTCCTCGGGAGCACCGACGCCTACCGCCAGGCCCTCCGCGAGTCGCAGTTCGGCGTGACCCGGGCGGCCCCCTCGGGCGAAGGACGCGCCCCCGAGGAGGCAGAGGCGGTCGAGGCGGAGCTCGTGCGCTCCTCGGCCACCCACCCCACCCTGCGCTTCACCGACACGGCCGAAGAAGCCGTGGGGGAGGATCCGGGCGAACCGCCCACTCGGATCACCGAAGGCGGCGAAGAGACGGGGCTCGGTGGCTCGACCGAAAGCGACCTCGGGAGCAGCGAAGAAACCATCGCCATGGGCGCGGCCACCCTCGCCGACATCCAGTCCCAGGGCCGACGGCGCCTCGGCGACTTCGAACTGGAGCGCAAGATCGGCCAGGGAGGCATGGGCGAGGTCTGGCTCGCCCGGCAGGTCTCGCTCGACCGCCCCGTCGCCGTCAAGGTGCTCCCGCGCAGCCTGGCCACCCAGGAGAACTTCATCGAGCGCTTCCAGCGCGAGGCGAAGGCCGCCGCCAGCCTGGTGCACCCCAACGTCATTCAAATCTACGCCTACGGGATCGACGAGGGGACACCCTACTTCGCCATGGAATACGTCGAGGGCGAAGACCTCCAGCAGCGCATGCGCCGCGCTCCCCTCGAGTGGGGCGAGATCGTGGACATCATGGTCGGCGTCAGCAGCGCGTTGCAGGCGGCGCACAGCAAAGGGCTGATCCACCGCGACGTCAAGCCCTCGAACATCATGATCGACAAGACCGGCCTGGTGAAGGTCATGGACTTCGGTCTCGCCAAGGCCACCGGCGGCGGCTCCGAATCCAAGAGCCTGACCAGCGCCGGGCTGATCATGGGGACGCCCAACTACCTCTCCCCCGAGCAGGGGCGCGGGGATCCCCTCGACGGCCGCTCCGACCTCTACTCGCTGGGAATCGTCCTCTACGAGCTGCTCACCGGCTCGCTGCCCTTCCGCGCGGACACCCCCGCGGGCTTGATCTTCAAGCACGTCTACGAGCCTCCGCCTCCGCCGGACGAGATCAACCCCGAGATCCCCCCCTTCCTCGTCGAGATCGTTCTCAAGCTGCTCGAGAAAGACCCCGACGACCGCTACGCCTCCGCCCAAGAGTTCGCCGCCGACCTCGCCGAGTTCATCGACAACTACGACTACTACGTCGAGCAAGGAGGCTCCCGCCGGCCGGGCGCCGGCTACCTCGACGCGAACCGGCTCAAGGGCTCGGGTTCCTTCTCCACCTCGGGCGTCGCCAAGCGACGGATCTCCGAGCGGCGGAGCGCCGTCACCGAGGAGGTCACTCAGCCCGAACTTTCCCCGGCGGAAGACGAGCCCCCCCCGCCGCCCCAGGAGCCGACCCCGGCGCCGCGGCGCCGCAGCTCGTCCCGCCGCGCCGCCGCTCCCGTCCCCGCCAAGCCCCCGCGGCGCCCCGCGCCGCCGTCCCCGCGCCGCCGCCTCGCCCCGACCCTGCTGCTGCTGCTCCTCCTCACCGCGGCGGGCGGGGCGGGCTACGCCTACACCTACCACCGCGAAGCCTTCATGCAGACCCTGCGGCAAGTCGGGTTCGACTTCCTTCCTCGCGAGCGCAGGACGAGCCCCGACGCGACTCCGGGCAGCGGAAGCAAGCCCTTGGTCGTCACCGGGGACGAAACGATCCCCTTCGTCTACGAGGGGGTCTGGCCCGAGGGCGCCGAAGTCGTCTTGGCCCGCCCCTCCATTGGTAGGGTCCTCCTCGAACGCGGCAAGCAGCATCCCCTCCCGCCCGGGGAATACGAACTCCGCTTCACCCGCCCGGGCTACGAGCCCTATTCCCTCCCCGTGCGCCTGGTGCGCCAAGGAGGCCGCGGCGCCCTGGTCGACGTGGGGGGTGGCGAGCTGCGGATCGAGCCGAAGTGGGTCCCCGGGCGCGCCCTGCGCGAGGCCTACAGCCAAGGCAAGCGCGCCCTGGAACAAGACGACCTGCCGCGT
Organism: Planctomycetota bacterium; assembly: GCA_003695705.1. Lineage (GTDB taxonomy): Bacteria > Planctomycetota > J058 > J058 > J058 > J058. The sequence goes on from RFHU01000211.1 coordinate 6,569, forward strand.
GCCCGCGAGGCCCTCGAGCGGGCTGCCGCCTTCGATCCCGACTACCGTCCCCCCGACGTGCGCGGCCAGCGGCAGCCCACGGTGGCCGAACTGCGACGGCGGCTCGAGGAGCGCCTCGACAGCGAGCTCGCCGCCGCCGGTCGCCTCCGCGAGCTGACCCAGCGCGTGGAAGGACTCGTCGGCGCCAAACGCTGGCGCGCGGCCCTCGACGCCCTGCTCAGCGTGGACGAGGCCGAGCGCGACGAAGTCCTCCGCCAGTTCGAGGTGCGCTGCCGGGAACGAATCGAAGAAGGGGCGCAACTCGAGGAGGACACCGCCCGCGCCATCGCAGCGGGAGACTTCGAACACGCACGCGCCGACCTCGCCCGCCTCGGCGAAGAGTTCCCCGAGTTCGACGAGGGCGGCGCCCTCGCACGCCGCCTGGAGGAGGCGCGCGCTTTCCGCGCCGACGCACTGCGCCTGGGGGTCGACCAGGACCTTTCGGCCGCCAAGGCGAAGCTCGAGGCCTACCTGAAGCTCTTCGGCCCCAAGGACCGCCTCGCGCGCAAACGCCTCGCGGAAATCGAACGGCAAATCGAGGCCGCCAAGGAGATCCGCCGCCGCGAAGTGGCCCTGCAGGCCCTCGCCGACGCGGGCGACTGGGTCCGCGCGCGAAACGACGCCCTCGCCCTCCTCGAGCTCGACCCCGGCAACGCCGTGGCCCAAGAAGTCCGCCGCGGAGCCGAGTCCGCCCTCGCCGAGCGCGCCGTCGCCCGCACGATCCGGGAGCTCGACCGGGCCCTGGCTGCGCGCGACTTCGACTCCCTCGTGCGCCTGCTCGACCCCGAGAGCCCCTCCTACGCTCGCGAGCGGCGTGCCTTCCTCGACCTCACGCGGGTGGGCGGGCGCTTTCACAGCAGCGTGCACGAAAACCTCGAGGTCACCCTCAGCCCCAGCCTGGAAGCCGCCGAGGCGCGCGGCCGCTGGGTGTTCGAGCTCTCGGTCCTTGGGGAGCCGGCGCGGCAGTTCGTTGCCCAGCACGTGATCGCCTTGCGCCGCGTCGGCAAGCGCTGGCTCGTCCGAGAGGTTCAAGCACAGGGAGGTGTCCGTGTTCGGCGCTAGTCCTATCCGGCGGGCCGCCCTCGCCGCCACGCTGCTCGCGGCCGGCGCGGCGCGGGCCGACACCCCCATGGAGGCGCGTCTCCTCGAAGCGAAAGGAGAGGTCGTCAAGCTCGACAAGGGCAGCCGAGACGGCGTCGTCGTCGGCCAGATCTTCGACCTCTACCAGCAAGCCCGCGTCTACATGCTGCCGCTGACCAACGGCGACCTGCCGGTCGTCAAGTCGCAGCGCCGCGTGGCCCGGGTGCAGGTCGTCAAGACCGAACCGTCCACCTCGCTGGCGCGCGTGATCGTCCACGACACGGGCCCGGACGGGAAACGGATTCCCCTTCGGCCCAAGAGCCTGCGAGCGCTGCACAACCCCACCGCGGTCGCCCCCAACCGCCGACCCACCTTCGTGGACCTGCCCGCGCTGAGCCCGAGTCCTTGGCGCGCCGCCGTGCCGATTCACCTCGGCGTGTCCAACGAGGAGGACGACGCCGTGGTCTACGAATGGGAGGTCTCGGGCGGCAGCCTCCTCTACGCCCGCACCGTCAAGCCGACGAACCTGTGGTACGCGCCCGCCGAGCCCGGCGAATACACCCTGAACGTCTCGGTGCGCGACTCGGCCGGCAACGAAGCGCGTACCGCCCTCACCCTCAGCTCTTCGGGTGCCGGCGACCGCGCTCCGAGCGGGTTCAAGGTCGGCCGCCAACTCGGCGGCGGCACGGGCTTCGGGCGCGTCGCCGACCTGTCCTTCGACGCCGGCCGGCGCGGCGACCGCTACGACCCCGCCGGGCGCCGCTTCTTCCTCAACCCCCGCTCGGGCTGGGGAGGGCGGAACGAGATCCGCGTCACCAGCGGCGAGCGGCTCCAGGCGCGCCTCAAAGTCGAAGACCACGAACTCGGAGCGCTGGCCTCCGACCGCAAGGCCCTCTACCTGCTCGACACCGACCGCAAGACCGTCCTCCGCTATCCCTACGCGGGGCGCTCGCGCAAGTGGAAGGACCTGCTCTCCAAGGAGCCGCTGGAATTCGGCGAGCCCGACGGCGGCACCGGCAACGCCCGCTTCCTGGACCCGGTCGACATCGCCGTGACCCGGACGGGCGAACTCTACGTCCTCGACGCAGCCCAGCGTTGTGTGCAGGTCTTCGCCACCAAGGGCGAGCGCGCGGTGTTCATGGTCAGCTTCGGGCGCCCCGGCAAGGGCGCCCTGCAACTCGAGGCTCCCCGGGCCATGGCCCTCGGCCCCGACGGATCGGTCTACGTACTCGACGACGGCCGCAAGACGGTGGTGGTCTACCGCTCCTGGCGGCCCACGCACGAGTTCCCCGTCGGCGCCGAAGGCGAAGCCCTGCGAGGCATCGCCGTGGACCCCTTCACCAGCGACGTCTTCGTGCTCGCCGAGAAGTCCGTCAAACGCTTCGACCGCAGCGGCCAACCAGAGATCACCTTCGGCGAAGGAGGCCGAGGAGGCGAGCTCGCGCGGATCGAGCGCCCCACGCGGCTGCGCATGGACCCGACCCGCGTCCTCTGGGTGGTCGATCGAGACGGGGACTCGGTGGCGCGCTTCGACGTCGAGGGCACCTTCCTGGGGCGCCGCGGAGGGGTGGAGTTCTCCGGGGACGTGCGCCTGGCCGCAGGCCCCTCCGGCGAGTTGGCCCTCCTCGACCGCGAGTCCTTCCGCGTCACCCGCTTCGACGCGGGCGGCTGGATGACCGCTCGCTTCGGGGCCGAGGGGACCAAGGACCACCAGTTCGAAGACCCGGTGGACGTCGCCGTGGACGCCGCCGGAAACCTCTTGGTCCTCGACGCGGGCAAGAAGGTCGTCCTCGAATTCAGCCGCTCGGGACGCTACCTCGGACGCCTGGGGACGCCGGGCGAAGGCGAAACCGAACTGACGCGCGTCCGCGACCTCTCCATGGTCAACACGCGCCGCTACGCGGCCGTGATCCAGCAGCGCCCCGAGGACAACTTCAACCTGCTCGACCCGAGCAGCGGACGCACCGTACGCACCTTCGGCAAGTACCAGGGCGACATGACCCCCCGCTTCGGCTGCGTGCTGGGCGTGACCGGGCGCCTGGACTCGGGCGCGCAGGGCTCGAGCGCCCCTTGGTACTGGATCGCCGACGACGACCGCGAGAGGCTCTACCGTCAGCGTCGCGGAGGCAAGCCCCGCGGGATCAAGTTCGAGTTCGACGAGATCAGCGACCTCGAGACCTCGGTGGCCAACCAGGTCTTCGTGGCCGATCGCGGAGAAAGCCGGGTCGTGGTCCTCTCCCGCCAGGGAGAACCGATCGCGGTCCTCGAGGGGGAGGAACTCTACGACCCCTGGGACCTCGGCGTCGACGACTTCGGGCGCGTCTACGTGTTCGAACGCAGCCAGCGACGGATCGTCGAACTGGTGCCCCGGAACTGATTCCGCGACCTTCCCCGAGCACACGCCGGAGGGCGACGTGGCCGAGTGGGCCCAAAACGAGTTGATCGGCAAGCAGCTCGGCCAGTTCCAGATCAAGGAGGAACTGGGCCGCGGCGGTATGGCGGTGGTCTACAAGGGCTACCAGCCCTCGCTGGACCGCTGGGTGGCGATCAAGACCCTGCCCCGCGACTTCGCGGGGAACCGGGAAATGGTCTCCCGCTTCCACCGCGAGGCCGAAGCCATGGTCTCGCTGAACCACACCAACATCGTCCAGATCATCGACAAGGGGGAAGACCAAGGCTACTACTTCTTCGCCATGGAGTTCGTCGAGGGGCCGACCCTCAAGGAGCTCCTCAAGCAGGGCACCCTCCGGGTTCACCTGCTCTACGACATCGCGATCCAGGTGGCCGAGGGCCTCGCCTACGCGCACAAGAAGGGGATCGTCCACCGGGACATCAAACCCGCGAACATCTTCTGGGAGGAAAGCACCTCCCTCGCCAAGATCGGCGACTTCGGGATCGCCCGCCTCACCGAGAAGCCGCTGGAAATGATCACCCTCACGGCGGCCAACGTGGGCATGGGGACCATGAACTACATGGCCCCCGAGCAGAAGACCGACGCCGCCAGCGTCGACCACCGGGCGGACATTTACTCCCTCGGGGTCATGCTCTACGAAATGTTCACCGGGCGCCTGCCCATGGGCCGCTTCAAGGCCCCCAGCGAGCACACCCCCGGCCTCCCCAAGAAGCTCGACGAGATCGTTGCCCGCTGCCTGGAAGCCGACCCGCAGGACCGCTACGCGAGCATGGAGGAACTCCGCGACGACCTCCTGGCCGCCAAGGCGGCGACCCCCGACACCACCCTCGTGGCGTCCGGGCGCGACGGCAGCGAGCGCACACTGACCCGCGTGGGCAGCCAAGGAAGGCCCAGCGTGCTCACCGCGGTCCTCGGGCTCCTGCTCCTCGCCCTCGGGGGAGGCCTCGCGGGCGCCTACTTCGCCTGGAAAGCCGAGGCCCCCGAAGAAGAACTCGCCTCCGGCGGCGACGCCTCCTCCTCCGCCGGCGACGCCTCCTCCTCCGCCGGCG
>RFHU01000212.1 GCA_003695705.1 Planctomycetota bacterium
CCGCTGGGCGCCCTCCCCTCCCCCGCGCCGCCGACGCGCACGTACGGCGACGCCCCCAGCGCGGACGGCAGCGCGTCGCGACCGCGCGGAGGCTTGGCCCGCGAATCGCTCGCTCGGGAAGCGCTCCGCAACCGCGGCGGCCTCCTGGGAGCCGTTCGCCGCCGCCCCTGAGCGGAGCCGGGCCTCGCTGCCCAAGCCCCGGGCCGAGGCGAGGACGGCGCGCGCCAACCCGGGACATTTAGCTACATGCCTTTTCGTTACCCGCAGCCTCTCTATATACAGCTACAAATACAAGTCTATCAAGAGAGGTTCTGCGGTATATAGGTACTGTACGTCTTCTGCTCGTCGTCGTGGAGGCCCCCCCGGGCCCTGGAGGCGCCGTGTTCCGGTCGCGCATTCGTTTCGCGACGGGTTCGCCAAGAGGCCAAGGCGCCTTCCGCTTTTGGGTCGTCGGTTTCGCTTGCGCGTCCGATTCTGCGTCAGAAAAGCGTAACCTGTTTCGTTTCCGTTGCCGCGTCCGGACCCTCCGTTGCACTCCGTGGCTTGGAGGAGCCGATGATCCAGAGACAATGGTTCGGGCTGGCGACCCTCGGCCTGGGGGCCGCCGGGCTGCTGTGCGCGGGCTGCGCGGAGCGCAGCGATCGCTACACCGCCCTGTCCTCGGGGACGGGCGCCATTACCTCCGATCAAGTGGTCGGCGCCGCCCTCGCCGGTCGGCTTCCGGGGATCCCCGGGCTCTCCGACCTGGCCGACCTTGGCAACCTGCAGGGCCCCGCGGTCGAGATCCTCGCGCCGCAGCGCGCGGAGCTCCTCCCCATCGGGCCCGTGCGCGTGCAAGCCAAGGTCGAACCGGGCGTCCTGAACCGCGCCCCGAGGGAGGTCCACGTCAACGGCGTCACGGTCCCCTTCGCTCCCGACGGCACCCTGAGTACGCAGGTGTCCCTGCGCCCCGGGCCCAACACCATCGTCGTGGAAGCCTGGGACGCCGCCGGGCGCCGCAGCGAGCGGCACGTGACCGTCCTGGCGGGAACCCTCGCCGACGAGTCGACCGCCCTCCCCTCCTCGGCCTCCCTCCGCATCACCGACGACGGCCTCGACCTGCTCGAACCACAACTCGACGACGCCATCGAAGCCCAGCGTTCGGCCATCACGCAGGCCGTTCTCGCCGCTCCCCTGGGCAAGAACGCCCGCGCGCGTGGGTTCCGCTACGGCCGCGCTCGCGCGGCCATCGACGCCACCTCGGCGGGCGTCGCCTTCGTCATCGACGTGCCTTCGGTGGAACTCGACTTCCAGGTCAAGGTGAAGATCCTCCTCCTGTTCAGCAAGACCAAGCGGGGCACCATTCGCGCGGCGAACCTGCGCATCGCCGGCGTCGCCCAACTCGGAGTCGACGCAAACGGCAAGCTCACCGCGACCCTCGGCAACGTCCAGAGCCAGGTGAGCGGCTTTCAGGTCCCCGACTTCGCGCGCAAGTACCGCAGCGACATCGAGCGGGCCTTCTTGCAGGGCTTCGCCAGCGAGGGCAAGAAGCAGATCGAGGCGGCCTTGCAATCGGCCTTCGCCGCCGCTCCCAGCACCGGCAGCCTCACGCAGACCCTCCTCGGGCAGCGCATCCGGGCGGAGTGGCGGACCCGCTCCGTTCGCGCGGACGACTGGGGACTGACCGCGGTCCTCGGTGGAACCGTGCGGGCCGAGAATCCGCAGGTGGGGAACGCTGGCTCCTGGAGCACCGGCGGGCAAGTCGCCAACCTGATCGGAGCCGGTCCCGGCTGGAATGGCGCGGGCGCCGTGCACCAGGACATCATCAACCGCACCCTGCACGCCGCCTGGCGCGCCGGCGCGCTCCGCCTCGACCTCGACGCGGGTGCCTTCCGCGCCCTCGGCGTCGCTCCGCCGAACACTTCGCAGCTCATCAGCACTTCGCCCGGCCTCGCCAGCCTCATCCCCGCCGGCGTTCCCATCGCCATGCGCGCCGAGGCCAAGCTCCCGCCCCTGGTGCGGGTCCGGCCCGGGCGAGCGCAGCCCTTCGATCTGGTCCTCCCCTGCATCCAAGTCGAGAGCAGCTACGTGGACCCACAGAGCGGGCAGCGGACTTCGATGGGGCGCAGCCACTACACCATCGAGACGCAGGTGTCGCTCCAGATTGCCGGGGGAGCCCTGCGCCTGGTGCCTGCGGGTCCAGTGCGCATCTTCGTCGACCTCTCGGGGCAGGCCCTTCCGGGGACCGAGGCGCTGCTCACCCGCGTAGCGGACGACATGGCGGGCCCGCTCCTGCGGGCGGGACTGGCGAACCTGCCTCCCCTCCCCTTCCCCGCCCTGGGCGGACTGACCCTGCCCCAGGCGCAGGTCCTCGCCGAAGGGGAGTCCATCGTGGTCTTCGGTCCGTTGGTCCCCTCCGCGCCCCGAACCCCCTGAGGAGGGACCGTTTCGCCCGCGGCGACCGCGACGCCGCTTCAGCGACTCCGCGCGCGAGCGACCGCAGCCTCCCACCCCGCGAGCAGGCGGGTGCGCTCGTCGGCGGACATCGTGGGCTCCCAGGTGCGGTCCACGGCGAGCACCCGTTCGACCTCTTCGAAGGAGGACCAGAAGCCCGACCCCAGGCCGGCCAGAAAGGCCGCCCCCTGGGCGGTGGTCTCGATGTTCTTGGGCCGCACCACGGGGATGCCGAGGACGTCGGCCTGAAACTGCATGAGGAAGTCGTTCTTGCAGGCGCCGCCGTCCACCTTGAGGGCCGAGAGGCGGACCCCGCTGTCGGCCTGCAGGGCTTCGATGAGGTCGCGGCTCTGGTAGGCGATGCTCTCCAGGGCCGCCCGTACGACGTGGTCTCGACCCGAGCCGCGGGTTAGGCCGCAGATCAGCCCACGCGCGTCCTGGTCCCAGTGGGGCGCTCCCAGGCCGACGAAGGCCGGCACGAAGTAGACTCCTCCGTTGTCCGCCACGGCGCGGGCGTGGGCCTCGGTCTCGGCGGCGTCGCCGACGAGCCGCAATTCGTCGCGCAGCCACTGCACCACGGCACCGCCAATGAACACCGACCCCTCCAGGCAGTAGACCGGAGCTCCGCGCGCGTCGCACCCGAGGGTCGTCACCAGGCCTCGCTCGCTGCGCACCGGGTCGGAGCCCGCGTTGAGAAGCGCAAAGCAGCCCGTCCCGTAGGTGTTCTTGGCCGCGCCCGGTCGCACGCATCCCTGCCCGAAGAGGGCGGCCTGCTGGTCGCCGGCGATGCCCGCAATGGGTACCTCGGCGCCGAAGACGTCGCCCGCGGTGACTCCGAAGGTCCCGGCCGAAGGCTTGACCTCGGGGAGTACGGAACGCGGGACGCCGAACAAGGAGAGCAGGCCGTCGTCCCAGCGGCGTGCGTGGATGTCGTAGAGGAGGGTCCGCGAGGCGTTCGTCGGGTCGGTGGCGTGGGACGCCCCCGCCGTGAGGCGATCGACGAGCCAGGTGTCGATGGTCCCGAAGCGCGCCCGGCCGGCCTCCGCCGCCGCTCGGGCTCCCTCGGCGTGCTCGAGGAGCCACTCGAGTTTGGTGGCCGAGAAGTAGGCGTCGAGCACCAGGCCGGTCTTGCGCGAGATCTCCTCGGCGTGGGCGGCGAGGGCCTGACAGCGCTCCGCCGTGCGGCGGCACTGCCACACGATCGCTCGGTGGAAGGGAGTGCGGGTTTCGGCATCCCAGAGCACCGTCGTCTCGCGCTGGTTGGTGATGCCGACCGCGGCGATCCGCTCCGGCCCCGCCTCGCCGATGACTTCGCCGATGAGGCGCTGGGTCACCGCCCAGATCTCCTCGGCGTCGTGTTCCACCCAGCCCGGCTTCGGGTAGTGCTGGGCGAATTCGCTGTAGGCCTTGCGCACCACGGCAGCGTCGCGATCGAACAGGAGCACGGTGACGCCGGTGGTCCCCGCGTCGATGGCCAGCACGTAGTCGGACACTGGTTCCCTCCTCGCTGTGGGCCGACACTCTACCCAGCGCGGCGAGGGAGCGGGCCCGCAGGGCGAGCCTACTCGGGTTCGGCGGGCCCTCCGTCGGGTGGGCCGAGGATGTCGACGATCCGGGTCTCCTGGGTCGGGTCCCGCGGAGTCCCGCACCAGGGGCAGAAGCGGAAGGAGATGACCGGCTTGCCCGACGGGGCGCTCAGGTCGAAGCGCACCACGTCGGCGAGTTCGCTCTCGGGAACCCCGCATTCCTCCTCGCTGAGGACCCGCAGGATCCCCACCAGGACCTTGCGGCGGAGCGGGCAGCAACTGCGGGGAGCCGATCGTTCCTCGGGGGCGGACACGCGGAACAGTCTACTCGGAAGTCGAGTGCACGCGGGCTGGGGAATGCCTCAGCCAACGGAAGTGGATAGAGTGAAGGCATGGACGCCGTGGAGACGAGCGCCTCGCCCTCTCCGCCGCCCGAGGAGGAGGGACCCTCCGCAGGGTTGGGGCCGGGGACGCGGCTGGGGGAGTGGGTGCTCGAGGAGCGCATCGGCCGTGGCGGCTACGCCGAAGTCTGGCGGGCCCGCCACAACGCCCTCAACGAGCGCCGGGTAGCCATCAAGGTCCCCCACGACCCCGCCTTTGCGGCCGCCCTGCGCCGCGAGGGCGTACTCCAGGACGGCGTCTCGGGCGAGCACGTCCTCGAGGTGCTCGGCCTCGACCCCGACCACGAACCGCCCTACCTGGTCGTCCCGCTCGTCGAGGGGCGCTCGCTGCGTGCGCTCCTCGACGCAGAGGGTGCCCTCTCCCCCGCCGAGGCAGTGCGCATCCTGCGGCAGGTGTGTCTGGGGCTGCGCGCGGCCCACGCGCGGGGCGTCGTCCACCGCGACCTCAAGCCCGAGAACATCCTCCTCGACCGCGAGGGGCGGGTCTTCGTATCGGACTTCGGCCTCGGCCTGGCCGCCGCCGCCGCCACCGAAGAGCTCCTGGCCAGCGGCAGTCTGCGCACCCAAAGCGGCAAGGAGATCGCCGGCACCCTCCTCTACATGGCGCCCGAACAGCGGGACCCGACCGCGCAGGTGGACGCCCGCGCGGACCTCTACGCCCTCGGCGTCGTGCTCTTCGAACTGCTCACTGGCGAGGCGCCCTGCGGAGGCGAGCTCCCCTCGGAGGTCCGCCCGGGCCTCGATCCCCGCTTCGATGCGCTCTTCAAGCGCCTCTGCGTGCGGCTTCCCGCGCGGGCGGCCTCCGTGGACGAGGTGCTCGCGGCCCTCGAAGACCTCTCTGCGGAGCCACCTCGTTCGGTCGCTTCCGCCGCGGATCAGGCCGCACTCCGCGCAGTGGGCGCCGGACTGCTCTGGCGGCTGGTGGCCTTCGGCGTCGACGCCCTCCCCTTCTGGCTCCTGGCCTTCGGCCCCCTGCGCCTGGGTCGCGGATTGCTGCCCCTGGGCCTCTACCTCCTCTACGACATCGCCTGCACCGCGGCGTTCGGCCGCACCCTCGGCCGCAAACTGGTGGGCTTGCGCCTCGTGGACCGCTCCGGACGGCCCGCGACCGGTGCTCAGCGCTTCCTGCGCGAGTGTCTGCGCGTTCTCTCCCTCGGCTTCTGCGGACTCGGCTACCTGCCGGTCCTCCTCGGGCAACCGAGCTTTCACGACGTGTTCGCCGACACGCGCGTGGTCCACGACCGCTGAGGAGGATCTTCGCGCGCCGACGCGCCCCGCGGGCAGACGTCCGCGGGCGCCCCGGTGCCCACGACGGGCTGCGCACGCGCCGAAGGCCCTTCCGGGACCTCCGGCACTCAGAGCAGGCGACGCTCGATGTAGTCCAGCGCGTCGTAGTTGTAGTAGCCCGCGACGAGCAGGACGAAGATCAACCCCACCAGCGATCCCGGGCCAACCCCGAAACCCAGCAGCAGCGGCCAGGCCAACGCGATGTCGAACAGTGTGAAGGTCGCGAGGAGGGCCGCGTTCAGTCCGTTGCTGCGCCGTTTCAGAACGGCGCGCACGACCTGGATCAAGCCCCAGGGAAGACCGCACACGAGGAGGAGCCAGAGGGGCAGCCTCCAGAAGAGGGACTGCCGGCCCATGGCGTGCTGTAGGTAGCGCAGGTCCCACCGGCTGTCGATGGCCTCCACGATGGGGGGAACCTCGGCCACGACGGCTCCCTCGGCGCGGCTCCACACGGTGCCCTTGACCCCGATCTTCGCGCCGAAGCCGTCCTCGTCGTCGCCCTCGTAGAATTCGGTGACCTCGATGAACAGCACGCCGTCGATCTCGAGGTTGGCGCGGTCGAGTTGCTTCATCGCCTGCTTGGCCGCCTCGAGGGTCTGAGGAACCTCTCCGGGCATCATTCCCAGTTCGGTGAGTATGCGCGTCCACTGCTTTCCGCGCAGTCGCTCTTCCACCTCATCCCAGGTGATCAGCGAATACTTGTCGCTGCGCACGACGGTGTCGAGGAGTTGCTCGCGGAATTGCCTTTCCTCGGGGCGCGGCGAGCGGCCCGGAATGAGGATCAGCATGCGATCGATCTTGCGCACCCGCGGGAGTTTGTCCTTGAACTCCCGCTCGACTACCTCGGCGACCTGTTGCATCAGCGCGGTCATCTCGCGCTCGGGCCGGTATCCGACGTAGGCCAACACGCCGCCCAGGACGCCGACCAGCGCCAGCACGCCGAGGATCTTCCAGGCCTTGGCGGAGAGGGCCACGATTAGACCTGCGCCGGGAGGGTCTTGATCACGAACAGGTCCTGGATCTTGTCGCTCACGCGGATCGTGAGGGCGGGCGCACTCTGCTTGAGCGCGTCCCAGCAGAACACCTTGTAGCCGCTGCGGGAGACGCCGAACACGAAGTCCGCGGCGCCGTCGACCCAGCGGACTTCCTCCCGGGCCTGGTACTCCCGGTAGAGGTCCTTGCGCGGTTCGGCGACCGTCACCGTGTAGTCCTTGCTCCCGATCACGAAAAAGCGCTGCCCGGCAATGACCGCCTCGCGCAGCATGTAAATGGGGTTCTTCTTGATCACGCCGAAGGCCTCGGGGGAGCCCGGGTCGTCGAGGCTCCAGCGGTAGAGCTTGCCCGATCGGTTGCCCGCCAGCAGTTCGTTGCCGCTCACCAGGAAGGACGTGATGGAGTCGTCGCTCCCCCGGAAGCGGGTGGGGACCTCGGAACCCGTCGCCACGTCGAGGCAGAGGACCTCGCTGCCCGCGGAGAAGTAGAGCAGGCCCCGGTGCATGCAGGCGCCCCGGACGGAACTCGCGCCGCCGATGGCGTCCACGCAGAGGATCCGCCCCGGGCTGCCGTCGAGGGGCCACTCGACCAGGCCGATCTCCGAGTGGGTGGCGTAGATCCGCCCATCGAAGTAGCAGACGGAATTGGCGCCGCCTTTTCCTTTCGGCTCGCGGGGGAAGTGGTACTCGGTGCGCAGGATCCCGTTGATCTTGTAGACGCCGCGCTGCGCTCCTGCGAGTAGGTAGTCCTCGCCGTCGATGGTCTCGTTGCGAACCGAGCGCAGATAGCCCAGCGCGCCCCCCTCGGTGTCGTAGACCTCCTTGGGGACCTCGGGGTGTAGGTTCGTCTTGGGGTCGAAGGCCAGCAGACGCTTGCCGACCACGCACACCACACGGCGCGTAACGGGGTCTTCGGGTCCCGCGCGCAGTTTGGCGCCCGTGAGCTGCGCGAGCTTCTCCTGCAGCTCCCGCAGGCGCTCCTCCACGCGGGCCTCCATCTCGTTCAGCTTCACCGCCGACCGCTGTTCGGGAGTCAGGTCCTTCTCGATGAGCTCGCGAATCAACGCGGCGCGCTGCCGGTCGTCGTCGAGCATCATCACCAGCGCCTTGGCGTCGTCGTCGCCCATCTTGGCCCGCAGCTCCTCGAAGCGCTGCAGCCGTCGTTCCCGCCGGTGCCGGTCCGCCTCGTCGCGGACCTCGATGTCCATGAGGAGGGCTTCCTTGTCGAGTCCCTTCTTCAGCTTGAGGAGCTCGCGTTCCCGCGCCAATTCCTCGGCGCGCGCCTGCGCCTCGGCCTCACGCGCCAGCCGCTCGTCGAGTTCGCTGGAGCGGAACACGGGGTGGACGACGTCATCGAGTTGGAGCCCGGTTTCGAAGAAGCCCTTGCCGAGGGACTCGCGCAAATGCTTGTTGAGGGCTTCGCGCTGGTCGCGCACTCCGAGGTCCTCGGCGTCCCGCTCCGCGACGAAGAAGCGCACCGCATCCTTGAGGTAGGGGGCGAAGAAGGCGTGTACGTCCGCGGTGCGTGCGGCGGGACTCTCGGCGAGGAGGCTCCGTTCGAGCTGGGTCAGGTCGAGGGCGCGGGTCCCCGCGGCGAGCACGAGCCGCACCTCGAAGTCGAAGGGGAGGTTGTCGCGGCTGCGTCCGGCATCGAAGGAGTAGTCCAGCCGGCAGCGCTCCCGGACGAGCACGCCGCCTTCGAGTTCGTTGCTCACCCCTCCCGGACCGAGCACCGCGTTCTCGCCGCTGGCCTGCTTGATCAGAGCCCTCCAGCCGCGCGGAACCTCGAGACGCTTGCTGAGCAGGCCGGGCAGATCGTCGCGCGCGAAGCGGAGGGCGAAGGAGTCGTCGTCGCGGACGAAGCTCTCGACGTCAACGCTCATCGGTGCCACTTACTCCTCTTTGTTCCCCTTGGCGTCGCGGTAGGCCTCGAATCGGGCTAGGTCCTCCGGACCGACCGACGGCCTCGTCTCCGCAAGGGCGGCCCGGAGGTCCGCCATGGCGATGGGGGGTGCGTCGCCGTCCTTTCCTGCCTTGACCGACCTCAAGAATACGTCCGCCGCGGCCTTCTCGCAGACGTTCTTTACGTCGGCTCCCGAGTAGCCGGCGGCATCGTGCGCGAGGGCCTCGAGGTCCACGTCGGCGGCCAGCGGACGCCCGCGCAGGTTCAGCTCGAAGATCTTGCGGCGCGCCGGCAGGTCCGGCAGCCCGACGTACACCTTCTCGTCGAAGCGTCCGGGACGGAGGACGGCGGGGTCCAGCGACCAGGGCTCGTTGGTGGCGCCGATGAACAGGAGCGGGTTCTTGTCGGCGGTGTCGAAGCCCTCCAACTCCGCGAGGATCTGGGGCACCAAGCGAGTCATGACCGCCGACTGCGACTCCCGGCGGGCCGGGACCATGGCTTCGATCTCGTCGATGAACACGATGGAGCGCGGATGCTCGCGGGCGGCCTGGAAGAGCCGCTCGACGTTCTGCTCCGAGTCCCCTACCCACTTCGACATGATCTCGCTCGGCTTGACGGTGAAGAAGGCCGCATCGATCTCCCCGGCGACCGCGCGCGCCATCATCGTCTTGCCGGTTCCCGGAGGCCCCCAGAGGAGGATGCCGCCCCCGCGGCGGATCTTGTACCGCTCGGCCGCCTCGGGGTGGGTGAAGGGGTAGATCATCTTCAGGCGGATCTCCTCCTTCACCTCGTCGAGGCCCGCGATGTCGTCGAAGCGCAGCGTGGGACGCTCGACCGGCACGAAGGACTTGCTCTCCTCTCCCCCTTCCTTGGCCTTGCGAGGGCCGCTCGGCGCGACGTGCGCCCTCCCCTCGCCGCGCGCGGCGGGCGGCGGCGGCACGTGCCCGGGGTCCGCCTTGAGCGCTTCGTACCACTCGATCATCTTCTCGAGCTGCTCTTCGCGCCCTTCGCGAATCCGTTGGGACACCGCGCACTGCGTGTAGCCCATCCAGGCCTCGATGGCGAGCTCGAGGTTGCGCAGCAGGCGGGCGGAGTCCCCGCGCTCCTGCGCCTCCTCCATGAGGCGGAAGTAGCGCTCGTACGACTTCTTGTAGGATTCCGCCCTCGATTCGACCTTCTTCGCCACGCGCCCCCGCTCAGGCTTCCTTTTGCCGGTTCTTCTCGAAGCGCTCGCGGAGGGCATCGAGCCGGTCGCCCATCTTGGCGTCCATTTCGTCGGCCTCCTCGGCGACGATCTCCTCGTCGATCATCCGCTCGATCTCCTCGTCGCTGACGAGGTCGTCGGCCTGAGCGCCCTCCATGTGGGCCATCGATTCGGAGGTCTGCTCCATCATGAGTTCCATCATGTTCTGCATGGACTCGGACTGGGCGATGGCCCGCTCGCAGTTGGCGTGCACCTGGGCGAGGTTCACCGACCCGTAGGATTCGGCGATGGCCTCGGAGACCACCTCCAGGGAGCGGGCGAACTCGGCTTGGGCCTCCGCCTGTCCCTTGAGCTGCTTGAACACCTCCAGGTTGAGGAGCTGGCGCTCCATGAGGCGTCGGGTGTAGGCCGTTCGCTTGAGGTTGGCCTTGATGACCGCGAGCTGGGTCTTGTCTCCGAGCTGTCGAGCGCGCTTCGCCTTCTTGATGAACTCCTTCTCCTCGCGCTCGAAGGAGCGGATCTGCTTCTTGATGCGGGAGAGTCCCTTGCGGATCTCCATCTCCCGCTCCATGCGGCGTTCTTCGCTCGACTTGAACAGACCCATCGTCAAACCTCCAGCGACCGCTGCCAGTCCAGGTAGCGCTGCATGTCTTCGGGCCCGGTGACCGGCTGCACGTTGCGCCGGGCCCGTTCGAAATCCTCCCGGGCAAGCGGTCGGACCTGGATCTCGAAGTTGCGCACGGCCTCGAGCCCTTTGTCGACCTCGTCGGCGATGGCGCGGTTCATCTCGTAGACCATGCGGTTGGTGACTTCCTTGACGAGGCTGTCCAGCTCGCGCCCCGAGAGACCCTCGCCGAGTTGCACCAACTCTTCGAGTTCGAAGCCCTCTTCGAGCTCGAAGCCCTTGTCGAGCAGGTGGATGCGCAGGATCGCGCGCCGCGTCTCGGCGTCGGGCAGGGGGATGAGGATCTTCTTGTCGAAGCGCGAGAGCACGGCCGGATCGAGGTCCCAGGGGCGATTGGTGGCCGCAATGGTCAGCACGTAGATGTCATCACGCCCCTTCTCGGCGAGGCCGTCGAGTTCCGAGAGGATGGTGGAGAGGATCCGCCGCTCCGTGCCGGTGTTGCCCTCTCCTCGGGATCCGCACAGGGACTCGAACTCGTCCAAGAAGACCACCGATGGCGTCAGCTCGCGCGCCTTCCCGTAGAGCTCGGAAATGATCTTGGTGGATTCGCCGAAGTACTTGGACATCACCGAGCTGACCTTCACGTTGAAGAAGGCCGCGTGGTCCCGCTCGACCGTCTTCAGCGCCCGCGAGGTGGCGGCCGCCAGCAAGGTCTTGCCGGTCCCGGGAGGACCGTAGAAGAGCATGTTCCTCCAGCTCGCCAGCTTGAGGGGCGGACGACCGGGCTTCGGGGGCGGCATGCGCGCCTGGCTCACCCCAAGGGCGTACTTGATCTCCTGTTTGGTCTCCTCGAGGCCGCCGATTTGTTCCCAGGTGATGCCCGAGTGGTGCATCAGTCCGGCCACCACGCCCTCGATCTCCTCGGCGTCCTTGCTCGCGGACTTGCTCGCACGGGGGCGCTGCTGGCTACGCAGCGCGCCGCCGTCGCGCTGGCTCGGAGCGGGGGTCTGCTCGCTCGCGCGCGAGAGCTCTCCCGAGCGGAGGGCGTTGGCCTTCTGCAGCAAGCGCATGGCGTTGTGCTTTCGCGCCCGCTCGATGGTCGGCGAAAGGGCGGCTTGGGCGTGGAGTTCCCACAGGTGCGCGGCCTTCTCGTAGAGCTCCGCCGCCTTGGCGTCGTCGCGGGCCTGGTAGGCCTCTTCGGCCTGCGCCTCCAGCTTCTTGATCGCGTCCAGTCGTTGCTCGTGGAGGCTCACCGCTACATCTCCGGTGCCTCGCCGGCGGTCTCGCGGTCAAGGCGCTCGGCCAGCCGATGCTCACGCTGCTGGGCGGTCTCAACGTCTCCGCCCTCCTCGGCCGCGATGATCTCGTCGATCTCCGCCAGGAGCGCTTCCTTCTCGGGGTCGTCGGCTTCGGTAAGCAAGTCGCTGTCCTCGAGTTCCAGATTGATGTCTTCGAGGGTCGCATTCAGGGCATCGACGTAGGCCTCCTCGTCGACGGCCGAGCCGCGGAGCTTCTCGTCGAGGCCGCTCATCTGGACCCGCTGCATCAACTCCCGCACCTTGCCGCGGGCGGAAGTCTTCTCGAGGCGCTCCAGACCGCGCACGTAGCGCTTGAGGCCGATGGCCTCCAGGTTGAGGATTCGGCTCTCCTTGCGCGCCAAGCGCTGGTCGAGGCCGATCTGTTGCAGGTCCTCGTAGAGGAAGTCCACCTCCTCGCGGTTGCTCTCCTTGCGCGCCTGCTTGATCCGCCGCAAGGTCTCGGCGCGCTTCTGGGCCAGGCGCCGAATCTCCATCTGCTTCTTGCGCCGTTCTCGCTCGACGCCCCGCAGGGCGATCTTGAGGTCTCGCGAGGTGATCTCGCGGTCCTCGCGGTTGAAGAGTTGGTCGAAGATGCCCATGGGGTGCTCCTACTCCACCTCGAGCGCCGGTTCGTCTGGTTCCTCACGCCGCAACTCGGCGAGCTCTTCCTCGATCGGCGGCCGTCGAGGAATCGGGTCCGGCGAGGCCTCCTCCGTGGGTTCGCTCCGCGGGTCCTCGCCCGGGGCGGCCGCTTCGTCCGTCTCGGGCGGGGCCTGCGCGACCTGTTCGGCTTCGGAGTCGAGCGCCCCCGCCTCGGCCAGGATCTCGCGCTCGAGCGCGGCCAGTTCGGCCTGCTCTTGACTGTCCTCGTAGGCGACCTCGAGGCCAGCCGCCGCGCTGGCCGCATGCATGATGTCCTTGTGGCGCTCGTAGCGCTCGTCGTAGTCCACGGCGATCTCTTCGATCTGCTCCTGAGTGACGCGCTTCAGCTCCATGGCCTCCATCTCGGTGATTCGGTCGAAGAGGCCGAGGTGAAGGTCGATGTTGTCTTGGTGGATGCGGTGCCGCTTCTCGAGGGAGTTCATGCGCCGACGCAGGCGCTGGATCTCCCGCAGCGTGTTCGTCTTCTCGCGCTTGTTCAGGTTGCCGCGTGCGATGCGCTCCTTCTGGTCGTTCTCCAAGCGGGCCAGCTTCTCGATCTCCCGCTCGATGTCGCGGGCCTCGACCTCGTTGCGGGTGACGATCTCGTCGAGGCCGCGGCGGAGTTCGGCCACGTCGGTCACCCCGGAGAGGAGGAGGCGGGTCTCCTCGGGGAGCTGGCCGCGCGAGAACAAGCCCTTGATCTTCTCCAGCAAGCTCATCGCCGCCCTCCTACAGCCTGCTCCGCTTGATGATCTGTCGACCGCTCGACTCGACGATGGAGAGTTCCGGATCCCCCGCAAGCAGCTCTTCGATGGCAGTCTCCACCACAGCCGGCGGGACATCGAGGTCTTCGCTCAGGTTGCGGATGATGAGGAACTCTCCCTTGGGCTTGAGGTGTTCCTCCATGTAGTCGCGCGCGCGTTCGACCTTCTCTTGGTCGGACTCCGGGTCGAAGACCCGCTCCACTCCACCCCAGCGCGGATCGAGGCAGAAGGTGCGCCGCCAGGCGGTGCCCTCGCCGCTCTCCACGAGGCACACCAACTGGTTCCTTCGCGAGGGGACCTCCTCGCGCGCCGCGCGGGACCACCCCACCGTCGAGAAGAGGCCCACGTACTGGAACACGCCCTCGTCTGGCTCACCGAGTTCTTCGAGGGCTCGGCGCAGATCGAGGCGGCCGAGCGGCTCCGTGGTCCAACGCTGCTCGAGGAAGGCGTCGATGGGCGAGAGCGCCAGGGCGGTCACCACCACCTTGAGGTCGCCGCGGCCGAAGAGCCCGCGCTGGTAGACCCTGTACTCGCAGCCGCCACCCAGGGGGATGGCATCGAGGAGTGCGCGGTCGTAGAGGCGCAGACGCTTCATCCGCTCGAGCACCTCGCCGGAGCGGTCGCGCTTGTGGAAGGTGCGCTCGCGGGGGCCGGCTTTGTAGCCCTTGCCGTCGAGTGGGCAGTGGACCCGCCCGAGCCGCTCGAAATTTCCCTGGAAGCGACGCAGGAAGGTGGCTTCGAGGGAGCGCGCCACGGCGGCGGTGATCGCGCCCTCGGGGGCGGGCGCGAGCGGGGGCAGCGGCTGGTGCTCCGACTCCGGCGGGCTCGCGCTCGGCGCGGCCTCGCGCTGGCCTTCCTCGCCGGGGACGGCCTCGACTTCCCCCGAGTCGGAACGCGGCTCGATCCCCTGCGAAGCCAGGATCCATTCCGGGTCGGGCGCCACCCACTCTTCCCCCTCCCAGCGCCCGTGCTCGGCAATGCAGTCCACGAGTTCGGCGAGGCGCACCTCGCTGGGTTGGCGCGCCACGCCGAGGCGACCGGTCAGCAGGTCGAAGAACGCATCGATGAGGCCTGCCCGCTCGACGGGCTTGAGCTGCCCGCCCTTTGCGTATTCCTCGTAGAGAACCGAGAGCTTGTCGGTGAGGGCCTCGGGCGACTCTTGGAGTTGGGCAAGGATGGCGCGGATCTCGGTCAGGCTCCGGTTGAGCCGTGTCTTCATCAGGTGGATGGCCAGCAACACATTGAGGATCCAGTCCTCTTCGTAGACCGGCGTCTTGCCCACCTTCTTGGGCGGCGGGAGGATTCCTTCGTCCACGTAGAAGCGCAGGGTTCGCACGGACATGCCGAATCCGAGGGCCTTGGACTTGCGCTCGATCTCGGCGTAGCCGATGAAGCGGCTTTCCTCGGCCTTGAGGGCTTTGCCGATCGCCTGAAGTCGTTGGTGTCCGTTGCTCATCCCTGCTCCTAACAGAACTGCCAGTTCTGCCAGTCGACGCTCCCAAGGGATCATGGGCGCCGCCCCTCGGTCTGTCAACGCGCCATCTCGTGGGGAGAAAAACCAAAGCCCCGCATCCTCCCGTTGATGGTGTCGTGGGCTCCGGGTACCCTTCGATTTCCCAAATCTGGGTACGACGCGCCGATCCCCCGCCGGCCCTGCTCGGGCCGTCTCGGAGCCGCCATGCAGCAGACCCGAGCCAAGCTCGGCCCCTTTTCCCTGATTCGGAGCCTCGGCGCCGGGGCTCACGGCGAGAGCCATCTCGTTCGCAAGGGCCGCCAGCGCACCGACCGCGTGCTGAAGATCCTGCGCCGCGCCGACGAGGCCGGACCCGTGACGGAGGGGCGACGCGCCGCCCTTCAGGCCGACATCGCCGCCTTGGCCCTAGAGCACCCCCACGTCGTCCGCCCCACCGAGTGCGGGGTCCTCGACCTTCCCGACACCGACGCCCCCGCGCAGGCGCTCTACCTCCTCGGCGATTTCGTCGAGGGAGTCGACATCCACCGCTTCAGCGCTCGCGCCGCCTGGTCCACCATCCTCGAAGTCTTCGCCTCCACCCTCCGCGCCTTGGAGGCCCTCCACGACGCAGGCTTCATCCACGGGCACCTGTGCGCCGCCAACGTGTTCGTCGCCGGCCAAGGCCCGCGCAAGTCGGCCCGCATCCTCGACGCCGGCCTCGCCTACGAGGTCGCCGAGACCCGTCGCCTCGGCGTCCGCACCTCGTGGGCCCCCGAGGTGCTCGAAGGCGCGCCCCCCGACCGACGCAGCGACCTCTACGACCTCGGCTGCTTGTTCTTCGAGTGCGCGACCCGATCGCCGCTCTTTTCCGGAGACGAAGGCGAGCTGCTCGCCGCGCACCGCCACGAACCTCCCCGCAGTCCCCGCACGGTCAAGCGCTCGATCCCCGTGGCCGTCGAGCAGCTCCTCGACGCCCTCCTCCGCAAGGACCCCGGAGACCGCCCCCCCAGCGCCAACGCGGCCATCCGGGTCCTCAATCGGAGCGCGAGCAAGCGCTTCTCCGTGGAGTCGCGGGCCCGCGGCCTCTCGACGCTCCTCCGCACGCGCTTTCAAGACCGGGAGGCCTTGCTCGCCCAGCTGCCGCCGCTCGGCTCGGCGGTCGAAGGAGCCGAGGAGCCCGCGCCGTCGGTCTTCCTCCTCGAAGGCGCCCTCGGCGACGGACGCACGCGCACCCTCGAGGCCGTTCGGACGCGCCTCCGCGGCGAGAAGGCCCCCCGCTGGCTGCAACCCGAATCCCCCAC
>RFHU01000213.1 GCA_003695705.1 Planctomycetota bacterium
CAGCAGGAGGAGCGCGCGGCCTCGGCCGAGCAGAAGGCCCTCGAAGCCGCCCACCCCGACCCCCGCGAGCGAGAGCGACTGCGCGAACACGCCCGCCTCGGGGCCCGCCCCCACGTAGCCCTCGAAGAGATCGTCGGCCAAGAGCGCGCCATCGAAGCCCTCGTCGCCGGCCTGAGCACCGAAGCTCCCGGCTTCCACATCTTCGTGGCCGGCCCCGCCGGAAGCGGCCGCGAGACCCTGGTCCGAGCGGCCCTCGCCAAACACCTCCCCCCCCTCCCGCGCGCGCGCGACCGCGTCTACGTGGCCAACTTCCGCCGCCCGGACCGGCCGCGGCTCCTCACCCTGCCCCGCGGCAAGGGGCGCCGCTTCGTGCGCGACCTCGACGACGTGGTGGCCGCCCTCTGGCGCTCGATTCCCGCCGCGCTGACCAACGACGCCCACGTCGCCCGGGTGGAGCGACTCAAGGCACGCACCGAGAAGGAGGCCGCCGCGGTGGTCGAAGACCTCGCCGCCGAACTCCGCGCCGAGGGGTACATCGTCGGGCCCATCCCCGAGGGGTACAGCACGCCTCGCCTGCGCCTCCAAGTCCCCGGCGAGCCCAAGCCCCTGCCCGTCCAGACCGTGCGCCGCCGCATCGAAGAGGGCGAACTCAAGGGCACGCGCCGCCTGCGCCGTGCCCTCCGCCGGTACGACGAAGCCCTCGCTCGCCTCGAGGACGCCGCGGGCAAGGCCCGCGCGATCGTGCGCCAGGGGACCCTCGCGGTGCGACGCCTGCAGGCCCAGGAGGCGCGCGCGGTCGCGAGGGGCTTCACCGACGACATCGCCCACGCCTACCCGACCGAGCCCGTGCGCCGCTGGCTGGACACCTTCCTCGAAGCCATCGGGCGCCGCGTGGAACTCTTCTTGGAGCTCAGCCAGCGCGAAGAAGAAGACGAAGAGAGCGCCCCCCAGCAGCGCCGCTTCCCCAAGGAGCTGGCCCTGTTCCGCGCCAACCTGTTCGTGGACGCCTTCGACCGCAAGGTGCCGCCGGTGCTCTTCGAAGCCAACCCCTCCTACCGAAACATGTTCGGCAGCCTGGACGGCAGCGACGGGCTTCCCGACCACATGCGCCTGCGCGCGGGCTCGCTCCCGCAGGCGGGCGGCGGCGTGGTGGTCGTCGACGCCGCCGCCCTCTTCAACGACGCGACCGCCTGGAACGCCCTCAAGCGCTCGGTGCTCAGCGGCTGGCTCGAGGTCCAGCACTCGGGAGGCGCCAGCCGGGGAACCAGCCTCCGGCCTGAGCCCATCCGCATGGCGGCCAAGGTCATCGCCATCGGCAGCGAAGAACTCTACCAGCAAATGTTCGCCGAGGACCCGGACTTCGCGCAGGTCTTCAAGGTGCTCGTGCAGCTCGAGGGCTCGGTGGCCCGAACCAAGCGCAACCTCCACCTCCTCGCGCGGGCCCTGCTGAGGGTCGCCCGGCGCTCGGGGCTCCGCTCCCCCGACGCCTCGGCGCTGGCCCGCCTTCTGGAACACTCCGCGCGGCTCGCCTGCCGGAACGACCGCCTCCAGCTCGCCTTCAGCGAACTCCTCGACGTCTTGCAAGAAGCCGACCGCCTGGCCGCCGCCGGCCCACGCAAGGGAACCATCCGCGCGGTGGACGTGGACGATGCCCTCGCCCGGCGTCGGAGGCGACACGACCTCTCCGAGCGGGAGGCCCAGCAGGCCCTCGACGACCGGAGCGTCCTCCTCGAAGTCGAAGGGGAGCGCGTCGGCGTCGCCAACGCCCTGGTGGTCTACGACGAAGGGCCCCTCAGCTATTCGAGACCGACCCGGGTGAGCGCCGTGGTGGGCGTCGGGAGCCAAGGGGTGGTCGACGTGGAGCAGGTGGTCGGCCTCTCGGGCGACGCCCACCACAAGGGGGTGACCATCCTCGCCGGGATCCTCCGCGAGCGCTTCGCGCAGGACAAACCCCTCTGCCTGACCGCGACGGTGTGCTTCGAGCAGTCCTACGAGACGGTCGAGGGCGACAGCGCCAGCCTCGCCGAAACCCTGGCCGTGTTCTCCGCCCTGGGGGACGCGCCGCTCTCCCAAGCCTGGGGGATCACCGGCTCGCTCAACCAAAAGGGCGAAGTGCAGGTCGTCGGCGACGTGAACGCCAAGATCGAGGGCTTCTTCGACGCTTGCCTGGCGGGTGGGCTGAACGGACACCAGGGCGTCATCATTCCCGAGGGGAACCTGCGCGACCTCATGCTCCGTCCCGACGTGGTCCGAGCGGTCGCGCAGCGACGCTTTCACGTGGTCTCGGTACGCACCCTCGACGAGGCCCTCGAACTCCTCTGCGGCCTCCCCGCGGGCACCCGCCCCTCCCCCTTCGAGCCCTACCCCGAGGGCAGCCTGAACGCGCGCGTCGACCGCCGCCTGGCCTCCTTCGCCGAAGCCGCACGCCGCTTCGCCACGCCGGCCGCCGGCTAGGGTCCGCCTCGAGGTGGACCCTAGCCCATCGCACCGCGGATCGGCACGTAGCGGAATTCAACCACCGAGGACGCCCTCGAAGGGAAGGCAATGCCCTCTACGACACGGCAACTCGAAGCAGGCGCGGAACGATCGCGAGGTCGATCGTCGCCAGGTCGTTCACCGCGAGCTTTTCGAATCGGGGACGAGGTGGATCTTGGTTCCCAAGCCGCCACGCGAACGCCCGAGTGCGTGGTCGTCCGGCTCCTCTACGCCCCCCCCCCTTTCCGACCGCCGTTCGCGCAGCGAGCCGCACGAATCGACGTGCCGTCCACCCACCAAAGATCCCAGTCCAACTCCCCTGCTTCGTTGAGGTGCGCCAGGAGCCTCTGCTTCACCCGATCAAGGCGCCCCTCGCGCCTCCACGGATCGAACCGGCACCAAACGGTCTTCCCTGGGCCCTGGCGCTCGGGCAAACCTCGCCAGGGTGCGCCCGTCGATTCCAAGACGCATGGCGACGAGCAGCCCTGCACGCCCCTACGGACGCACCCAGCACCGCACCGTCGCGAGGCGGACCCTAGGCCGCCACGGCCGCCCGGAGGGCGTTGGCGAAGTCTCCGCAGGTGGGGAACCGTTGGCGCGGATCCTTGGCGAGGGCGTGCAGGACGACGGCCTCGAGGGCCGGGGGAATGTTGCCGGCGAATTCCGAGGGGCGAGGCGGCGGCTCCCGCACGACCTTTTCGATGGTCGCGAAGGCCGAGGGGGCCCGAAAGGGAGGTCTTCCGGTGAGGAGGAAGTAGAGGAGCGCACCGAGGGCGTAGACGTCGGTGGGAGGGCCGATGCGGGCTCGCTTCCCGAGGGCCTGCTCGGGGGGCATGTAGTTGGGAGTGCCCAAGATGTCGCCGGTGCGCGTCAGGCTCGACAAGTCGCGCTTCGTCTTGGCGATCCCGAAGTCGACCACACGGGGCCGGTCGCCTTGGGTCTCCACGAGCACGTTGCCCGGCTTGAGGTCGCGGTGAACGACTCCGCGTCCGTGCGCGTAGTCCATGGCCTCGCACACCGCCGCGATCAAGCGCACGCACTCGGCGGGGCTCCGGGAACACTCTTCCCGCCAGCGGGCGAGGTCGCGACCGGCGACGAAGTCCATGGCGTAGTAGCAGGAGCCAGCCAAGGGCCCTTCGACGACGGTGCCTGCCTCGTGGACACGGACGATGCCCGGGTGCTCGAGCCCTCGGGCGATGCGCACCTCCCGGCGGAAGCGCTTGGCGGCTTCCCCCGCCAGGCCCAGGCGGGCTTCGAGGACCTTGACTGCCAGGGGTGTTCCGTCGTCGCGCTGGGCGCGGTAGACCGTTCCCATGCCGCCTTTGCCCATGGGGGCCAAGAGGGTGATGGGCCCTTGGCGCCCGCGAATGGCGAAGGGCTCGAAGGGAGCGGCGCCCGCGACCTGGGTGGTGGTCTCGCCGGGGAAGTCCATTTCGAGGGTCCCCTCGGCGTCCCCGCCGGCGGCGGGGACCCGGGGCTCCGCCGGCGGGGGCAGCACCCCCGGTCCCCCGGGGTCGTGCGGCAACTCGAGCTCGAGGTCGAGGAAGGTCTTGCCGAGGGACTCCTCTTCGGGTTCTTCGCTCGCGGGGGTCGCGGGAGCCGGGCCCAAGGGGGAGCCCGGGGTCTGCTGGGTTCCCTCCGCGGCGACGGGTGCGCCGAGGTCCGGAGTGTCGAGGTTCAGGAAGGTCTGCCCGCCGCTCCCCGCGTCGGGCTGTCCTTCCTGTTCGCTGCCCCGAGCGACGAAGAGCGGTCCGCCGCAGGCACCGCAAGTCACCGTTTCGTCGGGGCCGAGCGCGGCGAGCCGGTAGCGTTGCCCGCAGCGCCCCCGACAGATGAGTTCGCCGCGCTGGAGGATGGCGAGCAGTTCGTCGGCGCGGGACGGCTCGAGGAATCCGAGGCGGACGGCTGCTTGCGCGAAGGACTCGGCTCGTCCCGCGCTTCGCGAGCGCTCCATCTCTTGGGCGATGCGCAGGGCGTCCGGGCGGGAGACGTAGCTCCGCCCGATCGCCAACTTGCCCAGGATCACGTCGGCGCGTTCGAGCACCACGCTGGGAGTGTAGTCAGCCCTCTTCCCCCGCGCAAAGCGCCCCCAGACCCTCGGAGTTCGCGGAGACCCCGCCTGCGCGAGGGCGCAGGAGCCAGGCCACGCCGAGGGCGCCCAGGGCGGCTCCGGAGCTCATGAACAAGAGGGGCGCGCCGTCCCAGGCCGTCGCGTCCGCCAGGGCGCCGCCGAGGACTTCGAGTCCCCCTCCGAGGCCGAGCACGGCCTCGTGGATGCCGGTTCGCAGCCCGCGGTGCTCGTCGTAGTCGAGGCTGTAGAACACCGAGGCCGCGTAGGTGACGGCTTGGGCGGAGCCTATCAGCGCCGCGCCCAGGAGGGCGCTCGCGAAGACGAGCGCGCTCCCTCCCCCCAGTTGCCCCGCGAGCAGCCAGAAGCCGAGTCCGAGCGCGGCGGACGGCGCCGCGAGGCGCAGGAGGCCCGGGCGGTACGCCCAACGGCGCGCCGAACCGAGGCCCGCAAAGGCGAGTCCCTGGGCGACGAGGGCGGCGAAGAGCAAGCAGCCCGTGGCCCGAGGTCCGAGGCCGAGATGGGCGCCCAGCTTGGGGGCCAGGCCCTTGAGGGTGGCCAGGCTGCCCCAGAGGACGAGGTTGGCGAGGAGCGCGGCGAGGAGGTAGGCGCGTCGCGTCGCGCGCGGCGGCCGTTCGCTTGCACGGTGCTCGGGGGGTGGACTTCCTGCGGAGGCGGCCTGGGCGCCGGCGCGGTCGGCCAGCGCGCAGAGCAGGACCAGGCCGGCGCAGCCGGCGGCCAGCGGCAGGCAGGCTGAGGGGGCGTAGGCGAAGAGCAGACCGGCCACGAGGAAGCCGCAGGCCTTTCCGGCGGTCCAGCCGATGTTGAAGCGGCGCACGGAGCGTGCGAGGGCCGCGGCGCTCGGCGCGCGGTCGCCCAGGCGTGCCTGGAGCGCAGGCCAGAAGGCGGCGTTGGCCAGGGCGAAGCCCGCCACCGCGGAGTAGGTCCACGCGCGCAAGCCGCCGGGAGCCGCCGGGTGGAGGACCACGCGCGGAGCGCCTGCGATCCCCGTGGGTTCGAGGCGGATCACGGCGGCGAGCGCGCAGGCCAGGAGGGCGAAGGCGCCGGCGCCCAGGCGGACGCTCGTCCTGCGGCCGCGCGCGTCCGAGGCGCGCCCGAGGAGGGGCGCCACCACGGCGTAGGCGCAGGTGTAGATGCCGAACACGAGGGCGACGTCGCGACCGCTCGCCCCGTCGGCTTCGAGCGCGTAGGAGAGGGTGAAGACGATCAGGTAGAAGGCGCCGTCAGTGAGGAAGGCGGGGAGGAACTCCTGCAGGCGAGTCGTCAGGAGGAAGCCCGCTCCTCGCTCACTTCACGCCGACCACGTAGGCGATCCAGGCGTCCTCCTGGTCCGCGTGGTCTTGGAGGGTGAACTCCCCGTTTCCTTCGCCATCCTCGTCGCAGCCTTCCCAGTAGGCGTCGGCGCGGCGGAAGCCGACCTCCTCGAGGAGTTCCTTGAGTTCGCGGATGGTCCACAGCCGCCAGTCGTAGGTGAAGGCGTCTTCCAGGCGGCTGCCGTCCTTGAAGGAGAAGTGGATGGCGCACTGGATTTCGTTGTTGATCGCGTCGTAGGACTTCTGGTCCCAGATGTAGCTGAAGCCTTTGTGTTCGGTTTCGTCTTCGGCCGGAGCAATGGACTCGGGGCCTCCGAAGATGTCCAAGACGAAGATGCCGCCGTCCACCAGTCCTTCGCGTGCCGCCGCAAAGTAGCCCTTGAGGTCCTCGCGGCGCTTGAAAATGCAGAAGGAGAAGTTCTGGGCGGCCACCACCTCGACCTTGGGGTCGCGGCGGGCTTCGCGCACGTCGCCGCGGATCAGGGTCACCCGCGCGCGCTGCTCCTCGTCCAGCCGGCTCAGGTTGTGTTCGCGGCCCCAAGCAAGGGGCTCGGGGTCCAGGTCCACCCCCCAGGCGCGGTTCTCGGGGCGGGTCCGCACCCACTCGCAGCAGGTCAGTGCGCAGCCGCAGAAGTCTTCGCGAAGGGTCGTCGGCTTGCGGCCGTGCAGTCGTTCGAAGACCTGGTCGAAGAATTCGATGTCGGCGTCGGGGGCCTGCACGGAGCGCTGGTAGAGCGCGTACTTGTCGGAGCGCTCCGCCTTGGTCCCTCCCTTCCTGCCCTTCTTGCCCTTGCCCTTCTTGTCCTTGCCCTTGCCCTTCTTGGGCTTGTCCCTGCGCTTGCCCTTCTTGTCCTTGCCCTTCTTGGGCTCGTCCTTGCCCTTGCCCTTCTTGGGCTGGTCCTTGCCGTTTCGGGCCGCGCCCGTCCCGTCCGGTGCGGCCTCGGCCTGCGCGGGCGCGCCCGCTGCGGTCCGTCGCTCGGCGGCGGGGAAGGGAGGGTTGGAGGGGACGGGCGGAAGGAAATCGGCCATGGGCTGCGGCTCCTCTCGGGAGGCTCCATCCATACCGCGTTGGGCAAGGATTGCCAGTCTGGGGAACTCACGGCCAGGCGAGGGAGGGGGAGGACCGGGCTGGGGGTCCCTTCGCGGCGCCGCCGGCGTTTCGGCTCAGAAGACGCGCTGGCCCTCCCGCTCTCCGGGGGTGAATCGGTCGGGGACGCGCGGAGGGAGGGCTTGTCGGTGCACGGGGAGGCTGCGGAGGGAGCGCCCCGGACAGGGAATGCGCTGCCCCACCGAGTGGGCGGCTTGGAGGGCCGTCAGCATGCCGACGAAGGTGAGGGTGATGAGCAGCGCCAGGGCCGCTCCCCAGACCGGGCCGCGGGCGACGCCGCAGCGGCGGTGGCGATGGGCGACGGGGGAGGCCGGACGGTCGGGGAGGTAGCGCACGGCGCTCAGCGCCTCGTGGCTCGCTACCAGGAAGGCGCGCTTGAGGTGGTTGCCGCGGGGGTCGCAGCCCAGCTCGCTTGCGAAGACCCGCTTCGCCGCAAGGTCGTGGAGGATGATCCGTCGGCGACGCCACCAGCCCATACCGAAGTTCTTGAGGGTCCAGAGCACCTGGTTCTGGTCCGCGACCTCGCGGGCAATGAGCCAGAAGGTCACTTCCTTCTCCCAGATGCCCTTCTCGAGGTCGAACACGCGCCGCGCTTCGGCGGTGACCGCGCGCGCTCCTGCGGCGTCGAGGCGCGGGACGACGAGGACGTAGAGGCGATGTTGCGCGTCGCCTTCGTGGGTGAGGCCGTAGCAGGTGTCGAAGCCGCGGGCGTCGCAGACGCTTACCCTTGGGGAGGCGCACATCGACGTGCTGATGCGCGCAAGCAGGGCGGAGCGCCAGCGGACGAAGGCCGGGCTGCCGCGACCCGAAATGGCGAAGGGGTCCTGCGGCAGGACGTGCCCGGCTGCGGACGGTGTGCCCTCGTGGCGACGGGCCGAGGGAGTGGGGCGGTGCGGCGGAGCGGCGGTCGGAAGGGTGGGG
>RFHU01000214.1 GCA_003695705.1 Planctomycetota bacterium
GACAGGCCCAGAACGCCGCCGGACAGGCCCAGAACGCCGCCGGACAGGCCCAGAACGCCGCCGGCCGATCCGGCGACGAAGCGGCCGGGAGCAACCCGTCTCCCCCCGCGAGCGAGCCGCCCCCGGCCGACGCGGCCCCCGCAAAGGAGGCCGCCTCGACGGGCAAGGACCCTCGAGCAGTCGAACGCAGCGTCCCCCAGCCGACGCGCGTCGACTGACGCCTTCTTCGCCGATGAACGCAGCGTCAAGACCTTCTCGGGCACTTGGGTCGTGAACCCCCACGGCGACGAGCTCCTCGCCGCGGCGCGCGCCCTCGACGGAAGCCTTCGACGCACGCGCCGCTTTCGCCGCGTCGGGCGGCGTTGCTTCGAGCGGATCGACCGAATCCCGCCGGGCCTTGCCGAGCTCGGCCGGCAGCTCGACGCCCTCGGCTTCCGCTGCCCGGGCACCTACCGCCTGCCGCGCTTCGAGGCCCAAATTCGAGCCGGACTCTCCCCGGACGCCCGCGTGCTCGGCCTCGTCGTCGCGCCCGCCGATCGCCCCATCTACGCCGAGTTCACCACCTTCTTCGCCGACGGTTCGAGCTGGACCACGAACGCGCGCCCCGACCCCGCTCCTCCCCGTCCCGCGCAGGCACGACTCGATCGCTGCCCCGGTCTCCCCCCCGCCGCGCTCCTCGCCCGCCATCGGCGCAACCTCGCGAACCTCGAGGAAGAAGGGGCGCAGACCGCGACCTTGCGCGGCTCGGGCGGGCCTCTCGCCGCCATCTCCCGCTACCTGGACGCGCTGGGCTACTGAGTCACCCGCAGACGGCTTCGGCCGGCCCCCCGCCTTTGGGAGGCACCGCGCCCAGGGTATAAGGGCTCGCTCCCAGGAGGTCCCGTTCATGAGCGAGCCGTCGCATCCGCATCGGTCCCATACCTGCGGGGAGCTCCGCCCCGAGCACATCGGCCAACGCGTCAAGCTAAGCGGCTGGGCCTACCGCGTACGCGACCAGAAGCACAACGTGTTCATCGACCTCCGCGACCACTACGGGGTCACCCAGCTCACCTTCGACGACTCCCAGCCGGAGCTCATTGCGCGCGCGCGCGAGGTCCGTCCCGAAAGCGTCCTTCGCGTCGTGGGGAACGTCGTCGCCCGGGAGAAGCCCAACCCCAAGCTGGAGACGGGCGAAGTCGAACTCCGCGTGGAGCGCCTCGAGGTGGAATCCCCCTGCGAAACCCTCCCCATTCAGGTCCAAATCCCCAAGGGAGAGAGCGACCGGGCCGACGAGGAAGGTCGCCTCCGCTGGCGCTTCCTCGACCTGCGCCGCGAGCGCCTGCACCGCAACATCGTCCTCCGCGACCAGGTCGTCCGGCACATGCGCGACCACATGCACGCCGAAGGCTTCGTGGAGTTCCAGACCCCGATCCTCACCAACAGCTCGCCCGAAGGCGCGCGCGACTACCTCGTACCCAGCCGCCTCCACCCGGGTCAGTTCTATGCCCTCCCCCAAGCGCCCCAGCAGTGGAAGCAGATGCTGATGGCGTCCGGATTCGACAAGTATTTCCAGATCGCGCCCTGCTTCCGCGACGAGGACGCTCGCGCGGACCGCGCTCCGGGCGAGTTCTACCAGCTCGACATGGAGATGGCCTACGTCACCCAAGAGGACGTGTTCGGGGTCATCGAGCGCATGTACGCCGCCCTCCCCGAGAAGGTGCAGGTCCCCGGCGCGAGCCCCAAGCGCGTGCAACAGTTCCCCTTCCCGCGCATCCCCTACTGGGATGCCATCGATCGCTTCGGCACCGACAAGCCCGAACTCCGCTTCGGCCTCGAGCTATGCGACGTGAGCGACCTGTTCGCGTCCAGCTCCTTCGCCCTCTTCAGCGATGCCATTGGCCTCGGGGGGCGCGTCAAGGCCCTCCGCATCCCCGGCGGAGCTCGCGAAGGCAAGGGCGCCGTGCGCCGCCTCGAAAAGCACGTCAAGGACCTTGGTTACGGCGGCCTCCCCCACCTCATCTACGGAGACGACGAGGTCGGCGGCTCCATCGCCAAGCAAACAACCCCCGAGGAGCGCGCCGGCATCCGAGAACGCCTCCAATGCGCCTCCGGCGACCTCGTCGTCTTCGGATGCGGTTCCCGCGCCGCCGCGGCCAAGGTGCTCGGGGAGGTGCGCCTCGAGGTTGCCCGTCAACGCAGCCGCGGGCTTTCCGTGCGCGAGGTGGGCGAGGTCTTTGCGAAGACCCGGCAGCCCACCCTCCGCGCGGCCATCGACGCCGGCGGCTACGTCAAGGCCTTCCGCATCTCCCGGCTCGCCCTCGCAGGTCGAGACTGGCGAAGCATCCTCGGCGAAGAGGCCGTCCGCGCGGGCGAGGACGGGACCGCCGTGCTCGTCTCCGCTTGGGAGAAGAAGGGGCCCACCGAGGGCCCGCTGCGCGAGGCCCTTCACCCCAAGGTCCTCAAGACCTTCGAGAAGCTCGTCGGCTGCGCCGAAGGGGACGTCGTGGCGATCGCGGCGGGCACCAGCGAAGGGAGCTCGCGCGCCCTCTCCGAACTCCGCTCCCGCGCCTGCCAAGCCCTCGACCTTCCCGACCCCGACGTGCTCGCCTTTTGCTTCATCGTCGACTACCCCTTCTACGAGCTCGACGAGGAGGGACAGCTCGCCTTCTCGCACAACCCCTTCTCCATGCCCCAGGGGGGGCTCGAGGCCCTCGAGACCCAGGACCCGCTCGACGTCCTCGCCTGGCAGTACGACATCTGCTGCAACGGGGTGGAACTCAGTTCCGGCGCCATCCGCAACCACCGCCCCGAGATCATGTACCGCGCCTTCGAGAAGGTGGGCTATACCCGCGAGCAGGTCGACACCGAGTTCGGAATGATGATCAAGGCCTTCAAGCACGGCGCACCGCCCCACGGCGGCATGGCGCCCGGAGTGGACCGCACCGTGATGCTCCTGCTCGACGAGCCGAACATTCGCGAGGTGGTCGCCTTCCCCAAGAACCAACGCTGCCAAGACCTCCTCGCCGGCGCGCCCGGCTACGTCTACGACCGCCAACTCCGCGAGCTGGGGCTGCGGATCGATCTCAGCGCGCACGGAACACGCTGCCCGCATTGCGGCACCGAAGCCCCCCCCCGCGAGCACGTCGACGCCCACGGCTACCGACGGGTGGGCTGCGATCGCTGCATCCCGGGCGCGTCCGAGGCCTGAGCGGCCCCGCGGGCGCGCTCGGCCGCCCCGAGCGTCTTGAGGTGGGGGTGGAGAGGGTGGTTTCGCCCACCCGCCGGCCGGGCCCGACGGCTCATGCCCTACGGGAGACCCCCTGAGACCCCTCGACGGAGCCTACTAGGGTCCGCCTCGCGATGGTGCGGTGACAGGTGCGTCCCTGGGGGCTTGCAGGGCTGCTCGTCGCCATGCGTCTTGGAATCGAAGATCTCCGCGCAGCGCTCTGGGACTCCAGGGCACCGAGGGAGATGGGGCGTCCTGAGCTGACGAACGAGCAGTGGCGGCCGATCCGGGACCTGTTTGCGCGGCCTGCAACAGGACGGGGGAAGCCGCGGCACCCGCGAAGGCTCCAGGACGGAGTGTTCTGGATCCTCAGGACGGGCGCACCCTGGCGAGGTTTTCCTGAGCGCCAGGGCCCAGGGAAGACCGTTTGGCGCCGGTTCGATCCGTGGAGACGCGATGGGCGCCTTGATCGGGTGAAGCGGAGGCTCCTGGCGCACCGCAACGAAGCAGGGGAGTTGGACGGGGATCTTTGGTGCGTGGGCGGCACGTCGATTCGTGCGGCTCACTGCGCGAGCGGCGGTCGCAAAGGGGGGGGCGTAGAGGAGCCGGACGACCCCGCACTCGAGCGTTCGCGTGGCGGCTTGGGAACCAAGATCCACCTCGTCCCCGCCGGTGGAGGCCTGCCCTTGGCGGCGGCCCCAACGCCGGGCCAGTCCACCTTGAGGCGGACCCTAAGAGAGCGGCTCCAGGGCCGCGTCCAGGGCGGAGCGGTCGGCGGTGGAACACTGCGCGGCGAGCCAGTCGTTCTCGCTCAGGAGCTGGTGTACGAAGAAGCGCGCGGTCTCCACCTTCGCCGCGTAGAAGGCCTTCTCCTCGTCCTCGCCCGCCCAGGCGCGGCGCTCCGCAGACGCCTCCGGAGCGCCGAGGCCAGCGAGTTCGTCCTCGGCGATGAAGGCCTGCTCCAAGAGGAGGTAGCCGCCGAGCAAGTTCCCCACGAGCTTCAAGAAGGGGGTCGCTCCGAGGGCCGCGCCCGCGAGGTCGCCCTGGGCAATGCGACCGCCGAGGGTCTGGGCGACGTCCCCCACCTGCGCCGCCCGGGCCGCGAGGACCTCGAGCTCCGCGTCGAGGGCTCCTCCTGCGGCGCCGCGCCGCTCCTGGACGAAGGAGCCGATCTCGCCGAGCACCGCCTGGAGGACTGCGCCGCGGTCGCGCGCGACCTTGCGGAAGAGGAGGTCGATGGCCTGGATCCCGTTCGTTCCCTCGTAGACGCAGGCAATGCGCGCGTCCCGGACGAGCTGTTCTACCCCGTACTCGGTGATGTAGCCGTAGCCGCCGAAGACCTGCATGGCCGTGGAACAGGCCTGGAAGCCCACCTCGCTCCCGTAGGCCTTGCAGATCGGGGTCAGAAAGGCGGCCAGCGCGGCGTGGCGGGCTCGCTCCTCTCCTTCGGCGAGCCGCTCGCGGTCGAGCACCAGACCCGTCTTGTAGAGCAGCGCGCGGCAGGCTTCTCCCTGGGCCTTGGCGGTAAGCAGCATGCGCCGCACGTCCGGGTGCACGATGATCGGCACCTTCTCCTGGGTGATGCTCTTGCCTTTCTCGATGGACGAGCCTTGGATGCGCTCCTTGGCGTACTTGAGTGCGAGCCCGTAGGCCGTGGCGGCGAGCGCCTGCCCCTGCTGACCGACGACGATGCGCTCCTCGTTCATGATGTCGAACATGATTTGGATGCCCTGCTTGCGCTCGCCGATGAGGTAGCCCTCGCAGCCCCCGTTCTCGCCGAACTTGAGCGTCGTCGTGACCGAGCCGTGGATGCCCATCTTCTCCTCGATCCCCGCGCAGAAGACGTCGTTGGGAATCGTGGGCTTCCCGTCGGCATCGAGGCGGAACTTGGGGACGATGAAGATGGAGAGGCCCTTGACGCCGGGCCCGTCCCCGTCCACGCGCGCGAGGACGATGTGGACGATGTTCTCGGCCATGTCGTGCTCGCCCGAGGTGATGAACACCTTCTCGCCCTCGATGCGGTAGCGGTCCCCTTCGATGGGAACGGCCCGGGTCCGAGAGGCGCCGACGTCCGAACCGGCGTCCGCCTCCGTGAGGCACATCGTCCCCTGCCACTCGGCGGAAATCAGGGGCTTGGCCCAGGTTTCGATCTGCTCCGGACTCCCTCGCCGCACGAGCATGTTGGCGCAGGCACGCGTGAGGCCGGTGTAGTTGTGAAAGGCACAGCAGGATCCGATCACCATCTCGTCCATCGCCGAGACGAGCACCTGCGGAAGCCCTTGGCCGCCGAGTTCCTCGGGATGCGGCATTCCACCCCAGCCATCCTCCCGCCACCGGTCGAGGGCGCGGCGGTAGCCGGGCGGCGTGGTCACCGTGCCGTCTTCGTGCCGAGTGCAGCCGACGCGGTCGCCCTCGGCGTTGATGGGCGCGAGGAACTCCGCGGCGAAGGTGGCGCCCGCGTCGATGAGGGCGTCCATGGTGTCCTCGTCGAGGCCGACCGCTTCCGGAGCCTTCAGTTGCTCGTAGAGGACGAAGCGCATGTCGCGAAGCTGTAGGGGAGCTGCCATGGTCTTGGGCCTCCTTGGGGTGCGCAGACTCTATCCGATGCGCGCCGCCCCCGGCAGCCACGGCGACAGCGGAAGAGCGCGAAGCGCTGCGCCGACTCAGGAAGAGTACCAGAGCCGGTAGAGCCCGTCGAAGGGCGCCCGCGCGAGCCCGTAGCGCTCGAGGACGTCCTCGGCGGCGACGCCACGATGGACGCGCTCCAACGGGCCCCGGTTCCCGCGGGCGGAGAGCAATTCCTCCACGACGCAGCCGTCGCCGGGTCGCCACTTGAACGTGAGGAACTCGGCGCCGCGCGCGTCCGGATGGCCGCGCACGCAGACCGTGAGGGCGTAGCCGCGACCGTGGGCGATGACCAGAAAGGCGCTGCCCCGCTGGAACACGTTGCCCCGGCCCTCGCTCGCGTCGACGGACGCGATCACCGCCCGCGCGTCGGCGACGAAGTCGGAGCGCTGGGCCCAAGCCCACGCACAGCCCGCGGCCCCGACGAACACGTAGGCCACCAGGCGGATCCTCCGCCGCCGTCGCTCGGCTGTGCCCACCCTCGCCTCCCGGGGAAGCCTACCACGCCCGCCGGTCGCCTCCCGCAGAGGCAAGGAGCGCAAGCCCCGCGCTCGCGGAACACCCCGCGCAATTCTCCACCGTATCTCCACCGGTTGCGCACATCCCTCGCGCCGGCCTCCCGCAGCCGCTGGCGACACCCTCAGAGCACGACGGTCTCGCGGGTAGACTGCGCCCATGGAAGACGCCCTCGCTGCCCCCTCCCGCCGCCTCTCCATCGAGCTCACCGGCTGCGGCATCGAGCCCGCCCCGGTGGTCGAACTGCAGAACTGGTTCGAGCGCCCCTACGACAACAGCGTCGCCACCGCGCGCACCTGCTACAGCTCGAAGGTCGTCTACCCCGAAGACGTCGCCCGCGACGAGCAGGCCCGCGCACTGCGCGACCGCATCGCGGCCTCGACCTACAAGGCAGGCCATCACACCACCATCCAGCACCCCACCTTCCAGTTCGTCCTCAAGCGCGTCTCGCGCCAGTTCCTCTGGTCCTTCCTCCACCAGCACCCCTTCTACAACTCCGAACAGGTCAGCCAGCGCTACGTCAAGGTCCGCCGGGGACGCTACACCACCCCGCCCCTGCCGAGCGAGGCGGCCCGCACCTTGTTCCAAGGTGCCTGCGAGCGGCTGCAGCAGGCCTACCGCAGCCTGCTCTCGGAGCTCAAGGGACCCGTGCGCGAGGAGTACTTCGCCATCTACCCCGCGCGGCGCAAGCGCGCCGAACGCTGGGAGAAGGCCATCGACAAGCGCGTCTACGAGGCCGCCCGCTACGTGCTCCCCGTGGCGACCCACGCGCACCTCTACCACACGGTCTCCGGCCTCACCCTGCACCGCTACCGCCGGCTGGTCGAGTTCTACGACTGCCCCGCCGAGCAGCGGGCCGTGGTGGGGGCCATGGTCGAACTGGTCGAGCGGGTCTCCCCCGGCTTCTTCCGCCACGCCGAGGACCCCCTGCCCCTTGAAAAGACCCTCGAGTTCGAATTGTTCACCCGCCTCTGCAGCGGAGCGGAGGCCGCGCACGACCGCGCCGCCTTCGCGCGCGAGTTCGACGAGCGCCTCGGCGGACTCCGCAGCCGTCTCGTGGACTGGAAGGTCAACGGACAGGCCTCGCTGGCCCAGGCCGTCCGCTCCGTCCTCGGCCTCTCCCGCCAGCGCCTGAGCGACGCCGAGGCGATCCGCTGCGTCCTCGACCCAGCCCGCAATGGGCCCTTCTCGGGCGGGTCCCTGAACCTGAGCGCACACCTCAAGCTGACCCGCGCCCTGCACCACCCCCACTACACCTTCGCCAAGAAACTCAGCCACACCGCCGACAGCCAGGACCAGCGGCATCGCATGACGCCCGGCTCGCGGCCGATCATCGCCGCACAGGCCCTCCTCGACGCCCCCGACCTGGTCCTGCCCCCCATCGTCGAGCGCACCCCCTCCGCCCGCGAGCTCGTCGAGCGCGTCGCCCGCCAAACCCTCGCCGACATCGCCCGTCTGCTGGAGCTCGGCGCCGACCCCAGCGCGGCGCACTACCTGCTCCTCAACGCCACCGCCGTCCGCTTCGAGGAATCGGGCGACTTGCTCAACTTCCACCACAAGTGGTCCCTGCGACTCTGCTACCTGGCGCAGGAGGAGATCTGGCGCGCCTCCTGCGAGGAAGTCCGGCAGGTGCGAGAGATCGAGCCCGAGGTCGGCGCGCTGCTCGGCCCTCCCTGCTGGTCGCGCCATCGCGCCGGCCATACGCCCTACTGCCCCGAAGGCGACCGTTTCTGCGGGGTCCCCGTGTGGAGCCTCGACCTCGACGACTACCGGCGGGTCATCTGAGCCTCGTCGCCTGGATCTCCGGACACGGATTCGGTCACTGGACGCGCAGCGAGGCCGTCCTCTCCGCGCTGTCCACCGAGCACCCGGTTCACGTCCGCACCTCGGGCCGCGCGCTCCTCCTGGCGAGGAAGGCCCCCTGGGCAGCCAGCGTCCGGGAGGTCGACACCGGCCCCGGGGTCGTGCAGCGCGGTCCCCTGGACGTGGACGTGCCGGCCACCGCCCGCAGGCTGGCCGAACACCTCGAGCGCTGGGAGGAGGTCGCTGCCCGAGGTGCGGCGGACGCCCGCCGCCTTGGCGCTCGGGCGGTCTTCGCCGACGTCCCCCCGGTGGCCTTCGCCGTGGCCGCCCGAGCGGGACTGCCCGCCATCGCGATGGCGAACTTCACCTGGAGCTGGGCCTACGAGCACTACGTGGGCCAAGATCCCGTGTACTCCCGCGCCGTGTCCCGCTTCCGAGAAGCCGAACGAAGTGCCTCCGGAGCGATCCGGCTCCCCGGCGGCGGAGGGCTCGACGTGTTCCCCGTCGGAAGTGCGCCGCTCGCCCTCCGCCGCGCACCCACCTGCTCCCGCGCGGAGGCCCGGCGGCGCCTCCGCGCCCTCAGCGGAGACTCGGAGCGGCCGCATCTGCTCGTTTCCTTCGGCGGCTACGGCGACGCCCTCGACCTGTCCGCGGCGGCCCGCAGCAACCCGGGGTGGCGAGTGCTCAGCTTCGCCCGCCCCCGCGCGACCGCCCCCAACCTGACGGTCCTGCCCCACGACCACGACCTGCCCCACCAGGACCTGGTCTACGGCGCCGACGCCGTCCTCGCCAAGCCGGGCTACGGGACCATCAGCGAGTGCCTGAACGGTCCCACCCCCTTGGTCTACGTCGAACCCGGCGGCGGCTTCCGCGAGCACGCGAGCCTGGTGGAACTCGTTCGCCGCTGGCTTCCCTCCGCCGCCCTCCCGCGCGCCTCCCTCGAAGCCGGAGCGTGGGGCGCCGCGCTGCGCGCCGCCGTGGCGCACCGCCCCCCCGAGGCGCCCCCCCCGCCGGGTACGGGAAAGGCCGTTGCCTCCATCCGCACGCTTCTCCGCGGCCAGCTCCCCCTGGCCGACGTCCGTCGGCAGGATTAGGCTGGTGGCGAAGGGGTGGGTGTCGGGTGAGTCAACAACTACCGAGCGTGCCCTCGCTGCCGGCGGGGGTGAAGATCCTCAACGGCGAACGGGCTGGTTTGGTCGTCTACCCGCTGCAGGCGGAGACCTCCTTCGGGCGCATGAGCTCGGTCAACGTCTTCCTCCCCGACCTCAAGTGCTCGCGAAACCACATGCTGATCCTCTGGGACCGCGGGCGCTGGATCCTCATGGACCTCTCCAGCAACGGGACCTGGCTCAACGGCCAGCGCGTTCCTCGCGCGACCGACGTGGAACTGAACAGCGGAGACGTCGTTCGGATCGGCGACACCGAGCTCGAATTCCGCACGTCCGCGGCACCCCAGCCGGGAGCTCGCACAGGACCCCCGCCGCCTCCCGCGCAAGCCGCACCGCCCGCGCCGAGCCCACCGCCCCCTGCGCACGCCTCCGCAACCCCGGAACCACCGGCGGAGCCCGCCGCGGCGCCGCCCGTGGAGTACGTCTTCGACTTCTCCGAGGACAGCGGAACCACCCTCGACAAGGTGTTCGACTACGAGAAGGACGACAAGTGGACGAGCACCCAGACCCAGGCCTTCGACGCCACCGAACTCCGCAAGGGTCTCCGCGGCGGGGAGCCATAGCCCCGGCGGCGCCCCCCGCGGTCATCGTGCCCAGCGCCTCGCGTAGGAGAGGCGATCCCGCAGTCCAAGACGACCCTCTCGCTGCAGCTCTTCCTCGACCACCCTCCTCGGAAGGCCCAGTCGCCAACGCAGCGCCGCAAGGTCCTCGGCCGTGGCCACTCCATCGGAACGTCCGAAGGTGTCTCTCTCGAAGGCGCGCAGGGCGGCCTCCGTGTCCGCGTCGAAGCGCCCGAGGGGAGCAAGCTTCGTCAGGTAGCCGCTGCGGAAGAGTTGGCGCTTGAAGATGGCAACCGCCGGGCCGCGATCGCCCCGCCTCAGAACCCGCCCCTCGGAGCGATGGGGGGGCCAGGGACTCGCCGTCCGGCAGGGCCGCCGCAGCGATCCCCCCGCGCCTGTTCGCCGTCGCGAGCCAATCCGCACGCGCTTCCCGCTCCGAAGCCCCTCGTTGCTTCGGCCTGTGCGGGACGCCGTTGGCGGCTCGAGGACCTCAGGAGAAGCCGCGGATTCGTCGCGCTCCCCTTCAACGACCGCGGCGTACTCCGCAATCGGCAGCACGGACGCGACCCGCACGGCCAGGGGTCCCGGCGCCAGGCTTACGAAGGCCGCCCGCGCCCCCCAGCCCAGAAGCACCGCCGCGGTGCCCAGCCCCAGCCCGCCCAGGGCGCCAACGACCACCGCCTTCTGCGCGCCGCGCGCCGTCGCCCGAGGGCCGGCCGCCATTCGATGCACGAGCAGCGACGCCGCTGCAAACAACAACGGATAGAGAACGAACACCTTGCCTCCCTTCGTTCCCCCCTCCGAGCGCAAGCAGCTTGCCGGAGATGCACACCCCCCGGAGCCCTCGCTCCCGAAGGTCGACTCCCCTCCGAGCGCCGAAACTCGACGCTGGAAGCGCAACTCGTTCCCTCCGGCGCTGCTTCCTTCGTCTCGGTGCGTCCCAACCCGTCTTCACCCGGGGACGCACCGGTCGTCCCCGCCGGTCGCCCGGCTGCGCCGTCGGAACGCCTCCGGGCTGCGGACTCACCCCGCTGCGCCCCCGGGTGTTCCGTCGGGCCCCCCGCGGGGGCACCCCACAGCCCTCGTCGTTGGGGACGGGGAAGGTCGTCCTCCCCACCGCGCGGACCCTTCGGCGCCGGTGCGAGCCGGTCCTCGGGGTCGCACCCCCCTCCGCGGCGCGGCGGCCTCCGTCGAGGCCGTCTCCTGGGTGCGGCCTCGCAGGGCCAGACTCGGTCGCCCGCGAGCGCCGTCGCTCGGTCCGGGAACCGAGCGCGAAGGCGCTCGTCCCTTACCCTGTGCCCTTTCGCCTGCAGAGCGCCTCGGCCAGCGCCTCCACCGAGCGCGGCGCGCTGCCTTCGGCTTTGTTGTTCACGAGCACCAGGGCCGGTCGCGCGCCCTCCGCAAGAAGCAACTCGGCGAGCCCCGCCCGGGCGTGCGGGTCGACGTCGATGAGCGCGTCGAAGGGTCGATACCGTTCGACCGCCGCCCGGTATTCGAGGCCCGGACCCAGCATCCAGCGGGCGAGGACGAGGGGGGCGCGGGCGAAGGCGTCGCCCCAGGCCGCGCGTTGCTCGCCGAGGCCGGGGAGGCTCGGGTGGACGCTGAGGCACGGAATTCCGCCCACCCCTTCGACGACGGCCGCCAGCGGCGGGCCGAGGAGGTTCGCCGCCCGGACCTCGAAGGCGTAGGGCCCACCGGCGGGCAACCGTTCGAGGAATCCCTCGAGGCGGCGTCGGAAGGGCCTTGCGCCCCCGCAGGCTGCGCCCGTGTGGGAGGGAAACTGGAAGAGGATCGCAGCGAGCTTCTCCCCCAGCCCGGCCCGCGCCGGCCCCACGACCTCCTCCGCCGCGTAGTCCGCGTCGAGGAAGCGAGGGTTCGACCCCGCACGACCGCGCGACGAGGGAGAAGTGACCTCCCCGTGGGCCTTGACCAGGAAGCGAAAGTCGTCCGGGACCGCCGCCGCGTAGTCCGCGAACACTTCGACCGCCGGCGGAGCGTAGTAACTCCGGTCCACGCCGACGGCGCGAAACAGGGGGTGGGCCGCGTAGGCCCCGAGCCCGTGCCGGGCGAGCACCGACGCGCTCGCGCGCCGGTCGTAGACCAGCCCCTCCCAGCCCGGGAAGGACCAGGAGGACGTCCCCAGGCGAACGGTTCGGGGCAGGTCCTCCCCCAGACGCAGCAAGGCATCGGGCCACGGCGCCGCGGGACCTACGGGCCCCGCGGCCTCCTCCCCCAAGCCGAACATCCTCAGCTGACCGGGCACCCCGAAACTCTACGAGACGCCTCCTCGCGGGACAGCGCGGCGACCCGCTCCGCGACCCCGCCGTCCGCTGCCGGGCGGTCTCCGCTCCACTTGACTCCCCACGCGCCCAGAGAGTACACCGACGGTGCGCTCATGCCTCGCTCCACGCGCCTCCTCGTGCTCCTCCTCGCCTCGCTCGCCTGGGGCGCCCGCCTCGCGCACGCCGACGAGGTATTCCTCAAGAACGGGAACGTCGTGCGGGGGAAGGCCCACGTCGACCGCGCCCGCGGACGGGTGACCGTGGAACGAGAGGGCGCGTCTTCGACCTTCGACCTCGACGACGTGGTTCGCATCGTGGAGGGCGACGACGGTCGGTCCGCCCCGAAAGACCCCCCGCCAACCCAAGCGGCCGCCGCCGTCGTGGTGGTGCCGCTCCACGGGGCCTTCGACACCCGCCTCGCTGCGCGTACCTTCGACGACGCCCTCGCCAACGCCCTCTCGCGCAAGCCAAAACTGATCGTGTTCGAGCTCAGCTCGCCCGGCGGCCTCCTCGACGTGGGGCGGCACTTCGTGCGGCGCATTCGCGAACTCCGCGCCGCGGGCGTCCGCTCTGCCGCCTTCGTCTACGGCCCGCACCACGGGGCCTACAGCGCCGCCGCCTACGTTGCTCTGGCCTGCGAACGGATCTACATGGCCCCCGGACAGGCCATTGGCGCCGCCGTCGCGTACCGCCCCGACCGCTCCGGAATCCCTCGCGCCGTCGGCGCCAAGTTCGACTCGGCCTGGCAGGCCGAATTCCGCGCCAACGCAGAGGCAAGCGGACATCCCGGCGCCCTGGCGGGCGCCATGGTCAGCGACGCCCACGGCGTCGCCGAACTCCTCGGCAAGGCTTCTCCCCGCTTCGTCCCCGCCACCGCGGTCCTCGGCCAGGAAGACCCTCCTCCCCACCGCATCCTCTGTCGGCCGGGGCAAGTACTGACCCTTACGAGCCGCGAGGCCCGCCGAGTCCGGCTCTCGCGCGGCACCGCCGAGGACACGGACGACTTCCTCACCAAGCTCCGCTTCGCTCCCACCGAGCGCGCCCGCCTCGCCGATCCCCTCGCGGCGGCGCGCCAGCGCATCGCCCGCCTGCAGGCGAAACTCGACGAGGACCTCGCCGCCTATCGGGCCGTGGTCGCCAAGGTGGTCTCTCAGGCCCCCGGCAACCACCGCTACCCGCTCGACCGCAGCGGCCGCTTCGCGGACGGAGGCCGCGCCTGGCGGCGCCGAACCAAGGCAGCGCAGAAATACGTGCGCCGCGCCCTCTCCGCCCTCGAGCGCATCGACGCGCGACTGCGGGAGTTCCCGGACCTCCGAGCCAACCGCAAAGGGCTTGCCCAGGACCGCGCCCGCCTGCAGCGCCTCGCCCGCGAGCTGACCGTCCACCGCCGCGCCGAGCGCCCGCCGCGTTGAAGCCTCCGCGCGCCCGCGCTCGCGCTCCCGCGCCGCGGCGCAGCGCCTGGACGTGGGACACGCAGCGGCGGTGGAGGAGGACGAGTTCGACCGGCAACACCTCGTCGCCCGGCTCCACGGCGACCTGCTCGCTGTGCGGAACCATCCGCCGCCCCCGGACGCGGGTCCCCGGAGCCGCTCCCGGGCCCAGCCCGGCGGAAACCGTCACCCTCGGGGCAATCCCTCCAGGCCCACCTGGCGCAGCGCGGCGGCGAAGCGCTCCCTCCACGCCCGCCGCTCTGCGGGCGAGAACCCCCCTCGCGCGGGAGCCTCCGCCAACGCAGGCCGAAGCCTGGCGAAGAAATCCTGCAGAGCGAGGAACGCGCGACGGCGAGCGGCCTCCCCCTCGCGGGGCCCCGCGAAGGGGAGCGTCTGCCAATGCAGGTCTTGCACGGCCTCGTCCAGGAACAGGTAGCAGAAGCCGGCCCCTTGCTCGTAGGGGATCAGAAGGCCGCGCTCGGCGCCGCCCTCGAACCGCAAGCGCAGGAAGGCGAGCGTCCCCTGCTCGGTCCCGTGGACCTCGACCCCCCAGGCGCGGATGCCGAAACGACGCACCCCCCGCGCCGGGAAGGACACCGCCCCGTCCTCTCCGTCCCAGGCAACGCCGTAGGCTCTCTCCGTCCAAGACCCCGTCCCGTCCGCCGACAGCGTCAGCTCGAAGGACCGCAGGAGCCCGTCGAGGCTGGCGCGGCGCCCGGCCGATCGGTCGAGCAACACCGCCTCGTCGAAGAAGGGAGCGGCGCAGGCGTAGCGGCCGACGAGGGCGCGGTCGAAGAACACCCCTTCCTCCCCGCCCGGATGGGGCTGGAGGCGCGCGAGCAGGGCTCCGACCTTCAATGCCCGCCGCCGGCGTAGGTCGAAGACCGTCGACGCCGGCCCCGCCCTGCGCCCCGCACGGGGATCCGGCGTCCGCGACCGGCCGGACGCACGGGCAGCCTCCCGGGGACCCGCCGTCGGGGCCGCTGGGGTCGCCGCCGTCGGCCTCCCCGGGCTCCCTGCCGTCGGATCCGGGGCCGCCGGAGACCCTGCCGTCGGGGCCGGAACCGGCCGAGGCACGCGCCGCGCCCGCTCGGCCTCTTCGGTCGAAACCTCGATGCGGAAGCCTCGCGAGGCGAAGCAAAGGCGCCTTCCGGATGGCGGACCCACGTCAACGGTCGCTGCCAGGACGTGCTTTCCTGCGCCCAAGGCGCGCGCGATGGCCGCGCGGTCGAAGACCAAGCTCAGCTCCTTCCACTCGGTCTTCTCGTAACGCGGAGTGTCCTCGACGATCGCCTCCAACCCCGGCAAGGGGTTGCCGCCCTTCCGCAGGCGGGCGCGGAAGCGGACCGGCTTCCCCCGAAGCCCCCACACCTTGGCCGAGCAGCGGACGACGACCTTGAGCGCCCCGTCCTCTCCTTTCGCCTTCGTCGCCACCGAAGCAACGGTCAACTCGGCGAGCCGACCCGCCAAGACGTCCTTCGTGACGACGAACCAGAACGTCGCCCGGTCCTCCCCCAGGAGCCCTTTCGTCTGGGGATCGACGATCCGCACCCGCACCACGAGGCGATGCCGACCCTCCCCGAGGGCCCGCGCAAGCGCGACCTTGTCCAGCCGGTAGGCGTCGTTCTTCCACACGGTGGACTCGTACTTGGGGGTCGCGCTCACCTCGACCCGCGCGTCCGGACTGGACTTCCCCGGGCGCAGGACCTCGCACAAGAAGGACACCTTCTTGCCCTGCATCCCCTGGACCTCGGTGGTGCAGTGGACCACGACGCTCGTGCCGCGGGCGTCGACCCGAATGCGGCTCGTCTTCGCCTCCTGCGCGCCCGCGGACGCCGTCGCCGCGAGCAAGGCCAGCCCCACCCCCACACCGAATCTTCCGCCCACCGACCGCCTCCTGCGCGCGCTCCGCGCCGCGCGGCAGCGACTCTACCCGACCTTCTCCGGGGGCGGACCGCCCGAGCGGCGTAGGCCGAATCGCTGGCCGCCCACAGGGCAACGCCCCGAGGGGGTCGAAGCCTTCGGGGCGTCGGCGCAGCGGAGCATCGGGGAAGGCGCGGCGGAGCGCTCGCCCGCGGCCAGCGCCGGACCTGCGCCCTCTCGCGTCAGGCGCCCTTGGCTTTCTTGGCCTCCTGCTGCGCCCGGCGGACCAGTTCTTCCTGCACGGCGGCCGGCACGGGAGCGTAGCTGGAGAATTCCATCGAGAAGGTGGCCTTGCCCTGGGTGGCGGAGCGCAGGTCGTTGGAGTAGCCGAACATCTCCGCGAGCGGCACCAGGGCCTGGACGCGAACTTCCGAGCCTGTGTTCGTGTTCCCGAGGATCATCCCCCGCCGCTTGTTCAGGCTGCTGAGCATGGCCCCCGAGAAGGACTCCGGCCCCTCGACCTCGACCTTCATCACCGGTTCGAGGATGACGGGCTTCGCCTTCGGATACGCCTGGCGGAAGGCAAAGCGCGATGCGGTCTGGAAGGCCCGGTCCGACGAGTCCACGGCGTGGGACTTTCCGTCGTTCAGCACGACCCGGACCCCCACGACGGGGAAGCCGATGAGCTGCCCCTCCGCGAGCGCCGCGCGGAACCCCTTGTCGCAGGAAGGAAGGAACTCCGTCGGGATGACGCCGCCCTTGATCTCGTCGACGAACTCGTAGTGGCGCTCGCCGTCGCCGTCGAGTTCCAAGGGCTCGATGTACCCAGCGACCCGGCCGTACTGGCCCGCACCGCCGGTCTGCTTCTTGTGCGTGTAGTCGAACTCGGCTCGGCGTGTAATGGTTTCGCGGTAGGC
This sequence comes from Planctomycetota bacterium, assembly GCA_003695705.1. GTDB lineage: Bacteria > Planctomycetota > J058 > J058 > J058 > J058. The sequence continues at coordinate 16,371 of RFHU01000214.1, forward strand.
GACCTGCGGAGCCCCCACCTGGACGGCGACCCGATACTCGCGTCGCATGCGCTCGATGTAGACCTCGAGATGCAACTCGCCCATGCCTCCGATGATCGTCTCCCCCGATTCGGGGTCGTGGCGAACGCGGAAGGTCGGGTCTTCCTTGCTGAACCGGTTGAGGGCCTTGGAGAAGTTCGCCTGGTACTGCTTCTTGGTAGGGGCGACCGCGAGCGTGACGACCGGCTCGGGGACGTGCATGGAGGTCATCGTGAGGACGCTGCGGCCGTCGGTGAAGGTGTCGCCCGACGCACAGTCCACGCCGAACAAGGCCACGATGTCGCCCGCCTGGGCGGACTCGATGTCGTGCATCTCGTCGGCGTGCATCTGCACCAGCCGGCCAACCTTCACCTTCTTCTTGGTGGCGGTGTTGTGGATGAAGTCGCCCTTGCGCAAGGTCCCCTGGTAGATGCGGCAGTAGGTGAGCTGCCCGTATTGCCCGTCCTCGAGCTTGAAAGCGAGCATGACCAGGGGATCTGCGGGGTCTCCGCTCAGCGCCACTTCGGCCTCGTCGTTGGCCACATCGAGCGCCGCGTAGCTCCGGTCGAGCGGACTCGGCAGGAAGCGCACCACGGCATCGAGCAGCGGCTGAACCCCCTTGTTCTTGAAGGCGGACCCGAGGCAGACCGGGGTGACCTTGCGGGCGATGGTGGCCGCCCGCAGGACGGGGTAGATCGCCTCCGCCTCGATGTCCTCTCCTTCGAGGTAGCGCATGGCAAGGCAGTCGTCGATGTCGGCGAGCGCCTCGATCAGCTTGGCTCGCTGGGCTTCGACGACCTCGACCAGCTCCGCGGGGACTTCCCCCACCTCGACGTCCTCGCCCTTCTCGCCGCCGAAGGTGTAGGCCTCGCGGGTGATGAGGTCCACCACACCCCGGTGCTCGCCCTCCAGGCCGATGGGGTGCTGGATCATCACCGCGTTGTGGCCCAGTTGCTCCCGCAACTGCTCGGCGACCCCCAAGGGATCGGCGCCCGCGCGGTCGCACTTGTTGACGAAGGCAAGGCAGGGAACCCCGTAGCGACGCATCTGGCGGTCGACGGTGACCGACTGCGACTGCACTCCCCCCACCGCGCAGAGCACCAGCACGGCTCCGTCCAGGACCCGCAGCGCGCGTTCCACCTCGATGGTGAAGTCGACGTGGCCTGGGGTGTCGATGATGTTGATGGCGTGGTCCTTCCAGTCGCAGTAGGTCGCCGCGGACTGGATGGTGATCCCCTTCTCGCGCTCGAGGTCCATGGAGTCCATGGTGGCCCCCACCCCGTCCTTGCCCTTCACGTCGTGAATGGCGTAGATCCGTCCGGTGTAGAAAAGGATCCGCTCGGTGAGGGTGGTCTTGCCCGAGTCGATGTGGGCGGAGATTCCGATGTTGCGAACGCGCTCGCGCGTGGTCGTGGTCATGATGGCGGTCATCGTCGAAGGTCCTTGGCGGACCTCCGGGTCCGCTCAGGGGAAGGGAAAACGCTCGGAAAGGAGAAAAGGAGGGACGAGCGGCCTCAGAGGCAGAACTGCGAAAGCCCGGGCTGCCGCACCCGTCGTGGGCGACGACGCAGCCCCAGGCTCCGGCCCGCAACGCTCCGATGCGGAAGGACGGTCGCCGCCTTCACGGCAGCGCCTTCCGCGCTCGGCCAGTACTTGCTCGGGACCGGTGGGTCATCGTCTGCGTCGATCTCCTCGATGAGCCCATTTACCCACAGCGCCGGCCCGCCTCCAAGGGACAGGTTCGCAAAGGTCGACGTCCTTTACGCTCTTGTGAAGAACTCCCTCCCCGCCCCACGGCCCCGCCC
>RFHU01000215.1 GCA_003695705.1 Planctomycetota bacterium
GGGAAGTACGCGTGCACGCCCCGCTGCCCGTCCTCCTGGATGGCGACCCCCTCCCCTCGGGCGCCACGCTCCACCGCACGGGAGAGGCGCTTCCTCTCTGCGCAGGCGAGGGTCTCGACGAGCTCATCGCCCTTCCCGCCCGGGGTAGCCTCCCCGCGGTCGCCGTCTACGGCGAGGCCGGGGACCTCGAGCGCGCCGAGGTCCTCGTTCGCCTCGCGCACTCTGCCGCCGAACTCCTGCACGCTACCCTCGGGGTGGAGGGCGGCCGCCTGCGCTTCGTCAGCGCCCCGCTCCGCGACCGCTTCGTGCAGGTGGCCGGCGACCGAACCATCCTCTACTCGGACCGCTTGTTCCACGTCCTCTTCCTCTTGCGGCGGTTCCACGAAGGCGAGGCGGTCCGGGCCGCGATCCTGGCCCTCGTGCGCCAGGCGCTCCGCGACCTCCCGCTCGGCGCGGACCGCGACTGGATCTGCGAAGGCGTGGCCTGGCTGCTCAGTCGGGAATGGGTCCGCGCCCGCAAGGGGCTCGAGGCGCGGCAACTCCGCACGGGCCTGGAGTGGCTCTCCTTCATTCCCTCCATCGACCGCGTCCTCCGCGCGCCCCGCTTCGCCGGCTCCGACCTCTTCTACGGCCACTTCTACGAGCCTGCCGTCGCCGTTCCGGACGGTTTCTCCCGCGCCCTCTCCCGGCGGGCCCGTGGCCGAGTCCCCATGGAAAAGCTCCGCGACCGACTCGGCGAAGAGCGGCTCTGGCAGCTCGTGCGCGGACTCTTCGGCCCCGGGTCCCGCGCCGAGCGCGCGGCCTTCCGCGAGCGCGCCGCGCGCCTCGCGGGCGAGCCGCTCGACCTCTTCTTCGAGCTCTGGCTCGGGCCCACTCCGCCGCAGAACCTGCGCGTGCGCAACGTCGAGGTGCTCGACCGCGCGGAGGGCGCCCGGCGGGTTCGCGTGCACCTGCGACGTGACACCGACGACGGGCGCATCGGCGCCGTCGGAGATCCGGTCGACGTCGAAGGCACCGGTCCCGGCGGCGCGCCGGTCCGCGCGCGCTGGGACGGGCGCGGGGACGACGGCGTGGTCGAGATGCGCCTCGAGGACGCCCTCTGGAGTCCGATCCGCGTCGATCCCGAACGGAGGATCTTCCAGACCATCTACGCCGACGACCAGGTCCCCCACCTTCCCTTCCGCGTCCTGCTCAACCGATTCCGCGCCCGCGTCGACCTCAACCGCGGCAACCGCAACGAAGTCGCTGTTGGCCTCACCCTCCACCCGCGCTTCGACTACGCCCACGCCGTGACCCTCGACGCCTTCTACGAGCAGGACGAGCACGGCATCGCCGCCAGCTACCGCTACGGCTTCGGACACGTCCTCGACGAGCGCCGGTACGGCGCCAGCGTCGGTTTCGGCCTCAACGCCGCCAGCCTCGGCGAGGGGGTGCTCATCGATCTCCCGGAGACCGAAGGGGAACTGTTCAGCCTCAACGCAGGCGTCGGTTTCGACACGCGTCGCTCCCGCCTCAATCCCACCTGGGGCCTCGCACTCCGCGGCGGGCTGGAGTGGGCCGATCGCTGGTTCGACACCCGCTTCCGCTTCACACGCCTGCGCGCATCGCTCTCGTTGGTGTTCAGCATCGTCCGCGGCACCACCCTCGGCGCGGAGCTCGAGGTCGGCCAGCTCGAGGGAAACGACGACGAGATCCCCTCCCAGCGCCTCTTCGACGCGGGGGGAGAGAGCACCATCCGCGGCGTGCGCACGAGCCGCTTCACCGGACGCGCCCTGTTCGCGGTGCGCGGCGAACTCCGGCACATGGTGGTCGAAGACCTCGACGTCCCCCTCCTCTGGCTCGCTTGGCTGCGCAAGGTGCAGGTCGTCGCCTTCCTCGACGCCGGCGACGTGGGTCGTCGCGTGGAGGACATCCTCCGCAGCGATCCGCTCTGGAAGTGGGGCGCAGGGGGCGGGGTCCGCTTCTTCGTGGATGTCTTCGGGGTGACCAACGTCACGCTGCGCTTCGACGTCGCCGTGCGCATCGACCAGGAGGCCGAGGACCGGGAACCCCAGTTCTACTTGGGCGCGAACCAGTCCTTCTGAGGAGACTGCGGGTCTCGCCTCCTCAGCGCTCGTCCGGACTCACGGAGGAGGTGCGCACCACACGCAGCGGGCGTTCGTATTCGTCGAGGAGGCGGCGCTCGTCGCCGGGGCGGAACGGCGGAGGGGCGTACCAGACGATGTAGTCGCCTTGGTAGAACCCCTCCTTCAACCCGGCCATGTCCATGAGGTAGGCATGGTAGCCGTAGGAACCTGGCTCGAATTCCAGGCCCTCCTCGGCGCGGTGCCGCGCGTCGTCGCGGTAGACCAGTCGGCTCCCCTTGCGGCGCGCGAGGAAGTCCGGGATCACGAACTTCGAGACGACCGCGCCCCCCGGCCCGTAGACGACGTTCCAATCGGGATAGCGCAGGTCGAGGGCCCGCTCCGCGGCGGACATCTTGCCATCGATGACTACGGGCTTCGGGTTCCGCGAGTTGTAGAAAGCCCATCCCTTGCCCGCAACCCGGCGGGCGAGGTCCATGCCCAGTTCGTAGTTGGAGACGTCGCCCTCGTCGAGGTTGACCGGACACTCGACGTTCGTCGGCATGGAGACCCGGTTGCGCCACAGGATCACGTACGACTCGGAGAGGCTGACCCAGATCCCGAGGGCTAGGTAGACCTTGGCGATGTTCTCCCCGATGAGCCGCAAGGGCCCGTCGATGACGCCGCCGATGCGCACCCGGAACTCGTCGCTGTGCCGTGTGACCGTCACCCACATGAAGGAAACGGTCGATCGGACTTGGGTCGCGTCCAGCATGTTCGGCTTCGCCCGCGGGTCCTCGCCCGGACCGGCGATGGTCGCGAAGGTGGCCCGCACCGCGTTGGTGGGCGAGCGCCGGTTGTTGAACGCGAAACGCTCGCCCCGCCAGAAGTAGATCCCGCGCTCGTCGTCCAGCGGCTTCACCCTCAGGCTCACGTAGTCGTCGCCGGGGCGACCGGGCACGGCGAGACCATCGAAGCGGAACACGTAGAACCACGCCCGTCCGCCATCCACGGGGTCCCGGACCTCGAATTCCTCCACCGCCGTCGCACCCGCCACCGTTGCGAAGAGCGCAGGGTTGGCGCGTTCTCCGAGGTCGCGCGCCAGAACGCAGAACTCGTCGTTGACGTCGACCTTTCCCTTGTCCACGTCGCGTCGGCGTCGCTCGGGCGGCCCTCCCGTGTAGCAGTAGCGGCCTCGCTGGTCGCGCTCGTCCACCTGGAAGGGGATGGGGGTGAGGAACCCTCCGCGCGCGGCGTAGGCCCGCAGCCGGTCCTTGTGTGCGCCGAGCAGGCGCGGCCCAAGCGCCTTGCCCTCCAGCACGATGGTGTCCTCGGTGCGCTTCAGGGTCCGCGGGGCCAGGGTCTGCTGCTCCGCCCCTGCCGCGGCCAGCAACCCTCCCCACACGGCCCCGGCGAGGAACCAAGTCGACGGCCTCAAGCGATGCACGCAGCGTCCTCCCGGCCAGAGCCTAGGGAGCCGAGCGGCCCGGGGCAAGGGACCCCGCCGGTCGGGACGAAGGCACCTCCGCTGCAGGCCGGCGCCTTCGCCCTCGGCGCCGCCCGCCGGTGCAGGGTCCACGTCGCGGCGACGCGCGCGCCGCCGCGAAGCCTCGGGGCGGTGCGTGGCGGAGCCAGAGGCTACACTGACTGCTTTCGCACGCCCGCACCGGGGGAGGACATGCCGACCGCCAACCCGCCGCGCCGCCTCGCCGGCATCGAGGTCTCGGGACCCCTTCGCCTCGGCGCCCTCGGGGAAGGCTACGCCGGCCACGACGGGAGCGTCCTCAAGCTCTTGCGTCCTGGAGAGGAGCGCGTCGGAGAGCCCCTCGCCGCTCGCGTCGCCCTCCCCTTCGCGGATGCAGGCGCCGGAGAGGGCGAGCGCCTGCTCCGCGCCGCCCCGCCCCTCCCCGAACTGGTCTGCCTCGGAGTGCTCGTGGGTGGTTCCCCCCTCCAGGCCGAGTGCATTCGTGCGAGCGCCGTCCTCGACCGCGGCGGCCGCCTCGGTCGCCGCCTGCGCCTGACCGACGTCACCGCGCGCGCCCGCCTCCTCGCCAGCCTGGCGAAGGCCGTCGCGGAGTTGCATTCCCAAGGCTGCCATCTGTCCTTCGTCACTCCCTGGAACGTGGTCGTGCGCGAGGGACGTTTGTCCCTTCTCGACGACGCGGTGGCCCTCGACCCCACCGACGACGCCTTCGACCCCACGTCCCTTCACGACGACGTCGTCGCCTACCTCGCCCCCGAGCTCCGCGACGCCATCGCCGCACGGCAGCCCCTCCCCGCCGGGCCCGCCGCCGACACCTACGCCTGGGCCGCCACCGCCCGCTCGGCCTTCCTCAACCGTTGCTGCACCTCCTGGCCTGAGCGCCACACCCGTGTCTCCGCCGCGGTGGACGAACTGCTCCACGCATGCCTGGCGGCTCGACCCGAGCTGCGCCCACCCCTCGCCGAGGCCGCCGTCCGCCTCGAGGCGCTCATCGAGGCCGACGCCGTCGCCTACACCCCCCCCACCCCCTGGCTCGCGGCCATCAACACCGCCCTCGGCATCTTCCTCCTGGTCGGCCTGGGCCTGCTCTTCCGCGACGCCTTCATCGAGCCGCAGGCCGTCGTCGCCCGGCGAGCCTTCGCCGAAGCCGCCGCGATGACCGATCTCGACGCCCGCGAGGCAGCCCTCGAGCAGGCCTACGAGCTGCGCGACGGGCGCCGCGTCCTCATTCCACCGGCCCGTCGCCTGCTCGCCCTCGGCGACTTCCTCCGCTGGCAAGCCAGCGGCGCCAAGGACTCCGCCGCCCTCGACGCCGCCCTCCTCCGCCTCGAAGTCGACGTCGCCGGCGAGCATCGCGACGGCCTCGCCTGGGGCGCCCGCGCGGTCGCGGGCGTCCTCCGCCGGTGGGAAGGACGGTCCCCCGAGGACGTCCGCAGCGGCGAGCGCCTGCTGGCCCAGGTCGCGCGCGAGGCCACCGCTCCCGAGCTGCGTGCCCTCGCGACCCTCGCGGCTCGGCTCGACCCTTGCAGCGCGGGGCCGGCGGCGGGAGACCCTGCGCTGGCCCGTGCCGCCCTGGCGGGCGGCGCTCGGGGCGGCCCCCTTGCGGGCGCCTTCCCTCTGGTCCCCGGCACCCCGCCCGTGTCGCTCGACGCGGCCTGGGTCGCCCAGCTCGTGGGCGGCAAGGCCCTCTCGGTCCTCGACGCACCTGGTGGCCTGGAGGCCCTCCGCCGCGCCCAGGCCTCCGTCCCCATCTTCGCCACCGAGGCGGCCCTGGCCCTCGAGCTGTTGCGACGGGGTCGCGACCTCGACCAGGCCCAGGCCCTCCTCGAACGAGCCTTGAAGCGCAGGGACGTCGGCGAGTTGCGCCTGGCCCGCGGCCGGCTCGCCCTCGCCCGCGCCCACCGCGACGGCTCCACCGCCGCCTTCGACCGAGCCGAGGAGCTGCTGGCGGCCGTTGCCGAACGCCCCGAACCCCTCGCTTCCCCAACCGGCGACCCGCGGACCCTCGCCGCACAGGCCCAGGAACTGCGCGACGAGGCCGCCTTCTACGGGGCGCTCAGCCTCCTCCGCCGGGAGAACGCCCTCCCCCAGGCCGAGGCCCGCCTGAGCGGTCTGCTCTCGGTCCACAAGCGCGACCGAAGTTGGAAACAGCGCTACTTGCTCGACGCCCGCATCGCCCTCGGCCTCTGCCTGGTGCGCCTCGGCCGCGCCGAGGAGGCCGAGCAGGACCTGCTTTGCGCCTTCGCCGAGCGCAATCCGCTGCGCGGCTGGGCGCCCCTTCCTCCGCTCCGCCCCGAGCCGCCCTCTCGAGATCGGGTGCGGATCCTGCGCGGCCTTCTCGAGCCCCTCCTCGCCCGGCTGACGGAAGTCCGCTCCTTGGCCGGCGGCGACCCGGGCTCCGCCAGCGTCCTGGTCCGCGACCTCGCGGTCCGCGTCGAAGAATTGCTCGCCCTCCCCGAGGCGCGAGATGCCCTCGGCCCCGGCGGGGTCGAGCTCGCTCGGGCCTCCCTCGCCACCACCCGTGCTCTGCTTCGCCCGGGGGGCGGTGTGGCGGCCTTCGAGGGCGCCCGCCGCGCCGCCGCAGGCGCCCGCGCCGCCGCGCAGCCCGGCAGCGAGCCCTGGGTCCGCGCGCAGCGGCTCTTGCTCGAGATCTATCGGGCGCAGCGCGCGCGGGCCCGAAGTCCGCGCGAGCGCCTCGCCCCGCGCCTGTTCGCCGCCTTGGACCGCCAGACGCTTCCCGAAGACCTCCCCCGGCCCCTCGCCGAGGAGCTGGAGACGGCGCTCGCGGAGCTCGTGGGCGGAGACGACCTCCGCGCGGAGTTGGAGGCCTACGTGGCCGGCCTCCTCCCCGGGCTGGAGCGGGCCAGCCCGCGCAGCGCCCCGCCATCCCGCGGAGACGACCCGACCCTCGACCGCTTGGCCCTGCAGCTCGCCAGCGAGGGGCCGGGCGGCGGAGCCTCCCCCCGCGAACTCGCACGACGCGGACTCTGCCTCGCCCACCTTTGCTGGTTCCAAGGTGACCCCGCCTGCGTTTCCGCCGCCACCAAGGCGCTCGCGCGCCTGGGCGCGGACGACCGGAGCGAACTCGCCCGGCGCCTGTGGTTCCTCATCGGCACCGTGGCCCTGCGGCGCCCCGACTTCGTCCGCGGGTGCTCCTTCCCCTCGGACCTCGACGGCGCCGAACCGGCTGGCCTCGCCCGCGAAGCCCTCGCCCGCGCGGCCGGCGCGAAGGACTTCGCCGACCTCGCCCGCCGCCTGCGCGCCGGCAACCTCCGGCCGACTCCGTTGCCCGGGGACGAGCAGGGTCCCCGTGAGCTGCTCAGCGAAGCCCTCCTCGGCGCGTGGAGGGAACGACTCCCTGCAAACGTGCTCCCCACCGTCGCCCTCGCGGAAGCCGCCGCGGCCGAGCGAGACCTGTGGCTGGCTGCGGCCCTCTCCCCACGCTCGGCGGCGGCGCAGCTCGCCCTGGCCCGCGTCCGCCTCGCCGGCGCCGCCGGAAACGCCAAGAGGCTGCGCCAGGCCGCCCTCGGCGCGCGCAAGGCCCTGGCCCTCGCCACGGGCGACGGGCCCTCGGCGCTCGCCACCCGCGCCGAAGCCGCCCGCGTCTACTGCACGGCCATCCTCGCGCGCAGCGGCGACGCCGCCCTTGCCAAGACGCTCCGCGAGGCGCGCGCGGGCGCACGGGCAGCGGCGCAACTCCGCGAACGTGACCCCGCGGCCTTCGTTCGCCACGCGGCCTCGGCCGCGCTCTACTGGGAGGCGAGGGTGGGGCTCGCGCGCGCACGCCGCGGGCTCCCCGGGGCCCGCGAGGAAGCGGCTGCGGCCTACGAGCGCTTCGTCCTCGCGCTCGGCGACGCAGACCCTCCCCCCGAAGCGCGGAACTACCGTCGCGAGCGGGTCGAAATCGAAAAGCTGCAGGCGAGAGGGCGTCGATGAGATCCGCCTTCGCCTGGATTCCAACGCTCGCGCTGGTCGGCTGCGCCGGTGCGCCGCACCCCTTTGCAGGCGGCGTGCGCGACGACGGCCTGCGCGTCGACCCCAGCCCCTTGCGCCTGGCGCTGCGCGTTCCCCCCGCCGACCGCGATGCCGCACTGGCTGCCGTGACCGCGGCCGTCGCCGCTGCCGGAGGCGGCGAGGTGCGCCTCCTCGATGGTCCCGCGCGCGCGCGCCTCCTCCGGTTCGCACGCAGCGCGCCCGGAGCGGCGCTCGACCCCGGGGTGGCCTCCTACGAGGCCAGCTTCGTCGCCCGCCTCGCCGACTCGTTGGCCCCCATGACCGTCCTCTGGTGCGACGGGACGCGCGTCCCGGTCGGCGGCGACGAAGCCCGTCTGCTCGACCTCGGCACCAACGAGTACCAGCTCCTCCTGACGCCTCGCCGTCCGCTGCGCGCCCCCGCCGCGCTGCTCTACCCCGACGAGGGCGGCTACCGCTTCAAGCGGGCGCCCTTCCGCCTCTTGTTGCGGCGCACCCGCAAGCCCGTACCTCTCCGCATCACCACCGAGCGCGCCACCCTCCGCCCCGAGGACCGACTCCTCTTCGTCGAGGTGAGAGGCTTCGCCGGCTCGGTGGACGAACTCCTCGCCTCCTTGCTCGCCGCGGACCACCCCGGAACCCCGGGCCCGCTGCGCTTCTCGCTCCGCGACGCCCACCTGTGGCTCGATGTCCGCACGGCGACCCCGACCACCGACGCGGAGGAAGACGGCGAGGCGGTGGCGGAAGCCACCGAAGACGCGCCCGCGGACGGGGGCCAAGCCCACTGAACCCGCCGGCCGAAGCTCCGCGAGGTGCCCCGCTGCATCGCGCCTTTGCCCGCGAGCCGCGGGGCCCCGTGCGCCGGCCACCGTGCCTGGAAGGCGCCGACGCCCTCGCGCGCTACCTGAGCGACGCCTCGCGCACCCCCGGCGGCGCTGCGCCCCGGGCCTACCTTCCCCGCAGCGAAGGCGAAGTCGCCTGGGTGCTCCGCAACGAGGATCGGGTGCTTCCCGTGGGCGCCCAGTCCTCCCTCACGGGCGGCGCCACCCCTCGCGGGGACGCCCTCCTCAGCAGCGAACGCCTCGACGGCATCGGGCCCCTCCGCCAGGACCGAGTCCGCGTCGAGGCGGGCGTGGCTCTGCTCACCCTGCGGGAGGCCCTCGCCGCGGACGATGCCTTCTACCCCCCTGCGCCCACCTTCGAAGGGGCCACCCTCGGGGGGACCATCGCCACGAACGCGGCCGGCGCCGCGACCTTCAAATACGGCACCACGCGCGACTGGGTGGAAGCCCTCACCGTGGTCCTTGCCAGCGGCCACGTCCTCGACCTGCGTCGGGGCGACGTCCACGCCGGCCCCGCGGGCACCTTCGAAGTCGTCCTCCCCGGCGGGCAGGTCCGCGAGGTTCGGGTCCCCGGCTACGAACTCCCCAAGGTCCCCAAGCGCTCTGCCGGCTACCACGCCGCCCCCGGCATGGACCTCGTGGACTTGTTCGTTGGCAGCGAAGGGACCTTGGGCGTCGTCGTGTCGGCCGAAGTGCGCGTTCTCCGCCCCGCCCCCCCCTCCCTCGTCGCCTTCGTCGCGCTCCCTAGCGAGGCGCGTGCCCTCGGACTCGTCCGCGCCTTGCGCGAGGCCTCCCGCCGTACGTGGGCGACCCACGACCCGCGCGGCATCGACGTCCGGTCCATCGAAAGCATCGACCGTCGCTGCATCGAACTCCTCCGGGAGGACGGCGAGCCGCGGGTCCGCTCCCTGGCTCGCGATGTCGAGTGCGCGCTCTTCGTCGTCTGCGAGCTCCCTCCGGACTTCGACCCCGAGGCCGCCCTCGAGGCCTACGCCGACGGTGCCGGTCGCGACGACCCACTGCGCCGCCTCTGCGACCTCCTCGCCGCCCACGAGGCCCTCGATTCGGCCGAACTGGCCCTCCCAGGCGACCGCGCGGGCCGCGAGGCCCTGTTCGCCTTGCGCGAGGCGGTGCCGGTGGCCGTGAACCACCGGGTCGAGGCCGCGCAGCGCACCATCGACGAGCGCATCCACAAGGTCGCCGCCGACATGATCGTCCCCTTCGAGCGCTTCGCCGACGCCCTCGCGGCCTACCGCGAAGAACTCTCCGCGCGCGGTCTCGACCACGCCATCTGGGGACACGTTTCCGACGGGAACGTGCACCCCAACGTCCTCCCTCGCTCCTACGACGACGTCCGAGCCGGCTACGAAGCCTTCCTGGCCTGCGGACGCCGCATCCGCGCCCTGGGCGGCTGCCCCCTCTCCGAGCACGGCACCGGGCGAAACCCGCTCAAGCAGGCCCTCTTGCGCGAACTCTACGGCCCCGAGGGCATTGCCGCCATGCGGTCCGTCAAGCGAGCCCTCGATCCCGAGGGCAAGTTGGCACGAGACGTCGTCTTTCCCTTCGTCGAGGAGTGACCCGCGCGGTCGCGGCGCGCGAGCGCGCCGCGTTCAGCGCGCCGCGAGTTCGCCCCGGATGCGCTCTGCGAGCGCGGCGTCGCCGGCCGCGCGGGCCGCTTCGCCGGCGGCCCGCAAGAGAGCTCGGGCCTTGGCGTCGGGCAGGGCGCGGGCCGCGCGAAGCAGGCAGACCGCCCGAGCCCGCGACTCCGCACGGGCCGCGGGGCCATCGCCCGCTCGCCGCCAGGCCGCGGCCGCCTCGCCGTGGCGCCGCGCGGCCTCCTCCCAATCGCCGCTCGGGTTGCGGTCCGGCTGCGCTGCGCAGGCCAGGTTCTGCAGCGAGCGCGCCGCGCCGCGGCCATCCCCGCCCTGCGCCCTCCGCTGGACTGCGCTCCGGTAGAGCGCTTCCACTTCGCTCCAAGGTCCCGGCCCTCCGCGATCGGGCTGCAGCGCCCAGGCGATGGCGTGCAACACCGAGCCCAGGGAGCGCGCGCAGCGGGCGCGCACCTCGGCCGCGAGGCCGCGGGCGGCGCGCCGCGCACGTTCGGCCGCCGCCCGCGCCCGCTCGAGGCGCTCGCGCTCGCCCCCGGCGCTCTCCGCCCACATCCGCGCGCAGGCAAGCTCTGCCTCGACCGCTTCGGCCGCGCGGCCGGCGCGCACGAGGGAGTTCGCGGCCCGTCGGAAGGACGCCGCCGCCTCGGCGCGGGCCTCCGGGTCCTCGGACGCGCGAGCGGCAAGGACCCGCCCACGCCCGAACCACGCCGCGCCCATCGCGCCGGCGTCGGGGCGGAAGAGCTCCGCCGCGGCCGCGAAGAAGCGCTCGGCCGCGGAGGCGGACCCCAAAGCCGCCAGTTCGCGCCCGCGCTCCAAGAGGCGCAGAGCACGCCGCTCCGGCGTCGGCAGCGCCCGCCCGGGGAAGGCCTCGGCGTAGAGGCGTTCGGCCGCGGCGCGGCGCGCGCCGTCGACCCGGACGAGTTCGAAACGGCGCTCCGCCGTGCGCCCCTCGCTGCGCACCCGCAGCTGGACGCCCCCTGTGCAGGGCCGTACGAACAGCGAGACCTTTCCTCCCCCTCGCGGGTCCCGCGCCACGCCTCGCGCGCCCTCCGCCGTGGGGGCAAGGCCAACGTCCAAAGGTTCGCTCCAACCGGGGATCGTGGCGTCCTCGAGGCTTGCGCGCTCGCTCGCCGGCGGCACGCGGAGCGTGCGCCGGCCGTCGGTGTAGGTTCCTGCGAGGGCCTGGAGCGCGACCGCGCCCGCCTGCGCTCTCTCCCTCCCGGACCCGGCGTCCGCCGCCTCCGGCGCCGGGGCGACGCAGGCGCTCAGGACACCGAGCGCGGAAGCCGCCGCCAGCCGACGCGGGATCACCCTTCGTGGGCGTGGTCGGTGATGACCTTGTGCGCCTTGAGCCGCAGCGCGTTGATGCGAATGAAGCCGCGCGAGTCGGTCTGGTCGAAGCCGCCCTCGATGTCCATCGAGGAGAGGTCCTTGTCGTAGAGCGAGCTGGGCGAGCTGCGGCCGATGCACGTGACGTTGCCCTTGTAGAGCGCGAGCCGCACCCTCCCGTCGACGATGCGCTGCGCCCGTTCGAAGGCCCCCTGCAGGAACTCCATCTCGGGGCTGAACCAGAAGCCGTTGTAGATGATCTCGGCGAACTTGGGCGAGAGCATGTCGCGCAAGCGCTGGACTTCCTTGTCCATGGCGATGCCCTCGAGGTCGCGCAGCGCCGCGTGGAGGATGGTACCCCCGGGCGTCTCGTAGACACCGCGCGACTTGATCCCCACGAAGCGGTTCTCGACGATGTCGATGCGCCCGATGCCGTTCTTGCGCCCGAGCTCGTTGAGGGCCTGGAAGAGCGCCAGCTCGTCGCCGTGGACCTCCTCGCCGCTGCTCAGGTTCCGCAAGGCGATGGGCCGCGCGTCCTTGAACTCGAGCTCGATGACCGTCTCCTCGTCGGGCGCCTCGCGGGGATCCACCGTGACGGTGAACATTTCCGGATCGGGACGGCGCATGGGGTCCTCGAGGATGCCCGACTCGTAGCTCTTGTGCATCAGGTTCTCGTCGCACGAGTAACTCTTCTCGAGCGTGACCGGGATCCGGACCCCGTGCTCCTTGGCGAACTCGATCAAGTCCACCCGCCCCTTGAAGCGCGCGAGGAACTCGGGGGTCTTCCAGGGCGCCAGGACGCGGATCTGCGGAGCAAGTGCCCAGTAGGCGAGTTCGAAGCGAACCTGGTCGTTGCCCTTGCCCGTGGCCCCGTGCGCCACCCAGCCCGCGCCCTCGGCGAGGGCGGTCTCGATCTGCCCCTTGGCGATGAGCGGGCGCGCCAGCGCGGTCCCTAGCAGGTAGCGTCCTTCGTAGACGGCGTTGCCGCAGATGGCCGGGAAGATGTAGTCGCGCACGAACTCGCGCTTGAGGTCCTGAACGACGACCTTGTCGGCCCCGATGGCCTCGGCGTTGGCGCGGACGGCGTCGAAGTCCTCTTCTTGGCCGACGTCGGCCACGTAGGCAACGACCGCGTAGCCCTTCAGCTTGAGCCACTTGAGAATGACCGAGGTGTCGAGGCCGCCCGAATAGGCGAGGACGATCGTCTCCGTGCTCATGCTGCCGCTCCGCGTGGCGCGCCATTCTCGGGAGGGGGCATCGAAAGTCAATCGCGAGGGGGTGGAGCGGAGCCTGTCGGTGGCGCGAGCGATCCTGTTCGGGCTTCGTTCGCACCGTGCTCAGGGACCGCGGCGAGGCGCAGGAGGAGCGATGGACCTAGGACGCTACGGCGAAGACGCCGCCCTCGCCGCGGCTCGAGCGCGCGGCGCGCGCCTGCTGGCGCGCAACTGGCGCACGCGTCGCGGAGAACTCGACCTCGTCCTCGACGAAGGAGGGGTGGTGGTCTTCGTCGAAGTCAAGGCGCGGCGCGGACGCAGCCACGGAACCGGCCTGCAAGCGGTCACGCCCAAGAAGCAGCGCCGCCTGCTGCGGGCCGCCCACGCCTTCCTCTCGGCGACCGCCCGCTGCCCGGACGCGACCCCCTGTCGCTTCGACGTGGCCGAGGTCGACGGCGACGGCGCGGTGCGCTGGGTCGAGGGCGCCTTCACCGGGTAGACTCCGCCCCGCAAGAAGGAGCGAAGCATGAACGGCATCGCGGCGGTGCTCGGCGCGGGGACCATGGGCCACGGCATCGCGCAGGTCCTCGCCCAAGCGGGCTACGAGGTGCGCCTGCGCGACCTGGAGCGGGAGCGGCTCGAAGCCGCCCTGGGCAAGGTGCAGGCGAACCTCGAAGGCGCCGTCGCTCGCGGCAAGCTGCCGGCGGACCAGGTCGCTTCCATCCTTGGGCGCATCCGCGTGGAGACCGAGCTCGAGGCCGCCCTGGCGGGGGCGCACATCGTCGTGGAGGCCATTCCCGAGGACCTCGAACTCAAGAAGCGCGTCCTGGCGGAGGTGTCCGCAGTGGCGCCCACGCTCGAGCTCGTGGGCACGAACACATCCTCCCTGCCCGTCACCGAGATCGCCCAGGCCACGGCCGCGCCGGAGCGGGTCGTGGGGCTCCACTTCTTCAACCCCGTCCACCTCTCCCGCCTCGTCGAAGTCGTCGCCGGCGAACGCACGGCGCCCGAGACCACCCGCGCCGCCGTGTCGCTGGTGGAGGCCCTCGGCAAGCAGCCCATCGTCGTCCGCGACGCTCCCGGCTTCGCCTCCAGCCGCCTGGGCCTCGTGCTGGGCCTCGAGGCCATGCGCATGCTCGAGCAAGGTGTGGCCGACGCGGAGGCCATCGATCGGGCCATGGAACTCGGCTACCGGCACCCCATGGGTCCCCTCAAGACCACGGACTACGTGGGCCTCGACGTGCGCCTGGCCATCGCAGAGCACCTGCACCGAGAAGTCGGGGAAGCCTTCCGCCCGCCCTACGTGCTGCGACGCCTCGTGCGCGCCGGGAAGCTGGGCCGAAAAAGCGGCGAAGGCTTCTACCGCTGGAGCCCCGAGGGGGAGTGCCTCGGCCCCGCCTGAGCGCCCTGCGCCCGACCCGCGGCGACTCCCTCGAAGACGACGCGCCGGAGCGCGCCCGTCGCCGTCCGGAGTCCCCCGCCGCTGCGGGAACAGGCTCCCCGCGCACCGACTCCTCGGGACCGCTGCGCTCGGCCGCGCTCCGGGGCCCCCCTTCGACCGGCCTCGAACCGACGGGCCCAGGTGCGGTTCAGAAGCGCTGCGGCCGCCATTTCAGCCAGCGCCCGGCGGCTGAAAAGGACGCCCTCAACTGCCTGGCAGGCAGCGGTTTCTCCTTTGGCCCGCGCTTCGCTAACCCCTCCCGCGAACCGAGGGAGGAGAACCCCGTGAAGCATCCCTGCGCTGCCTTGAGCCTCGTCGCCCTCCTGCTCGCCGCGGGCTGCGGCGCGGACGCCAGCAAGAAGCGCGCGCGCGCCGCGAGCACCGCCGCGGGCGTCACCTCCCAAAGCAGCCCCGCCGCGAGCACGCCCGTGCAGGACGTGCACGGAGTCCTCGTGCCCGAACCGACCGCCTCGGGGAGCCGCGCCTTCGCCTTCTTGCCCGATGGAGGCGCGGCCGCCCTCGAAGTCGCCGACCCCGCGCCCCTCGTCGCGGCCGGCGCTCGGCTCCTGCAACCGCTCACGGTCCAGACGGGCCGGCGGGCCCCGAACCAGTCCGGCGCGACGGGCCTCGCCGAACGCCTGGAGATCACCTCCTTCCGCCTCGACGACGTGGACGCCACCGGCCGGATCGACCTCTCCACCGGGACCCCGCGCTTCACCACCAACGCCGGCGAGAGCTACCAGCCGACCGGCCCCCTGGCCGCCTCCCTCCTCGCCATCCCCGCCGGCGCGCCCGTGCGGGTCTGCGGGGCGAGCGATCCGAGCGGCCTCCTCGAGGTCACCGCCTGGCGCCCCGCCGTCGAAGTCGAACTGCGCGTCGTCGGCGGCCTCGCGGGGATCGACCGCCGCTACACCGTGGAGGACCTCGACGGAACCGGCGAAGCCACCTTCGCCTCCACCATCCGTGCCTTCGCCTCGGGCGAAGAGCGCGGGCGCACCCGCCTCGACGCGTCGGAGCGGAGTTCCCTCGCCGCCGAGCTCAAGGCCGCCGACCTCTTCCGCCAACCCAAGAGCTTCAAGCCGAACGGATTCATCATCTTCGACGCGCCGACGACCTACCTGCGCACCGCCGACGCCAACGGCGAAGCGCGCATCACCATCGCCGCGGGCGCCACGCTCCCCCCGGAAGTCGACGCGCTCCTGCGCACCCTGCGCGCGCTCTCGTCCGCGGCACCCCGCCGCCGGGTGCTCGAAGGGGGCTCTCAGAGCGGCGTGCGAAGCGCCGAGGTGCGCGTGGTGCGCGACGCCTCCGCATGGGCCACGCTCTACGCGCGGCACGCCGGGCCCGGCGTGCAGCCCCCCCAGGTGGATTTCAGCAAGCAGTGGGTCGTCGCCGCCTTCCTGGGCCTCAAGCCAAGCGGTGGCTACTCCATCTCCGTGGGCGAGGCCGAGCTGCGCGCCGGCGACCTCCACATCGCCATCGAGCGGAGCGCACCGGCGCCCGGGCAGCCCGTGACCCTGGCCTTCACCTCCCCCTACCAGTTCGCCGTCATCGACCGGCCCACCGGGAAGCTCTACGTCGACGGCGTCGAGCGCTGAGATACCGTGAGGCTCACGACGTTCAAGCGCGGAGTTCGACGCGCGCTCGAACGGCCACGGAGCGCCTGGGAGCGGGCGATGCTCCTGCGGCCCTCCGGCCAAGTAAGGGCCTCCGGGCCTTCGTCGCCGCCTGGCCCCAGGCGCTCCGCAGCCCGCGCCTGCTACGGCGTGGCGTTCGTCTCCAGTCTCAGTTCGAAGGGGCGGCGGTTCTTGGCGACCGAGTAGACGGCGTGGAGGAGCTTGCGCATGCACGCGACGAGGGCAACCTTCCCGGGCTTGCCCCTGGCCCGCAGGCGCTCGTAGAAGGCCCGCAGCCAAGGGCTAAGGCGGATCGCGGTGAGCGTCGGCATGTAGAGCGCGCGTCGCAGGCGCGCGTTCCCGTAGCTGGCCAGAGGTGCACGGACGCCCTTTTTCTTGCCCGAGAGCTTGAGCCCCGGCACGACGCCGACGTACGAGGCCAGCGCGGCCGGGCTGCGGAACGCAGAGGGATCGCCCAGCTCGGCGACGAGGCGAGCCGCGGTATGCGGACCGATGCCGTCGATCGTCGTCAGCAGCTTGCCGACTTCGTGCTCCTCGAGGCGCTGTGCGACGTTCCCGTCGAGTTCGCGAATCTGCTCGCGGAGCATGGTGATCGCGTCGCAGGTGTGCCGGATCTGGACCCGGTAGGCGGGCCCGTGGTGGGCGCCAACCGACTCGCGGGCCGCCTCGACGAGTTTCCGGGCCCGCGCCAGACCGACCTTGTGGCGCCCGTCGTAGACGAGCTTGGCGACGGCCTTGAACGAAGCGTTTCGGAACGCCTCCGCCGTGGGAAACTCCCGCAGGATCGCGACGGCGAGCTGGCTGCTGAGGTCCTTCACGGTGCGGGTGAACTCGGGGAAGCCCAGATCGACCAGCCGGTGGAGTTGTCGGACGCGGTCGCCGAGGTCCTGGACCAGGCGGTCGCGATGCCGGACCAACTCGCGCAGCTCCTCGGTGGCTTGCTCGGGCACGGGCGTCGCGGGAGGCCGTTTCTGGGCAGCGAAGCGGGCGATCCCCAGCGCGTCGATGGCGTCGGTCTTGGTCCGCTGCAGGTCCTCCTCGGCAAACCTTCGCGTCCTGAGCGGATTCAGAAGCGCGATCTTGAACCCTGCGCCCGCCAGAGCGGCGAACACGTTCCGCCAGTAGTGGCCCGTCGCCTCCATGGCAACGAGCGTCTCCTCTGGCGAGCCAAGCAACTTCAGCAGACGGGCGTACCCGCCCGCGTCCTCGCCGATCTTGGTCGGCTTGATCAGCACGTCGCAGGCAGTGTCCACGGCCGCGACGACGTGCACCTCCGAAGCGACGTCGATTCCCACGAAGCGCATACAACCTCCTCACGTTGGGGTGGTCCGGGGAGCCTCGGAGCCGGCGACTCTGCTCGAGCTTGTGCGTTCGGGGACACCCAGCGCGCCGGGGCCTCAGGATACCGTTCGAGAAGAGAGCGCCGGTCGAGGGCGCCAATCTCAGCGACGAGGACCGAGCCTCGAGCCCGCCGCGGCGACCCTCTCCCGGAGTCCACTCACGCCGCTCCTCCTAACGAGGAGGTCCGACATGGGTGAACGACACACAAGCCGCCCCGCAGCCCGACCTCGAAACCCCGAGCCGGCCGCCCTCCCCGGCCCGCCCCCTCCCGGGCTCGCGCTCGGTCGACGCGAGGCGGAAGGAGCGCACCAGGGCGCAGGGATCCGTTACCCTTGCAGGCAATGCGCTGGCTCCTCGGCATCCTCTTGGTCGCACTCGCGACGGCCTGCGCTTCGCGCACCGACCTCGGCGACCCCGAGGCCCTCGAGGTGGTGCGCCTCTCCTCGGAACCTCCTCCGGAACCTCCGGCTCCGCCCTGCTACGAACTCGAACTGGAGGTGCGCCCCGTGGGGTCGCCGCCGCCACGAGGCCCCGTCGACCTCTGGTTGCCCCTGCCCGCCAGCGTCCCCGGCCAACGGGTCGACACCCTGGTGTGGGAGGTCGTGCCCCCCGCGACCGCGGTCGGGATCGAGTGCCCCCCCGATTCCGACCGGCTGCTCCACGTTCGCTCCGCCAGCGGCTTCCCGCAGGTCCTCGTGCGGGCTCGCATCGCCCGGCTGCCGGCGGACGCAGCGCTTCCGGCCGCGGCCCGGAAGTTCCCCCGAAGCTCTTGCCGCGCCTGGCTGGACGCCGCACGGAGCGCCGGCGTGGAGGCGCGCGCCGCCTCGGCCGTGCGCCTCGGCCCCGGAGGGGTGGAGACCCTCCGCGTCCCGGAGCTCCGGGCCGACGATCGCTGGCTGCCGGTGGACCTCGAGCGAGGCGCGGCCGGTCTCCCTTCCGGCGCGCTGCGGCTAGCCCGCAGCGGTCCCCGCGCCGAGCGCGCAGGGCGCCCCCTCCCCCTCACCACCCGCTACCGCCTGAC
>RFHU01000216.1 GCA_003695705.1 Planctomycetota bacterium
CCCGACCGGAGGGCCGTCGGGATCAATGGTCGGCGGGACGGCGCTTGGCGCAGCGCCCGCCGGACGCACGAAGCTCTCGCTTCCGGGGGTCGACGCCCCCGCGGGCGCAGACGGCGGAGGAAAGGTTCCCAGCAGGGTCGGCGCGTCGGAGGAGAAGCCGGGAGGGGCGGCGGGAGACGCGGCCGACGCAAAGCTCCCGGTGGGATCGAACGCTTCCGCTGCCGGTGCCCCCTGCGACGCGCCCGGCGCTGGGGAAGAAAGCGGCACCGAGGCCGCCTCCGGCGCGGGCCCTGGAGCCGAGGTCGCCGCCGGGGCGTGCCGCGCGGCAGCCTGCCACACCTCGCTCGCTCGGGCGCGCTCGAGGGCACCCATCTCCACCAAGACCGCGAGGAGTTCTACGTCCCGCCCGGTCTGCTGGCGGCGCTGGGTGGTGAGCGCGGCCGCACGGTGCAAGGTCTCGCGGGTGGCGTAGCCCCGTTCGAGCAGCATGCGCCCAATGAATCGATCGCGTTCGTTCAAGCGCCCTCCGCCGGGCGACGCCCACGCGCTCATGATACCCGCAGGCGCTCTCCTTGGCTCCAAGGCGACGTCGCGGCCCGAGCGCAGGCGACGAGGCAAGCCGACCTCCCGTCGGGGGGCGCCGACGATCAGGCGAATCCGTCGAGGGGAGGATCGAGGCGGGGCATGGCGGAAAGGTCCAACGCCACCGACGCGCCGTCCACGAAACTGTCCGCGGTGAAGAACTCGAGCGACTCGCTCGCCTTGTCCCCCATCATGCACACCTGCACCGGGCCCTCCGACTCGGGCCGGGCGAGCAGCGCCAGCTTGCGGCCGTCGACCCCGTAGAGGTTGAAGGAGCCCTCGGCGCCCGTGGGCGCCACGAAGCCCACCAGTTCGTCGCCCGCCAAGAGGCGGCTGTGTTCGCAGCCGACGCTCTTGGGCCCGAAGACGCGACCGGCGCCAAGCACCCGGCTGTCGTCTTCCTTGAGAGCCCCCTCCTCCGGCCCGAGGACCAAGGTGTTCGCACCGAGGATCGCCTCCTCGTCGAGCCCCTCCGCCTCCACACGATCGGGCGCAAGGACCACCGTGTTCATTCCGTAGAGGGCCTCCTCTTCGGGCGACTCCCTCGCGCCCTCCGCCGAACGCACCGCCGGCTCGGTGGCGGCCTCGTCGCGGGCCGGACCGGGCACGTTGAGGCTTGGCAGATGCCGGAGCCGGAACGCGGCCTGCAAGGCGAGGTCGAGCCGCGGGAGCACGGGCATGGGCGCCTCGGGCGGTGCGTCCCGCCAGCGCACGCTGTAGCCGCGGTTCCCTTGCAGGGGCAGAATCAGGGCGATCTTGGCGGTGGAGACGTCGAAGCACGCGCTGGCCGGGTCGTTGGGCTCGCGCAGCACGTAGCCGACGAAGCGAGGACCGTCGAAGACTCGGCTCCCGAGGTAGGCGGCCAGCTGGTGCCGCAGGTGGATCAGGCCGTCCCAGCTCCCATGGAATTCGAGCGCGGCCACGGGCCCCCGGGAACCGGCCAGGGGCCGGCACCAGGCAACGCGAACGTTGATCCCCACGGCCCCCAGGGCAGGGTGCACGAGGTCCAAGACGAGGTTGGTGCCCGGCGCCACCGGCGCCTGGACCTCGAGCAGAGCGCCGCCCAGGAAGAGGCTGTGAATGCCGAGCACCGGCTGGGCTCCGGGTCCGCGCAAGGAGGCGCGGGCGAGACGCATGGCGCGATCGTTCACCGCCGCATTCTGGAGCATCGCCCCCGCCGGGGCAACGCCGCTCGGCGCAGCGAAAAGCGTCGCCGCGCCGCGCTCAGGGCTCCTCGGGCGAGGGAGCCTCCTCCCCGGCGGACGCGCGCCGCTTGCGGCTCCCTGCGTAGAGCTCGTAGCTGAGAAGACGACACTCGAGCTCGCCGTTGTGGAAGGCAGTCCGCCGCATGCTCCGCAAACCGACGCGCTTGGCGAGAGCGAGGTCCGCGGTGAACACGTGCCCGGTGTAGCCCGCGCAGCGTTGCTTGAGGAAATCGCCGATGCGGCCGTAGAGCGCGCCGAGCTCCTCCTGCGCGCCGAGGCGCTTCCCGTAGGGCGGATTGAGCACCACGACTCCGGGGCCGGACGGCACGGGGCTCTCGGCGAAGTCGCAGCGCTCGAAGCGAATCCAACGCTCGACCCCCGCCGTGCGCGCGTTCGCGCGCGCGGCTGCGAGGGCGCGCGCGTCGTGGTCGGTCGCGACGATCGGCGCGGGCGCGGGCCGAATCGCTCGACGCGCTTCGGCCCGCAGCGCGCGCCAGGCCTCGGCGTCGAAGCCCTGCACGTGCTGGAAACCGTAGTTGGAGCGCAGGAGCCCGGGAGCGCGCCGCGTCGCAAGAAGGGCGGCCTCGATGGCCAGGGTCCCGCTGCCGCACATGGGATTGACCAGCGGCCGCTCTCCGACGTAGCCGGCCGCAGCGAGCACGGCGGCCGCGAGCGTCTCGCGCATGGGCGCGGCGACGCTCTGCTGCCGGTAGCCCCGGTCCGATAGCTTGCGCCCGCTCGTGTCGAGGTAGAGCTCGGCGCGCTGGCCTTGCCAGAGGAGGAAGAGCACGGTCCGGTCCCGACGGGGGCCCGCGTTGGGGCGCTCCCCCCAACGCTCGCGCAGCCGATCGCACACGGCGTCCTTCACGCGCAGGCTGGGGTACATGCTGTTGTCGACGCTCGGAGTGGACGCACGCGACACCACGCTCAAGTAGCCGCGGCGGGGCACCAGCGACTCCCACTCGAGCTCGCGCACCGCCGCGTAGAGGGCGTCGGGGTTGGGGCAAGGGAAGGCGGCCAACCGCAACTGGACGCTGAAGGCCGTCCGCAGGTGCAGGTTGAGGCGCATGCAGTCGGCGAGGGTCCCCTCCAACTCGACCGCGGTGGACGCCGGCACCCGGCTGGGCGCGTAGCCGAGCGCATCGAGCTCGGCGCACAGCGCGGGCGCCAGTTCGCGCGCGCAGGTGAGGCGAATCCTTCGCGGTCGCTCGAGGTCCACGCCGGATCATGCCTTGCCCGCCCCCGCACGGGTAGGCCCAGGGCGCAACCCCGCCCGCCCGGAGCGGCCAGCCCGCGCACCGCCCGGCGCGGCCAGCCCGCGCACCGCCCGGCGCGATCCCGCGCCGCCCGGAGCCGGTCGCGGAGCGAAGGC
>RFHU01000217.1 GCA_003695705.1 Planctomycetota bacterium
CTCGAAGCCGCCGCCGGGCGCCGCCGCTCGGCGCGCAGCCCGCGGCGTTCGGCCCCCCTGGGCCGGTGCCGCGAAGGGAGTGCCTCGTCGCGCCGCTTGCAGCGGTCGGCGGGCCCGTCGGGCCGAGGACCCGCGCTGCGCGCGTTGCCCCTCCACCTCGCGGCCGTCGCCGCAAGCCTGCTCCTTTTCGGGCTGGGGGCGGCGGTCGTTGGCGTCCACCCTTCGGGCGAGCGCCGAGGAAGGGCGAGGCCCGCCGCGGTGGCGGCGGCGCCCGCGGAGGCCGGCAGCCCGGCGCACGCGCAGGCGCTCGCCGCGCTCGGGCGCTGCGACGCAGCCCTGCGCCCCGCGGAGGCCTTGCGCGTCGCGCGCGGCGTGCTGCGCGCGTTTCCGCGCGGTGCCCCGGCGGTGCGCGCGCGCGCCGTTCGCCGCGAGGCCCTCGGCGCCCTGGTCGCCGACGCCGACCGCGTGGAACGCGAGGTCGGTTCCCTGGTCCGCACCGGGCAGTGGCGGCGGGCGAGCGACGCGGTGGACGCGGCGCGCGCCCGCCACGGACCCGACCTTCCCACCGCCGAGCGACTGCGGGCCCTGGCGCTCGACCTGCGGAGGCGGCGCGCGGCCGCCCTGGGCGCGGCCTTCGAGGAACTCGACCGCCTCGCTGCGCGCGATCCCGCCGCCGCCGCCGCCGCGCTCGCGGAGTGCGTCGAGCGCTTTGGCGCCCCGGCGGTGCGCCGTGGGCTCGAGGTGCGGATCTCCGCGCTGCGCGGCGCCGCGCGCCCGCTGCGCCGTGCCCTCGCGGGGCTCCTGCCCGCGACCGGCGTTGGGGAGGCGTCCGCGCGGCCCGTTCCGCGTGCGCCCGTCGACGCCCGCTGACCGTTCGCTTCGTTCCGAGCGGCGCGTCGCGGTCGCCTCGGCCTTCGTCGCGAAAGCGGGGCCCCAAGCGGTGCAGACGCGATTCAGGAGCCTCAGGAGGAGTTGAGGTGTTTCCAGCCGGCAGCGTCGCCGGGCTTCCAAGTCGCGGTGCGGCCGTCTCCGGCGAGGCGTGAAGCGAAAACGCGGCGGGACTCCGCGCACTTCGTGCGCGCTTCTTGCGGCGGAGGGCGCCCGCACGCGCGCAAGCCCTTGCCCCGAGCATTGGTCCCGCGCCTGCTTAGCGAGGTGGCGAGCTTCGGCTCGTTCGTTTGCAGCGACCCAGCGCGACAAGGAGGCGCGCACCCTTCCAACCGCAGGACTGTTCTCCACTCGAGAGAGCCGGCCCGGGGGCAGGCGCCTCCGGGCCGGCTTCTTCGGGGAAGCGCCCCGGCGGCGCGGCGAGCGCCACGGTCCGTGAGGAGCCCGTTCAGAAGGGCCCGAGCACCTCGAAGCGGGGCGCTCCTTCGCGCACGAGGAGGAAGCGGTCCGCTTCGACGTCGCGGAACACGCTTACCCGCTTCGTGGGTCCGGGCCAGTGCACCTCGAGGCGGTCCACCCGCGCGCAGCGCCCGAGGCCGAAGGCCGCCTCGAGCGCGTCGTTGTGGCCGGCGTGCCCCCGCGCGCCGACGACCTCGCGCAGTTGCCGCAGGCCGCCCGCAACGACCACCACCCGTGCGCCGAGGGCGTCGCGGTTCGCTCCGCCGCGCGCCGCGCCGAGCCCTTCGAGGCGCACGTTCAACCAGTGGTTGCGCTGCCCCACGCGGTTCTCGAAGAGGGCGGTGCGCAGGACGCGTCCTTGCCGCCGCTCGGGGGGGAGGCGGTTGTTGCTCGTTCCGACCAGAACGTCCACGTCCCCGTCGCGGTCGTAGTCCGCGAGCGAGAGCTGGGTGCACATTTCCCAGTCGAGTCCGGCCAGCGCGGTCACCTCGCGGAAGGTCCCCGGGGGGTCCTGGCGGTAGAGGCGCAGCCGCTGGTCGTCGGGGTATTCCCCCGACGCCAGGAGCAGGTCGAGCCAGCCGTCGTTGTCTGCGTCCAACCATCCGGCGTAGAGATCCCCTTGGTTCCAGTTGGGGACTCGGTGGACGCGGGGGGTCACCTCGCGGCGGACGAAGCGGAAGTCGGGCGGCCCTTGGTTGACGAGGAGTTGCGAGCGGTCCGACGAGGGGCCGGCCCAGGCGTGGGTGATCTCGCCCAGGAAGACGTCCAAGTCGCCGTCGTTGTCGAAGTCGGCGGCCGGCGCATCGAAGGTGTTCCCGTTGGCGCGGAAGGGGGGCTCGTCCGGACGGGCCTGTCCGAAGCGACGCCGGAAGAACTCCTTGGTCGCGGGCGGGTAGACGCCGCTCCGGTCGGCGTCGCCCGCGAAGCCCGTCGCGACGCCCACGTCGACGAAGGTCCCGTCGCCTCGGTTCGCGAACAGGAGGTTGCGCTGGCGGCCGTAGGCGCACACCAGGAGGTCCGGCCAGCCGTCGTTGTTCCAGTCGCATACCGACACTCCGTAGACCGGGCGGCGGCTGTCGAGGGCCCCCGGCTCCCGCCGCAGGGCGAGCCCTGCGGCCGCCGTCGCGTCGCGAAAGCGCCCGTCGCCCAGGCCGCGGTCGAGGCGCAAGGGGTAGGCCTCGTAGTCGAGCCCGCCGGAGACGTAGTGGCTCCCGCGCACAAGGTCGAGGCGCCCGTCGCGGTCGACATCCACGAAGGCGCCCGCCACCAGCGTCTCCACCTGCGCCAGCTCGGGAGAGGCCAACGGGCGGTAGCGCCCGTCGTCCAGCAGGGCGACGTGGCTGCGCCGCCCGTGGTCGACCCACTTGGGGTTGCCGGGATCGCCTGCGTAGCCGACGAAGGCGTCCCGGTCCCCGTCGTCGTCGAGGTCGGCGAAGAGGAGGAGGTCGGGCCGAGGGGCGCCCTCGGGCACGAGGCCCAGGGCCGGGGAGGCGAGGACGAAGCGACGGCCCCCGCCGGGGGCGGGGCGGTTCCAGAGCACCCAACGGTTGTCGAGGACTGCGTCCGGCCAGCGGTCGCCGTCGAGGTCGCAGAACAGGTTTCGGTTGTGGAAGCCGTCGGGGAGCCCGCGGGCGCGACCGACCTCGACGAACCAGGGCCCCGGTGACGGTGCGTCCTCCTGGGCGCGCGCCGGAGTCCCCGCCGCCAGCAGCGTGGCCGCGACCGCGGCCAGAGCGCCCGCGCGCGCGGCGGTCCTCGCTGTACGTCCGCCGGAGCGTTGGCGGGCGCTTCCCTCGGCGGGGCGCTGCGGCGGGCGGGGGCAGAGAGGGAGGAGAGGCATGGGGCCGAGTATGCCCGCGGCGCGCGGACGGAGCCAGCCGCCCCCGCCGCCCCTCGGCAGGTCCGCCCGCGCGTGCTCCAATGCCGGCCTTGCGCCGACGAACCCGCCCAGGAGGTTCTCGTGACCCACTCCGCACCCACTCCGGTCGGACTGCACCTCGACGACGGCAAGCGGACCTTCGTCGTCCGCTGGGAGGACGGCCGCGAGAGCCGAATCCCCTACCGCGCCCTGCGCCTCGCGTGTCGCTGCGCCCTGTGCATCGAGGAAACCACGGGCCGTCCGTTGCTCGACCCCGAGTCGGTACCCGACGACGTAGGCGTCGTCGACTGCCAGCAGGTCGGCCTCTACGGGGTGCAGATCCGGTGGAGCGACGGGCACGGCACCGGGATCATGACCTGGGAGCGCCTGCTCGCCCTGGGCGGGGACACCTGCTGCGGGCAGTGTGCGTCGTGAGCGCGTCCGCCGTCGGCGAGGAAGGGGACGCCGCGCAGGCGCGCGTTCGCTGCGTCGAGGCGGAGGGGGTGGTGCGGATCACCCTCGACGCCCCCGAGCGCGGCAATTCCCTCGACGCCCCCATGCTCGCGCGCCTCGAGGAGCTCTTGCGCGGTCTCGACGAGGGGGTGCGGGTGGTCCTCCTCGAGGGGGCGGGCCCGCGCGCCTTCTGCACCGGCTACCACGTCCCCAGCCTGCTCGCGGAACTCGAGGCGGGCCCCAGCGTCACCGACTTCGAAGCGCACCCTCTCGAGCGGGCCCTGCGCGCCCTCGACGCGGTTCCCGTGCCCACCGTGGCCGTCGTGGGGGGCAACGCCTACGGCGCCGGCTGCGAGCTCGCCATCGCCTGCGACCTGCGCCTGGCGGCCGAGGAGGCGCGCTTCTGCATGCCGCCCGCGCGCCTGGGGGTGCTCTACAGCGCAACGGGCATTCGCCGCCTGCTCGAACTCGTGGGCCCTGCGCTGTGCCGGGAAATGCTCTACACGGCCGAGCCGGTGGACGCGCAGCGCGCCCTGGCGGCGGGCTTGGCCAATCGGGTCGTGCCGCGCGAGCGACTGGACGAGTTCGCGGCGCGCTTCGCTCGGACCGTTGCGGACAACGCACCCCTCTCGCTGCGCCACACCAAGACGATCCTGCGCCGCTTCCTGGCTCCCCCGGCGCTCGACGCGGCGGCCCTCGCCGAGGTCGCCCGCCTGCGGGCCGAGTGCTTCGCGTCGGAGGAGTTTCGCAAGCGGGCCGCGCGGCTTGGGGGCCGGCGTCCGTAGCCGCAGGGAGGACCGGGGGCTAAGATCAGCCCTCGGTGATCAGCTTCTACTGTTCCTGCGGCCAGCTCATGACCGTCCGCGACGAGTACGCGGGTCGGCAAGGGAATTGTCCGCGCTGCCGGGCTCCCTTCACCGTGCCGTCGGCGGGCCCCCCGGCGCCGCCCCCTCCGCCGCCGCGACCGCAGCCC
>RFHU01000019.1 GCA_003695705.1 Planctomycetota bacterium
CCTCGCCAGCAGCCAGGGTGCCTCCGCGCGCGCCGTCCTCGGCGTCCGCACCCGCGGCGGCGGCGAGTAGCTCCCGGGCACCGGCGCCCGGGCCCGCGCTTCCCGTGCGCATCGTCGGCCTGGAGAGCGAGCTCGCCCTCGGCTTCGAGCCCGCCTCGCCGGGCGCGCCGCATCCACCCCAGGACCAGCTCTACGAGGCCCTGCTCGACGCCCTGCGCGCGCGGCGAGCCTCCTGCGACGCCCTCTACTACAAGGGCGGCGTGTTCCTGCAGAACGGCTCGCTCGTCCACTTCGAGGTCTCGCGCCTCGACGACCCCCGCACGGGGCTCCTCGAGTGGGCCACCCCCGAGTGCCTCGGACCGACCGAGGCCGCGGTCTACGCGCGGGCGGCCGAGCGCGAGCTGGTGTTCGCCCTCGAAGACGCCGAGCGCTCCCTCGCCGCTCGCGGGCACGAGGGGCGCCTGCTCCTCCTCAAGAACAACGAGGACCGCTACGGGAACGCCTACGGCTGCCACGAGTCCTACGACGTGCGCGAACGCTTCCGCCCCTGGGCCTGGGTCCTGGGGCTCAGCGTGCACCCCCTCCTCCTCAGCGCGCTCTTCTCCGCAGGCCTCCTTCTCTCGCTCCCGGTCTTGTTCGCCTTGGCCTTCCTGGGGACCCTTGCGCTCTGCGCGCAGGCCCTGAGTTCCTTCCCCGGCCTGAGGCGTCCGGGCGAGACCGCAGCGCAGCGACTTCAGGACGCGTCCGCCTACCTCCTCGAGCCCGGACCGCGCCCCGGTTCGGGCCTCGTCGCCCACCTCGCGCTCTGGGGCCTCCGCGGGGGGGCCTCGCTGTTCAGCATCAGCGCGCGCCGGGTGCTCCTCACCGGCCACATCGAACCCCTGCTGCCCTTCCTGGCGACGCGCCCGGTCTTCGCGGGCGCGGGCGCCCTGGGCGCCGACGGCCGCTACCGCCTCACGGCGCGCGCGGCGCGCATGCGCACGGCACTGGCCGCCTTCGTCTACGGCGCGTGGCGCCCGCTGGTGGACGTCAAGGAATACTTCTTCCGCCGCCCCTTCGGCTACCTGGATCGGAGCAAGCGCCTCCACGTGCTCGCAGGCGACGCCAACCGCTCCGAGTACGTCGAATTCCTCAAGCTGGCCACCACGGTCGCCGTCCTCGACGCCGTCGAGGCCGGCGCCCTGGACGCGCTCGCGAACCGCGTCCACCTGCTCGGCGGACCCGCCGAGGCCATGCGCCGCGTCGCCGACGACCCGAGCCTGCGGGCCGTTGTCGCCCGCGACGCGGCGACCGGGATCGGGCTGACCGCGCTCGACGTCCAGCGCCTCGTGCTCGAGGCGGTGTGGAGCCACTTCGGCGCGCAGCCCTCGGTCCCCGCCGAGCTCAAGAACGCCCTCGTCCGCTGGAACTTCGTCCTCGACCGCCTGGCGGACGACCCGCGCACCCTCGACGGCGAACTCGACTGGGTGATCAAGCACGGGCTCCTCTCGGCGGCGCTTCACGAGGAACTCGGCGCGCGCGGCTGGGAGTTGCTCGCCGCCTGGGGCCCGGTCAACCAGCTCCTCGAACAGGTCGCGCCGCACGTCGAGCTCCGCGGCAACCCAGGCCCCGCCGCCGTGCGCGGCACCCTGCGCGGCGCGCTGGGCGCGCGCCGATTTCGACGCGCCCGCGCCCACGTGCGCGCCGAGGGGCTTGACTGGGGGGCGTTCCCGCCGGTGCGCCGCGCCTACCTGCGCCTCAAGACCATAGACCTCAAATACCACGAGCTCTCGCGCGCAGGCGGCTACTACGACTGGCTGGACCGCGAAGGGACGCTGGCCCGAGTCCTCGACCGCGCGGCGGTGGAGCGGGCCTGCGCGGAGGCGCCGGCGCGCACGCGCGCACGCTTGCGCGGCGAGGCGGTCCTGCGCGCTGCCAAAGACGGGAAGGCAAAGGTGCGCGTGGGCTGGGACCGGGTGGTCTACGAAGTGGACGGACGCGAGCCCCGGCAGGTACGCCTCCCCGATCCCTACGCCCACGACCCCGAGGTCTTGGCCGGCGAAGAGGCGCCGCCCCGCTGCTGAGTCGATCCCTGCGCGGCTTCGCCGCGCCGCGGGAGCCGGGCCGCGCGGAGGCGCGACCTCGCCCCTCCTCAGGCCTCCGCGTCGCTCGCTGGCGGACGACCGCGCAGGGCCTCGTCGATGCCCCGCAACGCGGCGAGGGCGCCCGCGGCGATGCCCAACTCGTCTGCGGGGACCTCTGGTTCGCGGGGATTGATGCGCACCAAGGCCGCCCCGCGCGCGGCGAGTCGCTCGGAGAAGGAGCGTACCGAGGGTACGGCGGTCCCCGCGCCGCACTCGACGACGCAGAGCCGGCGCGGGTCGCGCTCTTCGAGCCAAGCCTCGAGGCGTCGCTCCTGGGCGTCGGTCCGCGCGGGGTTCCAACCCCAGTCGCCGAACATGAGCACGTTGGGTCGTGCGAGGCCGCCGCAGCGGGGACAGGCCGGCAGCGGCTCTCGGGCGCGGAAGCGCTCCTCGTCGACGTCGACGGGCGCCGGACCGGCCTGCCAGATGCCCGCCCCGCAGGAGCCGTCCAGGCACTGTTCGAAATCGATGGCCCCGTGGCACTCGACGAGGGCCTCGGGATCGAAGCCCGCGCGCTGGAATTGTCCGTCCACGTTGGAGGTGAACACGAACAGCCCCAGGGACTTGGTCCGCCCCCAGGCCGCGAGGAGGTCGAAGCCGGCGTGGGGTGTGGTCGCTCGGTAGAGGTTGCGGCGATGCCCGTAGAAGCCCCAGGCGAAGGCCGGGTCGTCCTGGAACCAGCGTGGGTTCGCCATGTCCACGAAGGAAACGCCCAGATGCCGGTAGGGGGGGTAGGCGCGCCAGAAGCCCTCGTCGCCGCGGAAGTCCGGCAGTCCCGAATCGACTCCCATGCCGGCGCCGGCGCACACCACCAGTCCCTCGGCGCGAGCGATGCGGTCGGCGGCGCGTCGGAGGAGGTCCTTCACCAAGCGAACCATAGCAGGCGGGGCGGAATCCCGATCGGGGGACGAGGCCCTGGCCTGCGCCGAGCACCGTGCCGCCCGGCCGCCGCGGGGAGGAGTTGCGGGGCGCGGGGGGCTGGACGACCGTGGCCTCCGCGCACGGCCCAAACGGATGGACGGCGCCGGAGCGCCCGCCTGGTAGGCTGGGGCCGTGAGGATCACCCGCGTGTACACCAAGACCGGCGACGGCGGCGAGACCGCCCTCGGCGGCGGACAGCGCCTACCCAAGGACGCCGCGCGCATCGAGGCCTTCGGCGCCCTGGACGAGCTCAACTCCGCCATCGGCGTCGCCCGCGCGCACCTCGCCGACGAAGACCTCGACGCGGACCTCGAAGAGATCCAGCACCACCTGTTCGACCTCGGCGGGGACCTGTGCGTACTCGCCGCGGACAAGCGCCGCTTCGGGATGGAAGAATTCCCTCCCGAGCCGGTGCGCTGGCTCGAGGAGCGCATCGACGCGGGGACCGCCGCCCTCCCCCCCTTGAAGGAATTCGTCCTCCCCGCCGGGGCGCCGGCGGCCGCGCACCTCCACCTAGCGCGCTGCGTCGCCCGCCGGGCCGAACGCCGGTGCGTCCGCCTGGCCCACGAGGAACCCGAGGAGGTCTCGCCGCACGCGATTCCTTACCTCAACCGCCTCTCCGACGCGCTGTTCGTGTTCGCCCGCCTGGTCAACCACCGCAGCGGGCACGGCGACGTGCTCTGGCGCAAGCGGCACCGCCGCGGAGGCTCCGCGTGAGCGGCGCTCCCGCCCCCGCGCCGCCACGTGCCGAGAACGGGATCCTCTACGTGGGTCCCGAACCCGACGAGCAGCTCGAGCGGGTCCGCGCGCGCTGGCGCTCCGCGCGCGGCGAGGTCCTCGGCGAGGGCCTGCTCCGCATCGACCTCTCGAGCAGCCCCCGCGGATCCTGCCCCGGCTACAACGACGTCGAACTCCTCGCCGAGCTCAGCCGCCGCGGTCCGGGGGTGGCCTTCGGGTTCTTCTGCGACGGGGTCGGGCGCGCGGAGGGAGTGCGGGTCTTCGAGGCGGGTCGCCGCATCGACGCCCGCCACGTGGAGTGGGACCGCCCCCCGGTCCCCGACCCCATCGCCTGGCCCATCGCCAGCCTGGCCCTCTCGCTGGGCCTCTCCGTCGAGCGCCTGACCCGAGTGGAGCGCCCTCCCCGCCCCGCCCTGCCCGTGGCCGTCGAGGCGCTGCTCGCGGGCGCCCGTCCCGAAGACGACGCGCTGCGCCGCCGCGCCCTCGACCTCTTGGGCTCGCTCGACCTCCCCGAGGCGAGCGCCGCGCTCGCCCGGGCCCTCGAGAGCGATGACTGGATCGACCGCTACCACGCGGCCCGCGCCTACGCCCGCCGCCGGCGCGGGCAAGGGAGCGACGGGCTTCCGCGGCTGGAGGAGATCGGGGCCGACCCCGACGAGAGCGTCCGCGAGGCGCTGCTGGAAGGGATCCAAGAACTCATTCCCGAGGTCGACTTCCAGGACACGGCCCTGCAGGAGCAGATCGACCGGGCGGTGTCCCACGGCCTCGAGGACGAAGACGAAGACGTGCGGGCCGCGGCTGCCCGAGCCCGGGCTCTGCGCGAAGAATTGCTCGGGTAGGAGCTGAGTCGTGTTCACCGGAATCGTCGAAGGACAAGCCGTCGTCCGCGCCATCGTCCCCCACGGCCGGGCACACCGCCTGGCCCTCGACCTTGGCCCCGTGGCCGAAGGGGTCAAGGTCGGCGACAGCATCGCCGTGGACGGCGCCTGCCTGACCGTGGTCTCCATTCGCGGAGAGCGCGCCGAATTCGACGTGATCCGCGAGACGGTCGAGCGCACCGCTTTCGCCACCCTGCGCGTGAACGACCGAGTGAACGTGGAGCGGTCGATGCGCGCCGGGGATCGCTTCCACGGGCACGTGGTGGCAGGGCACGTGGACGGCGCCGGACGGGTGGTGGTCAAGCGCGAAGAACCTGGCCAGACGTGGATGACCGTGAGCGTCCCTCCGCGCCTCACCGCCTTCATGATCGAGAAGGGCTCGGTGGCCATCGACGGAGTGAGCCTCACCCTGACCGAGGTCGAGGACGACCGCTTCTCGGTCGCCCTGATCCCGCACACCCTCGAAGTCACCACCCTGGGCGCCAAGGGAGTGGGCAGCCTGGTGAACGTCGAAGTGGACCCGCTCGGCAAGTGGGTCCGCCGCCTCCTCACCGCCTACCTCCCCGAGGAGGCGAACGACGAAGGCACGCCGGCCGAGGAAGGCCGGATCATTGGCCCAGGCGCCGCCCTCGACCTGACCCTGCGCGACCTCCGCCGCAGCGGTTTCGTGGACTGACGAAGGGCGCCCGGCCTCGCACCGCCCGGAGCGGCCTCCGCCCGCGAAGAGCGGAGGCCCCCCACAGCTCAGGCGCCGGGGGACTGCTTGCGAACGCGGCGGGAGGCGCGCCCCGCACGGCCGCTCGCCCGGGCGGCGAGCCGCGCGGAGACGCGGGCCGTCCGCCCCGAGACCTTGCGCACCCGCCCCGAGACCTTGCGCACCCGCCCCGAGCGCGACTTCGGCTCGAGGACCTTGATCATTTCCTGGAGGGAGCGCGCCGGGGTCTGCTCGGGATCGAAGCGCAAGCCCACGAGCAGGTGGTCGGGGTCCTTCGTCTCCGGAGCGGCGTAGACCACCTCGCCGTGGACCTCGAGGTCGTTGTAGGCGGGGGCGAGGCGCACGGTGCAGCTCACCGCGTCCTGCTCGTAGAGGGCGGGCTCGTTCTTGAGGAAGAGGAGCTTGCGCCGAGGGCTGGGGACGCGGAGCAGCACGCCGCCCCGGCTCCAGTTCACGATGCGGGCCCGCTCGCGCACCCGGCGGCCTCGCCCGAAGACGGCGGTAATTTCGGCGTTGCCGGCGAAGACGGGGTAGCGGGGATGCTCGCGACGCTCCGGGCCCATGCTGTCCTCCACCCCGCTCCCCCCGCGGGCGCGTGGAGATTCCGCAATTTCCACGCCACGCGCGAGGAGCGGCGGCCCGGTCCTAAGTCCCTGCTGGAACGTCGGTTCGCGGCGCCTGGGGGCCCGCCGGCCCCCCAGAAATGGGAAACGGACGGCCCGCGAAGGCGCTACTTGGCGCCAGGAAGGCCGAGGGCCGGCCGCGGGTCCTCGAGCTCGTGCTGCAGGACCCGGCGCTCGGAGAGGAGCTCGGCCGCGAGGGAGGCCACGTCGTCGTCGTCGGTCTCGCGGCGGATTCCGTCGAGTTCGAAGACGTCGCGGTCGACGATGCGCAGGATCCGCGGGAGGGGGTCCTCGACGGCGTCGAGGTAGCTCCAGGCGTAGCTCTTGCGCGCGGGCAGCGACCAGCCCCGCTCCCGAGCGAGGGCCTGGACCTCCTCGGCGATGGCCGCATCGGCGTCGGCGCAGCGGCGGACGGCGTCGTGGTCGGTCAGCCCCCGCTCGACGGCGACCCGGCAAATCGAGGCGTTGGTCACCAACTCGTTCAAGCGGGAGAGGTGCTGGAAGGCGAGGGGGTGCTTGCTCATGGGCACGGATTTTACTGAAAAGCGTCGCCGCCGGCAGCGCCGAGGAGCGAAGCCGCTCCGCCGGACGGGGCGCAGGAAGGCGCGAGGGCTTCCGGCACGCTTCGGGCCGCGGCCGGCGACGGGCGCGGCCTGGCTTCGCTTCGTTGGCTACTCGACGAGGACGCGCTCGATCCAGCCGGAGCAGAGCAGGTGCTCGTCACGAGGGTCGTAGACCGCGGCCACCTGGCCGGGGACCGCGCCCTCGGTGGGGGCGGCGAAGCGCACCCGAAAGCCCGTGGGCGTGCGCGCGACGGTGGCGGGGTGGCTGCGCCCGTGGGCGCGGAGCTGGACTCTCCCCGGCAGCTCCTCGCCGTCTGCGGGGCACGCGGCCAGCCAAGTGGCGTCGACGGCCTCGAGCCCGCCGCGGGCGAGGGCCTCGCGGGGTCCGACCACCACCAGGCGCCGGCCCGGGTCGGTGCGCTGCACGTAGAGGGGTCGCGGCGCGGCGATGCCGAGGCCCTTGCGCTGGCCGACGGTGAACCCGGCGGTGCCCGCGTGTTCGCCGAGGCGGACCCCCGCGAGGTCCCGCACTTCGCCCGGCCGC
The DNA here is from genome assembly GCA_003695705.1 of Planctomycetota bacterium. Lineage (GTDB taxonomy): Bacteria > Planctomycetota > J058 > J058 > J058 > J058. The sequence continues at coordinate 7,106 of RFHU01000019.1, forward strand.
AGGGCGTCGGCGCTGGCGGGCAGGCGCCGGCGGAGGAGGTCGCGGTAGTCGCCGGGGACGAAGCAGATCTCCTGGGAGTCGCGCTTCTCCGCCACGCGGGCGAGGCCGCGTCGCGCGGCCTCGGCGCGCACTTCGGCCTTGCGCAGCTCCCCGAGCGGAAGCAGGAGCGCGGCGAGCTGCTCCTGCTCGAGGACCGAGAGGACGTAGCTCTGGTCCTTGCTCGCGTCGCGTCCGCGGGCGACCGTCCAGCGCTCCCCCGAACGCACCACGCGCGCGTAGTGCCCCGAGGCCACGCGCCGGGCGCCCACCTCCCGGGCGAAGCGCAGCACGCGACCGAACTTGAGCCAGCGGTTGCAAAGCACGCACGGATTCGGCGTCCGCCCCCGCGCGTAGTCTTCGACGAAGCGATCGACGAGGCGGTCGAAGCCGTCGGCGAAGTCGAGGGCGTAGAAGGGAATGCCGAGGAGGTCCGCCACACGCCGGGCGTCCATGGCGTCCTCGACGCTGCAGCAGCCCTGCTTCTCGCCCGTTGCCTCGCCGCTGACGCCCGAGCGCATGAACACGCCGATCACCTCGTGGCCGGCATCCACGAGGAGGGCCGCGGCCACGCTGGAGTCGACGCCCCCCGAGAGGCAAACCACCACGCGCTCGCTCACGAGCGCAGGGTAGCCCGCCTGGGGGCCTTCGAGGAGCCCCGGGGCAAGCTGCGGAACGGGCGGATTCTGCGCGGCGGGCCGCCGCTCGCTCCGGTTCGCCGCAAGGAGGGGAAGCCCGCCCTCGCCGCGCTACCATCGGGACGCCCTGGAGGCGCCCCGTGCCCCCCGTCCTCGCCTGGTCCCTCGCCGCCCTCGCCGCCTACCTGCTCGGCGCGGTTCCCTGCGCGCTCTTGGTGGGCAAGGCCGCCCGCGGGGTCGACCTCCGCGAGCACGGCAGCGGCAACCTGGGCGCGACGAACGCCGTGCGCGTCCTCGGGCTCCCCCTCGGGCTCTTGGTGCTCGCCCTCGACGCCGGCAAGGGCCTCCTCCCCGCCGCCGGCTTCCCCGCGCTCCTCGCCCAAGGAGGCTTCGCGGTCCCCCCCTGGCTCCCGCCCCTGCTCGCCGGCCTGGCCGTGCTCGGGCACGTCTTCCCCGTGACCCTGCGCTTCCGCGGGGGCAAGGGCGTCGCCACCTCGGCGGGGGCCTTCGCCGCCCTGGACCCCTTCGCCTTCGCCTGCGCCCTGGGCGCCTTCCTCCTCGCCGTCGCCCTCACCCGCTGGGTGAGCCTCGGCTCCCTCTGCGCCGCCCTCGTCCTCCCCACGGCCTCCGTCCTCTGGGCGGGTCCCGCCACCGCCTTCGGGCCCGAGCGCCCGCGGACGCTGCTCTTCGGGCTGGCGGCGCTCCTGGTCTTCGTTCGGCACCGTGCCAACGTCGCTCGCCTGCTCCGCGGCGCCGAGCCGCGCCTGGGCGAACGAGCCCCCGCCTCGGCAGCGCACGCGGCCCCCTCCGACCCGCACGGAAGCGACGGCTGACAGCGACCGGGGAGCCTGGTATAGTCCCACCGCTTCGCCGACGGGGCGTGGCCTAGTCTGGTAAGGCGTCTGACTGGGGGTCAGAAGATCGAAGGTTCGAATCCTTTCGCCCCGACAGGAGC
>RFHU01000218.1 GCA_003695705.1 Planctomycetota bacterium
CCTTTGCGGGGGGAGGGGGTGCTTTCCGGGCCACCCGCACGCCCGCGCGGCGGGGACGTTCGTGGCGGCCGCCGAAGACCTTCAGCCCCACGACCAGCGCGACGAGCACTCCGAGGCCGAGGACGGCAGGGCCGAGAAAGGGAACGACGCGCCCTAGGGTCTCCTTCGCGCCGCCGCTCCCCGGAAAGCGAACGCCGCAATTCGGGCACTCGCGGGCGATGCGAGCGATGGTTTGCTCGCAAACGGGGCACTGCTTGCTGTGGGCGGCGGGGTCCTCCCTTGCCGGCCGTCGGGCGGCGCGCCCCGCACCGCTCGAGCTGCGCAGCCCGCGCCGTACGCCCGAGGCGCCGCGGCGCGCGAGCCGGTCGGAGCTGCGTCCGAGGGCCCGCCGGCCCTGGCTCGAGCGAAGAGCGCGCTGCCGCCCCGAGGAGCGGCGCGGGCCCGCCGGCGGCGCCGCAGGCCCCTCCTCGTCGGGGTCGAGGCTATGGTCGAGTCCTTCCTCGTCCGGGTCCGGTGCGAGTTCGAGGGGCGCGTCGTCGGGCGGACGCGCGACCGCCGGCTGTCGCCCCGACTCGGGCCGGAGCCCAGGTTCCTGAGCGCGCGGCCGCACGAACTCGCTGCTCCACTCGAGGGAGGCCTCGAGGGCCGGGTCGACCGGGGGCGGAGGGGCGGGGGCCGGCGTCCCGATCTTCAGGGTCCTGCGGCACTGGGTGCACTTGAAGGTTCGCCCGGCGAGGTGATCGGCGAGGGCGTACGGAGCGCCGCAGGGGCAGTGGAAGCGCAGAACCATGGGCTGGGGAGCAGTATAGCGAGGCGCCGCGGGCGCCGCCGCCCCAGGCAGGGTGGTGCGCGCCCGCCGGCCGCCCCTTCGCGGGCCTGCCGCCGCGGAGCGCTGGGCTCAGGCCGGAATGTTCTTGGTGTTCTTGCAGGCGGGGTAGCCCGAACAAGCGGCGAAGGGACCGCGGCGTCCGTGGCGAATGACGAGCGGCTTGCCGCACAGCTCGCAGTCCTCGCCGTAGGGTTCGGGCGCCGGCGGCGGGGGAATCTCGACGCCCTCGGGAATGCGCGCCGTTGCGCGGCATTTGGGGTAGGCCGTGCAGCCGAGGAAGGCCCCCCGGGACGAGCGCTTGATGGCCATCTTGCTCCCGCAGCGCTCGCAGGCGACGTCCACCTCCGGCAAGTTCTCTCGCTGGCCGCGCGAACCGACCTTGAAGCTCCCGTCGGCGAGCTTGAGGAGGGGCAGGGTGCCGCGGCACTTCGGGTAGGTCGGGCAGCCGAGGAAGGGCCCGCGGCGCCCGTAGCGCACCCGCATGGGCGTACCGCACTCGGGGCAGTCCGCCTCGACCTCTGGCCGGGGAACGGGCTTTTCGTCCTCTCCGATCTCGAAGGTCTGGTCGCAGTCCGGGTAGCCCGTGCACGCGAAGAACCGGCCGCGGCGACCGGACTTCACGATGAGGTTCTTCCCGCACTTGGGGCACTTTTCCTCGCTCTCCTGCGGCGGCGCGGTCCGGCCTTCTTCGTCGAGGGGGACGGTGGTCTTGCAGCGCGGCTTGGCGTCGTAGTCGGGGCAGCCGAGGAACTGGGTGAACTCGCGCGTGTTCCAGAGCTTGACCATCGGCTTGCCGCAACTCGGGCAGGGGAAGTCGGTGACCTCCTTGGCGTCGTTGACGTGAGGCATTTCCTTCTCGGCGCGCTGCAGATCGTCCGAGAAGACTCGGTAGAAGCTGGCGAGGAGTTCGCGCCAGTCGAGGGCGTCGAGGGTCTCGCCCTCCTCGTCCTCGCTGACCAGGGCGCCCTCGACGCGGTCGAGGTCGCGCTCGAGGTCTCGCGTGTACTGGTACTCCATGATGTCGCCGAAGAAGGCCTCGAGCATCTCGGTGACGATGCGGCCTTTGGTGGTCGCCTTGAGGGCGCGGCCCTCGGCCTGTACGTACCCCCGCTCCTGAATGGTGGAGATGATCGTTGCGTAGGTCGACGGGCGGCCGATCCCCTCTTCCTCCAGCTTTTTCACCAAGCTGGCTTCGTTGTAGCGAGCGGGCGGCTTGGTGAATTTCTGGGTCACGGCGAGCGGTTCGACGAGGACGAGCGGCTCTCCCTGGGTGAGGTGCGGCAGGAGGCGGTCGTTGGCGTCTCGCCCCAGGACCCGCAGGAACCCCTCGAAGAGGAGGGTCTGGCCGCTTGCGCGGAAGATCGCCTCGTCGCCGGGATCCTCCGAGAGCCGCGCCGCGACTTCCACGGAGAGGCTCTTGAAGCGCGCGGGAGTCATTTGACAGGCGACGAAGCGCTCCCAGATGAGTTTGTAGAGCTTGAGTTGCGGGGCGCTGAGGTAGGGCGCCACCTTCTCGGGGGTGCGGGCAACCGAGGTCGGGCGGATTGCCTCGTGGGCTTCCTGGGCGGCGACCTTTTGCTTCCCCCTCTTGTAGGCCTTCGGCTTCTCGGGGACGTACTCGGGGCCGTAGGTCTCGCGCACGTAGTCCCGGGCTTCGGCGACGGCCTCGGGCGCAAGCGCGAAGGAGTCGGTCCGCATGTAGGTAATCAGACCCACGGCGCCTTCCCCGCCGAGGTCGACGCCCTCGTAGAGGTCCTGTGCGATGCGCATGGTCCGCTTGGCGCCGAAGCCCAGGCGCGTGGAAGCCGCCTGCTGCAACGTGGAGGTAATGAACGGCGGCTTGGGGTTGCGCCGGACCTCCTTCTCGACCACGTCGCGGACCGAGTAGTGGGCCGCGCGGAGCTTGCCCTCGAGCTCCCGAGCCTCGGCTTCGTCCGCGATCCGCCGCCCGGCGGGGTCGAGCTTTTCGCCGCGAAGCTGCACCAGCGAAGCCTCGAAGCGCCAGTCCGCCGGGGCGATGCGCACCTTGCCCTCGGGATCTCCTTCTTCGGGGGGCAGGGGCGGCGGCGCAGGCCGGTTGGCGCGGAGCCGCGGCGAATCGAAGTGGGCCGCGAACTCCCAGTACTCGGTGGGCCGGAAGGCCTCGATCTCCTTCTCCCGTTCCACCACGAGCTTCACGGCGACCGACTGGACCCGGCCCGCGCTCAGCCCGCGGCGCACCTTCTTCCAGAGGAGCTGGGAGAGCTTGTAGCCCACGAGCCGGTCGAGCAGACGCCGCGCTTGCTGGGCATTGACCTTGTTCATGTCGATGCGGCGCGGGTGCTGGAAGGCCTCGCGAATGGCCGCCTCGGTGATCTGGTTGAAGGTCACCCGCTCCATGTTGCGGTTCTGGCCCTTGAGCAGTTCGCTGATGTGCCAGGCGATGGCCTCGCCTTCGCGATCCATGTCGCAGGCGAGGTAGACCTTGCTCGCGCCCTTCGCGTAGCGGCGCAAGTCGGCGATGACCTTCTTCTTCTCGGGGAGCGGCTCGTAGGTGGGCTCGAAGGTGCCGTCGCTGGTGCGGATGCCCAGCACGCTCTTGGGTAGGTCCCGCACGTGGCCCATGCTGGCCGTGACCAGGTAGTCCTCGCCCAGGAACTTGTTGATGGTTTTGGCCTTGGCCGGCGACTCGACGACGACCAGCGCCTTCTTCCGACCGCCGCGCGCCGGCTCCTTCGCGGAGGTCTTCTTCTTCGCGGAGGTCTTCTTCTTCGCGGAGGTCTTCTTCTTCGCGGAGGTCTTCTTCTTCGCGGAGGTCTTC
>RFHU01000219.1 GCA_003695705.1 Planctomycetota bacterium
CCTCCATGGCCGCCCGGAAGGCCTTGCGGGCGCGATACAGCTTGCCCCGCACCTGGTTCTCGCTTTGGCCGAGGAGCGCCCCGATCTGACGGTAGGACATCTCGTTGACGGCCTTCAGGAGGAGCAGCGTACGCTGCTCCTCGCTGAGCTTGCCGAGGGCACGGTCGATGCGACCCTGCAGCAAGCGGTGATCGATCAGGCGCTCGGGCGGCCCTTCGAAGTCGGACCTCGACTCGCGGAAGCGCTGCGGATCGAAGCGCGCGTGCCGCTCGAGGGAGCGGCGCTTGTTCCGGCAACTGTTCAGCGTCACCCGAAACAGCCACGTCGAGAACCGCGCGTCCCCGCGAAAGCCCGAGAGCTTGCGAAAGACCTTCAGGAACACCTCCTGCGTTACGTCCTCCGCGTGCTGGTCGTCGCCGAGGAAGCGACGGGCGAAGCCGTAGACCTTCCCCGAATACTTCTCGTAGAGCCGTCTGTGGGCGACGGCGTCTCCCCTACGACACGCCGCAACGAGCGGCGCATCGTCGTCGACAAGCTGCGTCACGTACCCAACCCCCGGTGAGGCGCTGTCCTCTGCGTCCGCACCCCACCAAACGAAATACCCCACTGCGACCCTAGCCAGCGGGCGCGGCGCCTGCAAGGAGGGCTCACGGGGCGGGGCGCTAAGCAGCGCTCGTCGTTGCGGTTGCCGCTCGTGTGGGGGCTGGTTCGGAGGAGCTCGCCCCGCGGCCAAGCGGTGGGGCTGGTCCCAGGCGCCCCCCGCCCCCGACGCACGCGAAGCCGAGTCCAACGAGGAGGAGGAAGGGCAGGGCCGCGGGGCGACCGCAGCCCAGGGCGAAGCCGGCGCCGAGGAAGGCGTAGCCCGCGGCCGCGAGCTCGAGGCGAGGCAGGACACCCGCTCCCCGAGCGCGGTAGCGGGGTCGGCTCGCGCCGCCCCGCTTGGGCGTGCGGACGAAGGGTGCGGGCCGCCCCCGTAGGCCGTCGAGGTAGGCAAGCCCGTTCGAAATGCTCAAGCCGAGGCCGAGCGCGAACAGCGCGGGCACCTCGGCTGCCGCGCGCAGGAGGCGGGCGGGTCCCCGTCCCCGTTGGGACACCAGGTAGAAGACCGCAACCGAACCGGACGCCAGCGCGAAGAGGACCCACTGCGCGAGCAGGAGGGGCTCGGCGGTTCCGCTGGCGACGAGCGGAACGGTGAGCAGCAAGAGCGCCAAGACGAGTGGATAGGAGCCGTTGAGGGCAAGCTGGAAGGTCGCCTCCAGGCGAGCGCGCAGCGCGACCTCCGGAGTCTTCCAGACGATCCCGAGCAGCTTGCGCGCCGTCTGCCCGGCGCCCCGCGCCCAGCGGCGTTGCTGGGAGCGGAAGGCGTCGAGGTCGCCCGGCAGCTCGGCAGGAACCTCGACGTCCTCGACGAAGAGGAAGCGCCACCCGCAGAGCTGCGCGCGCAGGGAGAGGTCGAGGTCTTCGGTGACCGTATCGGCCGCCCAGCCCCCCGCGCTCTCGATCGCCTCGCGGCGCCAGATCCCGGCGGTGCCGTTGAAGTTGAAGAACCGTCCGCTGCGGCTCCGCGCCGCCTGCTCCACCCGAAAGTGCGCGTCGAGCGCGAGCGCTTGGAGGCGGGTGAGGAGGCATTCGCTGTGGTTGAGGTGCGCCCAGCCGGCCTGCACGACGCCGACTCCCGGATCGGCGAAGCGGGGGACCAGCCGACGGAGGAAGTCGGGGGCGGGGACGAAGTCGGCGTCGAAGATGGCCACCAGCCCTGCGCTGCTCCGCGCCAGGCCGTGCGCCAGGGCGCCCGCCTTGAATCCAGTGCGGGATCCTCGCCGCACGTGCTCGAAGGGAAGTCCGCGCGCGCGCAGCGCGGCGATGCGGCGCGCGACGAGTTCCGTCGTCTCGTCGTCGGAATCGTCGAGGACTTGCACCTCAAGGCGCTCGGGGGGGTAGTCCAACGCCGCAAGGGCGTCGAGGGATCGCTCCGCGACGGAGGCCTCGTTGTAGACCGGAAGTTGCACGAGCACCCGCGGCCAGAGGGGCGGTGGCGGCGGCGGTGGCGGTGGCGGCGGATGCCGCAGGAGGAGCCAGAGCAGGTGCAGCCGGTGCAGGCCGAACAACGCGAGCCCCGCCAACACCGAAACGTAGAGGATCGAAACGAACAGGCTCACGAGGGGGAGGAGTCTACCAGCGCTTGCAGCGCACCGGGCGAGCCGGCCCGCCCCCCTCAAACCCGCGCGCCTGCTGGTTCATTCCCGTCGGCTTGAAGACGCCCGCGGGGAACTCGCCGGCTCGGCGGAGAGCGGGGCCTGGGCGCGGTGCGGCGAGTCGTCCCGTCCTTCCGGTCGCATCCGGAACCGACGCCTCGTCCTCCGCTGGACGAAGATCGCTGGCGGACGAGGTCCAGGCCTCTCCGGGCGGCCCGCTAGGCCTCGAAGAGGATCTGCTCTTCGCCGTCGACGACGACGATGATCCGACTCACCGAGCGGCGCATGGGGATCAGCCGGGCCAGGGCCAGGTCCCAATCGCGCATGGGAAGCGCCCCGTTGCCACGCGGAGGACGGGAGAGGTTGCCGCTCGCACGCGGCCCCCGCAGGGGGGCGCCGCCGCGAGCCCGAACTCCACTGGCCATTGGGCGGCGGGAGGCCGCGCTCTGCGTCCCGCGCGGCCTGCGCATCGTCATCCGAGCCCGTGGGGGGGGCTCGGCCACGAGGCCAGCGGTGTCGGCCGGAGGAACGGCGGAACGCTCCAGAGCCCCCGCCGTGACGACGGCGCCTCGCAGGCTCGCGCCCGAGAAGTCTGCTTGGTTCAAGTTCGCCAGGCGCAAGTCGGCGCCGTCTAGGATCGCGTTGGCGAAGTAGGCGTCGAGGCAATTGGCTTGCACCAGGCTAGCGCCTTCGAGGTTCGCGCCGTCGAGCATGGCCCCCGAGAGGTTCGCCCCCTTGAGCAGCGCTCCGCCGAGCTGGGAATTGCTCAGGTAGGCCCCGCGCAGATCGACTCCCTCCAGGTTCGCGGCTTCGAGGTTTGCGTCGCGGACATCCGCCTTCTGCAGCCTCGCTCCAGCCAGGAAGGCGCCCGTAAGGTCGACTGCGTAGAGGTTGACTTCCTCGAGCTGTTCGCCTTCGAGGGGGGCGTAGCGCAGGTCGAGGCCGTCCTGCACCTCCTCGGAGCCTTCGAGGTCGGCGAGAATGGCCGGAAGGTTGAGGCCGCCTTCGTGGTGGAGGTCGGCGATCACCCGCTGCAGAACGTCCCGGCCCTCGGCCGTGACCCAGCGGGTCTCGAGCTGTTCTGGGGTCACTGCTAGCCCTCGGGTGCCTTGCACCCAGCCCAAGTGTAGGGAGGGAGGAGGACGCGAACAAGTCGCCTCCTCCAGGATCCGCTTGCTACGAGCCGGTTCCTTGCCTGCTCGCGCCCTGTTCCGCCGGTGCGGTCGCGGGGAGCGGTGCGTGGGTCACCCTCGAGGGGGGGGCATGGGGCGCAGGCGGACTTCGGTCTTGCGACCGCGGTTCCAGAGCCTCCGGAGAGCGTCGCGCAACTCGAAGGTACCGAGGTCCTCCTCGTTGCCGCGCGGACCGATGCGCACGGTGCGGCCCACCGGGCTGATTCGGCCGATCAGGGCGAAGCCTGCGTCGTAGACGAAGTGCGCTCCCGTGAGGACGCCCCCGGAGTCGTCCGTCCGCACGTAGCCGACGAGTTCGGGGCGCGGAAGGGAGCCGAGGTAGACCCGCCGCCAAAGCTCGGGCCGGGCGACGTCGCGTCGCTCGCGCGGCTCGACGCTCCGCGGCCCCCTCCGCTCGGGGCGCCCCCGGTGGGTCCCTACGCAGGCGGTGGAGAGCAGCGTCGCGAGGACGAGGAACAGGCGGGGCGAGCGCATGCACGGACCTCTTCGTTTCGGGCGCAAGGCAGGGCGCACACGCCTTGCCTCGTCGAGCGCCGAGGCACGGCGGCTGGCCGGATCATACCCCCCCCGCCCGGAGAACCAAAGCACAGCCCGAGCGGCTATCTTGGGCTGACACCCGCGCGAGGTGACCGTGGCCAGCGACGCTCGGCGGCCGGCGAGCCGCAGTGGAAGGACCCCCTCCGGAGGCGGAGACCTCAAGGGCCTGCAGCGCCTCCTCCGGCTGATGAACAAATACGGCGCCTCGGACCTGCACCTCAAGGTCGGCAATCCGCCAATCCTTCGCGTGCAGGGGCGGATCCGTTACTTCGACGCGGACTCGCTGGACAACGAAACCATCAAGGACATGCTCTTCGAGGTGCTCGACGAGGAGCAGAAGGAGTCCTTCGCCCGCAAGCAGGACCTCGACTTCGCCTACTCCGTTCCCAAGGTCGGGCGCTATCGGATCAACGCGTTTCGTCAGCGAGGCTCGGTGTCGCTCGCCATTCGCCGGGTAAACCACACCATTCCCAGCTTCGAGGACCTGCACCTCAAGGTCGACGCGATGCGCAAGATCGCCAGCTACCGGCAGGGGCTCGCAATCGTGTGCGGCGTCACGGGGAGCGGCAAGTCCACCACCCTCGCGGCGATGATCGAGTACATCAACGCCAATCGGCGCTGCCACATCGTCACCATCGAGGACCCCATCGAATACCTCTACCGCGACAAGAAGGCCTTCGTGAACCAGCGGGAGGTGGGCATCGACGTCCCCTCCTTCCACGCCGCGCTGAAGAGCGTCGTCCGCCAGGACCCCGACGTCATCCTCATTGGCGAGATGCGCGACCAAGAGACCTTCGAGACCGCCTTGACCGCTGCAGAGACGGGGCACTTGGTGTTTGGGACCCTCCACAGTTCCACCGTCTCGCAGACCATCGGCCGGATCATCGACATGTTCCCCTCCGACCGCGAGCGCATGCTCCGTCAGTCCCTCGCCTTCAGCCTGGTGGCGATCGTGTGCCAGAAGATCCTCCCCAGCGTCAAAGAGGAAGTCGGCCTCGTGCCGGTGCAGGAGATCCTGCTCACCAACCCCACCGTCCAGAAGCTCATCCTCGAGGGGGAGGACAAGAAGATCGAAGGCATCGTCCGCGGGAGCCGCGAGGAGGGCATGCAGGACTTCAACCAAGGCCTCCTGGAACTCCTCCGCCAGGGTCTGATCAGCGAAGAAGTCGCGCTGGAGGTTTCCCACAACGCGGAACAGCTCGCGATGAACATGAAGGGCATCTTCCTCGGCGACGATCGAAAGATCGTCCGCTAGGCCGGCGAAGGTGCGCATCCGCGAACGCCCGGGCGTCCGGCGCGCCTGCCCGCTCTGCTTCGAGGGCATCGGCTGGGAGCCACGCTACCGCTGCCCGGGTTGCGGAGTGGATTACCACGCGGAGTGCGCCGGAGAACTGGGGGGCTGCGGCACCCTAGGGTGCGCCCGCAACGGATGCGGTCCGCACGGCCCCGCCAGTCTGGCCCAGATCCGTCGGCATCTGGCGACGGTCGCGCGGGACGGGGGCGGAGGCGCTCCGACCCCCCCGCCCGGAACCCTCTACGAAGACGAGCGGGCCGCGGTCATCCGCGAGGCGCTCTTGGCCCGCCGAGCGCGCCTCATCGCCGCGCACCGGGCACGGATCGCCTTCGAACGTGCGCGGCGGCGCAATGCCTTTCTCCGCGCCCTGGGAAGCTCGCTGCTCCTCCTCGTCCTCTTTGCCCTCATCGTGGCCAAGGCGCTCGCCGTCGCCTCCTGACCGGGGAGCGGCCGCACCGGCCCCTTCGCGGGGCGACCTCGCCCCTCCTCGGGGAGAGCAGACCTGCCGGGCGGAATCCCGGTTCCCTCCTCTCCCCGGGAGCCGGCGGGTGCGCATGGCTGGGGGCGGAGAGGCGCGGAGCACCCCCTTCAGGGCTTGGTCGGCGCTCCGTTGGCCGCGAGGCGGTCTACGACGGTCTCGCAGAGGGTGCGCAAGACCTTGATGCGGGCGTAGCGCTTGTCGTTCCCCTCCACGAGCACCCACGGCGCGTTCGCCGTGCTGGTCTGCTCGACCATGTCGTGTACCGCCTCCTCGTAGAGCGACCACTTCGCTCGGTTGCGCCAGTCTTCGTCGGTCAGCTTCCAGCGCTTGTAGGGGGTTTCCTCGCGCAGCTTGAAGCGACGAAGCTGCTCCTCGGGGGAAATGTGGATCCAGAACTTCACCAGGACGATGCCCCAGTCGGTCAGTCGCCCCTCGAACCGGTTGATCTCGCCGTAGGCCCTGCGCCACTCGTCTTCGCTGGCGAAGCCCTCGACGCGCTCCACGAGCACTCGCCCGTACCAGCTCCGGTCGAAGATGGCGACGTCGCCGGCACGGGGGAGTTGGCGCCAGAAGCGCCACAGGTAGTGCTGGGCTCGCTCCTCGTCGCTCGGCGCCCCTACCCGGATGACTTGTACCGAGCGAGCGTCGAGCGCGCCGACCACGCGCCGAATGGCTCCGCCTTTGCCGGCGGCGTCCCAGCCTTCGAAGGCGACGACCAAGGAGGTCTTGCGCTCGCGCAGCTCCCGGTGGAGGAGGTTGAGCTGGCCCTGCAAGCGCGTCAACTCGCGCTGAAAGTCCTTCTTCTCCAGGGAGAGGCTGAGGTCGAGCGGTGTGAGCACGGTGATTCGGTCGCCCCCGCCGGCGGCACCGCTTTCGCCGTTCCCCTCCCCCTCGGGTTCGACCTCTTCCTCTACTTCGCCGGGGGTTGCCTCGTCGAGGGCCGGGAGCGGCTCTTTCGGCGGAGCGTCGGGCGCGGGCCGAGGGGACGACGCCGCCGCGCGCCGCGCTTCGAGCCGGGCCAGGCTTCGCCGAATGGACTCCAGCAAGACCTCTCCGACCCGCAGGCTCCTGTAATTCGGGTCCGCACCCTCGACGATGATCCAGGGTGCCTCTCCGGTGCTCGTCTGGCGAATGACCTGCTCGGCTGCGGCGACGAAGTCGTCGTAGCGTCGCCAGTGCTTCCAGTCCCGCTCGGTTACGCGCCAGCTCTGCAAGGGGTCGGCTTCGAGCGCCTTGAGGCGCTTCTTCTGCGCCTTCTTGCCGAGGTGCATCCAGAACTTGAGGATCAGCATGCCGTCGTCGGCGAGCATGGTCTCCAGGGCCGAGATCTCGTTGAGCTCCCGTGCGAACTGCTCGGAACTCGAAACGCCCAGCGCCCGCTCGACGACCGGGCGCGAATACCAGGCGCTGAGGAAGATGCCCAGGCTGCCTTTGGGGGGGAGATCCCGCCAGAAGCGCCAGAACGGTGGGCGCTCGGCCTCCTCCTGCGAGGGCTCGCGGTAGCCGCGCGTGCGGATCCAGCGCGGATCGAGCCAGGCGTTGAGCAGGTTCGCGGTGTCTCCCTTCCCTGCGCCATCGACCCCCGCGAACAGGACGAGCACCGGGAGCCCGGCCTCGCGCACGCGCACTTGCGCCATCAGCAGGGACTCGCGCAGGCGCCCTACCCGAGCACGGTACTCGCGCTTGGAGACCTTCCTCCCCAACTCCGCCGTCTCGAACACGAACTCCCCCTCCGCAAGCGGCGCGCCGATCTTCTCCAAGCGCCCTGCGCTGCGGAGCGTACCTCCGCCTGCGGACGCCGGGGCCGGCCCGGCGCCAGAGGCGTTGCGGCGTGGCCTTCGAACAGGAAGCGGACGAAGTTTGCGAGGCACCCCTGCGGACCAGGACGTCACAAGGGAGTGACAGCGAAACGGATCTTTCTCCGTCGGGGAACACGAGCCCACGTCGGCTAAGAAGTTCGTGGCGAACCGATCGGTCCGCCGCTTGCAGGCGGGCGAGCGAGCACCCCCCACACCCTTCCGCCCCGAGGAGGCCGATCGCGCATGGAACTCGCCACCGCCGACCATCTGCCTGGCCTCGGCTTGCCGGCAGATCCCGAGACCGGACTCCCTGCCCAACCGCTCTCTCCTGCCGGCTTCTGGGGCATGGTCGGGGCCGGTGTGGCGGGCCTCGCTGCGGCCGCGCTCGTGACCTTCGGCGCCGCGAAGGCCTTCCCCGCGGCGACGGCCGGCCACCGACCCCCCGCGGCCAGCGCCGGGAGTCCCACGGCCCGCGCAGCGGGAGCGCCCATGGTGCCGGCGGGGGGGTCCGCCGGCGGAGCGGCCCTCTACCAGCGGACGTGCTCGGCCTGCCACGGGCCGCAGGCCCGAGGCGTCCCCGGCCTCGGGAAGGACCTGACGACCAGCGCCTTCGTCAAGGGCCTCAGCGACGAGGACTTCGTCGCCTTCATCAAGAAGGGCCGCGGCATCGACGATCCGCAGAACACGACGAAGGTCCCCATGCCCCCCTACGGGGGCAACCCCAAGCTCAGCGACGCCGAGTTGCTCTCCATCGTCCACTACATCCGCAAGCTCTCCAGGTGAAGCAGTCCCTCCCCTCCCCCGCCTTCCCTCCCACCCGCCGGAGAGCCTCCGCTGGCCTGGACGCCTTGGGCTTCGTGGGAACCTCCTTTCAGCGGCTCGGCTTCGAGCGCCTCGGGCGCCTGGTCCTTTCCCCCGGCGACGTGGCGGCCCGCCGCGCGCTGCGCGCTGCCCTCGGTGCGGACGAGCTCGTCTACCTGGCCACCTGCAACCGGGTGGAATGCTACGTGGCGCTGCCCGAGCCCGTCGTTCCCGAAGCCCTGCGGGAGCGCTTCGTTGCGTTTGCGGAGGCGCGCGGGGAGCCGTTGGGCCTCGAAGACCTCGAGGCCCGCACCGGCGTCGCGGCCGCGCGGTGGGCCTTCGAGGTGGCCAGCTCGCTGCACAGCCTGGTCGTTGGCGAGACCGAGATCGCCGGCCAGATGCGGCGCGCCAACGAGGAGGCTCGGGAGGCCGGGCTTTCGGGGGACTTGCTCTGGAGGCTCCACGAGTCCGTCCAGGCCTGCGCCCGACGGGTCCGCAACGAGACGAGGATCAGCGCCCTGGCCGTGTCCGTCGGGACCCTCGCGGTCAAGAAGACACTCCAATGCTTCGGCAAACAGGGGCCTCGGCGTTCGGTCCTGGTCGGCGCGGGGCTCATGACGGTGAAGGCTGCTCGGGTCCTTTCGGCCTTCCCGGGGGAGCTCTTGTTCGTGAACCGAACCCTCGGCAAGGCCGAGGACCTCGCCGCGCGCTTCGGCGGCCGCGCCTGCTCCCTTGCCGACTTCCTTGCCGCCCCGCCCGAAGACATCGACCTCCTCTTCGCGGCGACGTCGGCGCCCGAGCCGATCATCACGACGGATTGCCTTCGCCCGGCAGCCGTTCGCAGGGCCAACGCCGGAGGCGGCCCTTTGGTGGTCTGCGACCTCGGCGTTCCACGAGACGTGGAGGGCACAGCCGGCGACCTTCCGGGCGTCCGCTTGGTCGACATGAACGCGGTCGAGCGCCTCTCTCGGCTGCGCCGCGAGGAGCTGGCTGGGGAGCAGGACCGCGCCCGCGAACTCGTCGCCGACGCGGTCGGCCGCTACGAGCGAGAGCGACGCTTCGCTGCGCTGGCCGAGCGGAGCGCCCAGGCCTTTTGCCGGAGCAACTTGGCGCACCTCGCGCCGGACGAGCGGGCGCTCGTGGAGCGCTTCGCTCGCCAACTCGGCGAACGCCTCGCTCGGCAGCCCGCGAAGCTCGCCTGAGGCAGCACCGCGTCGCGCACACGTGACGAAGCGCTCCGAGGTCGTCGCTTCGTCATCCGGGCGCGACCTTCGCGCGCTTGGCACGCAAGCCGCTCGCATCCTTCGCTTTGCGCCTCCCCCCAACCGTGATGTTCCCTCCCTCGGGCGAGGAACGTCACCTACCGGTGACTCCGTTCCTATCGACTCGCAGCAACTCGTTGACTTGGATCGAGGGAAAACTCAATGGACATAGGTATCCAGTTTGCTGGCGCCGTCCCGAAACCTCAGGAGAGAGGAGTCAGCACTCATGAAGCATCGGAGCGGGACCCTGGCCCTGGTGGGCGCAGCGCTGCTCGTCGGCTGTCCGGGACCCAAGAAGCCCTCCGCAGGGGGTGGTGCGGGCGGAGGCGGCAACGCCACCGCAACCACGGGTGGCGGCGAAGCCATCTTCAAGGCCAAGTGCCTCGCCTGCCACACGCGAGGCAAAGGCGACGTGGTCGGCCCGGATCTCGCCGGCGTCACGGAGCGCCGAGACGAAGCCTGGCTGCGCAAGTGGCTCAAGGACCCGGACTCCATGCTTGCGAGCGATCCCACCGCCAAGGAACTGCTCGCGAAGTACAAGAACGTCCCCATGCCCAACCAGAACCTGAGCGACGCCGACATCGACGCGCTCCTCGCCTACCTCAAGACTCCCGTGGTCGCGGTTGCCGATTCGAAGCCTCTTCCGCTTGCCACGGAGGTCGCCGGCCGACCCGTCAGCGAATTCGTCGCCAGCGAGTGCGGCGGCTGCCACAACCCGCGACGCACGGGGGCCACGGGCCCGAACATCACCAAGAAGCGCCTCCACGAGGGCACCGACAAGCTCGGCCCCTTGAACCTCGATGCGATCCGCGCCGTGATCACGCACGGTCGCGAAGGCACGGTGATGCCCAAGTGGAGTTCCTCCCAGAACCCCATCGGGAAGCCCCTCAGCGAAGCCGAGATCAACGCCATCGCGACCTACATCTGGGAGAACGAGGCCCCGAAGAAGTTCGACTTCAGCAAGGAGAAGATGCTCTCGACGCGCGAGGTCCTCGTGCCGGAGAGCGAACGTCCCGCCAAGCCGACCCACGACACCGATGTCGGGAACGTGCTCCTGGTCACCGAGCGAGAGAACTTCTCGGTGGCGGTGATCGATGGCGACAAGCTCGAGCTCGTCGCCCACATGAAGGCAGGGGCGCGCGCACACGGCTACACCTTCCACCCGAATGGGCGCTACGCCTACAACCTGGGCCGCGACGGCTGGCTCTACATGTACGACCTCTACACCTTCAAGCCGGTCGTGCGCATTCGCACCGGTCTCGATGCGCGGGGGATCGCCGTCTCCGACGACGGGAAGTACCTGCTCGCCGGCATGTACATTCCCGAGCAAGCGGTCCTCCTCGACGCCAACACCCTCGAGCCCCTCAAGACCTTCGACACGAGCAACGTCAAGGGCCCCGGCGGCAAGATGGTCGCCTCGCGCATTTGCTCGGTGAACGACGTCGCGCCCGACAAGGTCGGCCCCTACTTCCTCATGGCCCTCAAGGAAGGCGGTCAGGTGTGGCGCATCGACTACAGCAAGCCCGAATTCCCGGTGACGAAGGTCCTCGACGTGGGTGAGATCCTCCACGACGGCTTCCTCACCCCCGACAACAAGATCTTCTACCTTGCCTCGCAGGAGTCGAACTGGATCGCGGCCATCGACGTCGCCTCCATGAAGGTGATCGCCCGCATCAAGACCGGCAAGAAGCCACACCCCGGGGCCGGAGCCGTGTGGGAGGCGGGCGGCAAGCAGTACGCAGCGACCCCGCACATCGGCGAGGGCAAGCAGGTGATCTGGGACACCAGCACCCAGGAGATCGTCGGAGAGGTGAGCGCCAAGGGCCCAGGACTCTTCGTGCGCACCAACCACGACATGAAGTACGTCTGGTTCGACTCGGTGTTCTTCGGCGGCGAAGAGATCGTCGTTCACGAGAAGGCCCCACCCTTCAAGGTCGTGAAGCGAATCACCGACGGGACCCTTACCGTGCACCCCGAGCCGGACGCTCACGGGAAGTACGTCTTCGTCAGCGACTGGAAGGAGGGCGTTGTCCGCGTCTACGACGACGAGTCCCTCGAACTCGTCAAGACGATCAGCGGGTTCACCACGCCCACCGGCATCTTCTCCGTCGCCCGCATCAAGGAATCCGAGGGCCACTAGGCCCGGCCGCACGGCGCCCGCCGCCCGTCCCCTAGCTCGCGGGCGGCGGCGCCGGACGGCTCGCAGGGAGCGTGCGCCGTGCTGCAAGTCAGCGATCTCATCGAAGCCACCCGCCGGGGCGGACGGGCCTCGCTACGCTTCCCCAAGGAGCGCTTCGGGTCGGGTCCGAGACCTCCGGTCGTCGTCTGGAACGTCGTTCGCCACTGCAACATGTGCTGCCCTCACTGCTACGCGGCGGCCTCTTCTCGTCCTTCGCCCACCGACCTCAGCACCTCCGAAGCCCTCCGCGTCCTCGACTCCATCGCCGCGGCCGGAGTGCGCGTACTCATCTTCAGCGGCGGCGAGCCGCTCCTTCGCCCCGACCTCTTCTTCCTCATGGACAAGGCGCGTCGACTCGGCCTGCGCCCGCACCTCTCCACCAACGGAAGCTTGATCGATTCCGAAGCCGCGCGACGCCTGGTCGATTCCGGCGTGGTCTACGTGGGGGTCAGCATCGATGGCCCGGCGGACTTCAACGACCTCTATCGGGGCCTCCCGGGTGGCTTCGAGCGTGCGGTGCGCGCCCTGCGACTCGCCCGCGCAGCGGGCCTGCGTACGGGCCTACGCCTTACCCTCATGCGCGACAACCGGCAGTACCTCGAAGAGGTTTACGCCACCGCGCGCGAAGTCGGCGCCAACCGCTTCTACGTAAGCCATCTCATCGGCGCGGGACGGGCCCGCGGTCTCGCGGACCAGGCGCTGAGCCGCGCCGAGGCACGCGCTTCCCTGCGCCTTCTCTTCGCTCTCGCAGAGCGCGGGCTCGACGAGGGCTGGTCGACGAGGGTCGTCACGGGCTCCAACGACTCCGACGGCCCCTTTCTCCTCCGCTGGCTCCGTGAGCGCTACGGCGCGCGCGCTGACGTTGTCGCAGAGTTGCTCCTCCGTCGCGGCGGCAACTCGGCCGGCGAAGGCCTGTTGAACATCGACGCCCGCGGTCGGGTCCACCCCGACCAGTTCTGGCAAGAGGCCGTCCTCGGCGACGTCCGCACGGACCGCTTCGAAGACATCCTCGCCCACCCCTTGCGGACTCAACTCGCGCGCCGCAGCGACGCGTTGTGCGGTCGCTGCGGCGGCTGCGCCTACCTGGACCTGTGCAGAGGCTCCCACCGCGGGCGGGCGCTGGCCGCGCACGGCGATCCCTGGGCCTCGGACCCGGCGTGTGTGCTCGAGGACTCCGAAATTTCCGTCCCCCATTCCCAGAAGCCCCTGGAGGCTAGCACGTGAACTGCCTTCGCCTCGCCGGCCCCTTCTTGCTCGCGGCCTCTACCGCCTGCGGCCTGGCGCGCGCCAATGACCTCCCTTCGTCCGAAGACGGCACCGGCGTCGCCGGACGCGTGTTCGTCGTCGAGCGCGCCTCGGAGAGCCTCGCCGTCTACGATCTTCTCCGGCGCCGCCTGCTCCCGCAGCGAATCGAAGGCCTCGGCAATCTGCGCCACGCCACCATGGTCTTCTCCCCGGACCTGCGCTACGGCTACCTGGCCACCCGCAGCGGCAAGGTCACCCGAATCGACCTTGAGACGCTCCGGCCCAGCGGGGAGGTCTACAGTTCCCGTAGTTCCATCGACAACGCCATCAGCCAGGACGGACGCTTCCTGGCCGTCGGGGAATACGCTCCAGGGGGACTGACCCTCCTGGACGCGCGTACCCTGAAGGTGCTGAAGCGCATCCCCGGGTCCTTCGAGCGCGACGGCCAGGAGCAAAGGTCGCGCGTGACGGGGGTGGTCGACGCGCCGGGGAACCGCTTCGTGTGCGTGCTGATGGAAGGCGCTGAGGTGTGGATCGTCGACGCCTCGCGACCCGGTTTCCCGGTGGAGCACCGCATTCCCACCCCGCACCCCCAGCCCTACGACGCCATGATCACGCCCGACGGCCGCCATTACTTGGTCGGGCATCTGCTCTCCGGACACGTCTCGGTGGTGGACCTCGTCCACCCCGAGCGCGGCGCGCGCGAAGTGT
The DNA here is from genome assembly GCA_003695705.1 of Planctomycetota bacterium. Lineage (GTDB taxonomy): Bacteria > Planctomycetota > J058 > J058 > J058 > J058. Next base: position 13,698 of record RFHU01000219.1, read on the forward strand.
CCTTGCGCGATCCGCACCGCAACTTCGCCAAGGCTCCCCCGGTCAAGCTCCCCCACATGGCGGCCTGGGCCGTGGCGGGCGAGGCAGTCTTCGTTCCCCTCGTGGGCGAGAAGCGGCTTGCCGTACTGGACCGCGCCACCTGGACCTTCCGCTGCTCCGTCCCCCTCCGGGGACATCCGGTCTACGCCGTCGCCAGCCCCACGGAGCGCGAGGTGTGGGTCAGCTTCTCCGGAGAGGACGACGACGCATACGTGCAGGTTGTGGACACCGCGCGCTGCGAGGTCGTCCGCACCCTCGAGGTAGGCGGGCGCATCTACCACATGGACTTCACCCCGCGCGGTTCCCACGTCCTCGTCTCCGCGAACCGAGCCAACCAACTCGTCCTCATCGACGCCAACGCCTACCGCATCGAGGACCGCGAGCAACTCCGCTCGCCTTCGGGCGTGTTCGGGGCATGGCGCGCCTTCCGCATGGGGCTCTGACATGACCCTGCTCCCCAGCGACCTCGAAAACCGCCTCGCCCGAGCGATGCAAGGTGCCTTCCCCCTCGAAGAGGACCCTTGGAGCGCCCTGGGTGCACCGCTCGGCCTCTCGCCGACTCAGGTTCTTGCGCAGGCGCGAGCCTGGCACGCCGAGGGGAAACTACGCGAGGTTTCCGCGGTCCTCGAGGGCGCGGCCCTCGGCTGGGACAGCGCCCTGGTGGCCGGAGCGGTCCCCGCCGAGCGGATCGAGGAGGTCGCAGCCGCGGTCAACCGGCATCCCACGGTGACCCACAACTACCAGCGAGACCACCGCTACAACTTGTGGTTCACCATCGCCGTGCCGCCGGAGATGTCCCTCGAACGGACCCTGGAGCATCTCGCCCGCGAATCCGGCGTGGAGCGCTTCCTCCCCCTCCGCCGTACCGCGACCTTCAAGATCGGCGTCAACTTCGACCTAGCGCGCCTGCGGAGCCTTACCGCGGCGCGTCCCCTGGCCGAGCCGCCGCGCGTTCGTCTCGGCGAAGACGAGCGCCGCCTGGCGCGCGCTCTCCAGGCCCCTCTCCCTCTGGTCCGAGAGCCTTTCGCCGCTCTCGCCGAGGGCAAGGGGTTCTCCAGCGAAGCCCTGCTTGCCTTCGCACGCGCGCATCGCGGAGGGCTGATCCGCCGCTACGTGGCCACCTTTCGGCACCGCCGCCTCGGCGTGCGCGGAAACGGCATGTCGGTCTGGCGCCTTTCTCCCGATCGCTTGGCCGAGATCGGTCCGCACCTCGCCGCGGTCCCGGAGGTAAGCCACTGCTACGCGCGCAACCCGATTCCAGGCTTTCCCTACACGGCCTACGCCATGATCCACGGGCCCGACCGCGCCAGCGTGCGGGCCGTGGCCGCGCGACTTTCTCGGGAGCTGGGCGTCTCCGACTACGCCCTCCTCTTCAGCGTGCGCGAGTTCAAGAAAACCCGCCTGCGCTACTTCCTCCCCGAGCTCGAGGTTTGGTGGGCCGAACGCGAAGGAGTTCGCGCATGAAGGGCATGGTTCGCTTCGTCGGCGCTGGACCCGGAGATCCGGACCTCATCACGGTGCGCGGCCTGCGCGCGCTTCAAGAAGCCGACGTCATCTGCTACGACGCGCTCGGGGTGGCCCCCGAGCTGCTCGAAGGCCTGCGCGCGGAGCTCATCTACGTCGGGAAGCGCTGCGGCCGCCACTCCCGCAGCCAAGAGGAGATCAATGCTCTCCTCGTGGAACTGGCCCAGCGCGGCCTCGAAGTCGTCCGCCTCAAGGGCGGCGACCCGGGCGTGCTGGGCCGCGTAGGCGAAGAGGCCCTTGCGCTGGCGGCCGAAGGGATCCCCTTCGAGATCGTCCCGGGCGTCTCCAGCGCCACCTCTGCCCCGCTCAGCGCAGGGATTCCGCTCACGCACCGGGGCGTGGCAGACAGCTTCGCCCTGGCCACCGCCCACCGGCGCAAGGGGGAGGAGGGCTTCTCCATCCCCCCCTACAACGAGCGCACCACCGTCGTCCTGCTCATGCCGGTGCGCACGGCGCGGGCGTGGCAGGCGGCGCTCCTCCGGCGAGGGTATCCTCGCGAGCTGCCCGTCGCCTTCGTAAGCCGCGGAGCCACGCCCGCCCAGCGCGTGCTCGTCAGCACCGTGGGCGCCGCCGCCGCGGATGCCGAGGCGGCGCGGATCACCGCCCCGACCTTGGTCGTGATCGGCCGCGTGGTCGGACTCCGCGGCCGCGGCCTGCGCTGGTGGAACGACCGCGACGCACGGGAATGCGCCGAGGAGCCAACCCGCGTCGACGTGCTCGCGGAGGCCCGCGCATGAACCGCAAGTATCCCGTCATGCTCGACCTCCGGGGGCGTGCTTGCGTCGTCGTCGGCGGCGGAGCGGTCGCCCTGCGCAAGGTGGAGGGCTTGCTGGAGTGCACCGAATCGGTCCGGGTCGTCTCCCCCAGCATCCACCCGGGGCTTGCCGCCCTCGTCCAAGCGGGCCGCGTCGAATACCTTGCGCGCGCCTACGCCCCCGGCGATCTCCGGGGCGTCTTTCTCGTCGTGGCCGCCACGGACGACCCGGACACGAACGAGGCCGTGTGGCAGGAGGCCGAAGCGCTCGGAGTGCTCGTCAACACCGTGGACGACCCTCCGCGCTGCAGTTTCTACGTCCCTGCCGTGGTCCGTCGCGGCGCGCTGACCCTCGCGATCTCCACCGACGGGAAGAACTGCGCTCTCGCGGCTGCACTCCGTAGAGAACTCGAGGAGCGGTTCGGGCCCGAATACGGCCCGCTCCTCGATCTCCTTGGCGAGTTGCGCGACCGCATTCGCCGCGAGGAGCGCGACCCGTCCCGTCGCAAGGCCTTGGCGGAGCGACTCGCCACGGCCGGACTGGATCGCCTCGTCGCTTGCGAGGGCCTGCCCGCCGCCCGTCGTCGCGCCGAAGAACTCGTCGCCCAACGAGGAGCCACCGCGTGAACTCCCCCCTCCAAGCTTCTGCCGTGCCCCGTCAATGGACCCTTGACTCCACTGATGCTCCTCCCCCGGACTCCGTACGCCACGGCGAGACCGGCTTCGCCCGTGCCTGGTTGGGGCTGGCCGTCGGCAGCCTCCTCTTTGCCGGTGTCCTGGCCCTGCTCTTGGTCGTGGCCCGGACGCCGCCCTTCGTGTACTGGGTCCGCGATCCCCTGTTCTTCAAGCGCTGTCTCGTCGTCCACGTCGACCTGGCCCTGGTGGTCTGGTTCTACGCCTTTCTGGCCGCGCTGCATCAACGGATTCCCGCCCACGCGCCCAGGAGGGTCCCCGCAGCGGCAGGCTTCGCACTCTCCTTGGCCGGCATCGGTGCGCTGGTCGCTGCCGTCGGCATCGAGGGGGTGGAGCCGGTCCTGAGCAACTACGTCCCCGTTCTGGACCATCCTCTGTTCCTCTGCGGACTGGCGGCCTTCGGCGCCGGAGTGGCCCTGAGCTTCTTCGACGGACGCTTGCTCCCTTGGCGCGAAGCCGAGGGCACCGACCTCGACCTGCCCCCCGCCGCGCGACCCGGGCTGCGCGCCGCGGCGATCGCCTTCCTCCTCGCGCTCGCGACCTTCGTCGGCGGCGCCCTGGGGACGCCGAGCGGACTTCCCGCGCTTCCGCGCTACGAGCTTGCGATGTGGGGGGGCGGCCACGTCCTGCAGTTCGCCAGCAGCGCTGCCATGGTCGGCGCCTGGCTCCACCTCGTCGAGCGCGCGAGCGGCGTCGCGCCCGTGGGAAGGCGTCTGAGCGCTGTCCTCTTCGCGCTCCTCGTCGCGCCCCTTCTCGGCGCACCCCTCCTCACCCTCGCCGGCAGCGACGCGACCGTTGCCCGCGACGGGTTCACTCAGCTCATGCGCTGGGGGATCTTCCCCGTGGTCAGCGTGTTCCTGCTCCTCTGCCTGCGCGCGCTCTGGCGCGGCGGCGGCGCGCGCACCGCGGCCGGCGTCGGCTTTCTGACCAGCGCCGGGCTGTGCGTGCTCGGCTACTCCCTCGGCGCGCTGATCCGCGAGCCGAACACCATGGTCCCCGCCCACTACCACGCGTCCATCGGTGCGGTGACGGCTTCCTTCATGGCCGTCGCCTACTTACACCTCGAGCCCCTCGGACTCCGTCTCCCCGCCGGTCGCTTGGGCCGCTGGGCACACTGGCAACCCGCTCTGTTCGGGGTGGGCCAGACGGTCTTCGCCGTCGGCTTCGGGGCGGCTGGCCTGGCCGGCGCCGCCCGCAAGGCCTACGGGCCCGAGCAGAGCATTCGATCCCTGCAGGAGTGGATCGGCCTCACGGTCATGGGCGCGGGCGGCTTGGTCGCTGCCGCCGGCGGGATCCTCTTCCTCACCATCATGGCGGCGGCCTTCTGGCCCCGCCTCAGGGGCGCGCTGCCCGGGAGGTCTGCATGTCGGACGAAGTTGAGCGCAAACACCCTCTTCAGCGGCTAATGGACAACACCTGGCTGCTCCTCGCGCTGGGGCTCTTGGTGCCGATCCTCTCCTACACGGCGTGGGGCTGGATCGAACTCCTCACCCTCCCCGACGCGAAGCTGCCTTGAGGACGGAGGACGCATGAGCATTTCCCCGCCCCCCCCGGGCTGGTTCAAGGCCCCCACCGGTGGCGAACGCACCTGGGTTGGCATCGCCCTTCTGTGGTGCCTGCTGATGTTCTTGATGATGCCCTACTGGCACTTCCGCGGCAAACAGAACAGCACCGGCGAGGCCTACCGCGTCGCTCCCGCGGACTTCGCCGCACGGGTCGAGCGCTTCGTCGAGAGCAACAAGGTCGCCGAAGACCCGCAGAGCAAGAAGCCCATCGTCGAGCCGGCACCCGGTGGAGATGCCTACCTGCAGGCTCGGATGTGGGACTGGTACCCCGTGCTCCGCCTGAAGAAGGGCCAGGAATACCGCCTGCACATCTCGTCGCTCGACCTCCAGCACGGCTTCTCTCTCCAGCCCATGAACATGAACTTCCAAGTCCTTCCTGGCTACGACCACGTCCTCACCATCACGCCCACACGGACGGGCGACTACCGGGTCGTGTGCAACGAATTCTGCGGGATCGGACACCACACCATGGTCGGAAAGATCGAAGTGAGGGACTGATGAGCAGCGTCGGCAACTTCCTCCCCAACCAGTCCCGGACTTGCGACACGACCGGGCTCCCCGTGTGCCTTACGGCCCAGTTCTTCATCAAGGCCCACGCTGTGTGCGCGGTGGTCTTCCTCCTCGTCGGCGCGATCGGCGCCATCCTCCTGGCGCTGACCCGCTGGCCCGCGGTGCAACTCCTCGGGCCGACCTGGTACTACCGCACGGTCACCCTCCACGGGATCAACATGCTCATCTTCTGGATCCTGTTCTTCGAGGTGGCCGTCCTCTACTTCTGCTGCACGAGCCTGCTCAACTCGCGCCTGTTCAGCAGAGGCGTAGCGTGGCTCGGCTTCGTCCTCATGGTCGTCGGCGCGCTGATGACCGACGTGGCCATCTTCCAGGGCCGCTCCGACGTCATGATGACCTCCTACGTCCCCCTCAAGGCCTCGCCCTGGTTCTACCTCGGCTTGATCCTGGTGGCGGTCGGCACGCTGATCGGGGTGGTGAACTACTTCCTCACCCTCTACATCGCGAAGCGCGACGGGACCTACGATGGTTCGCTGCCGCTGGTGGTCTTCGGCGCCACGGCGGCCGCCATCATCGCCGTGGTTGCCATCCTCCACGGCGCCGTCGCGCTCATTCCGACCTGGGCCTGGAGCATGGGCTGGCTCTCCGAGCCCCCGGATGCGGCCTGGTATCGGCTGATCTGGTGGGGCCTGGGCCACGTATCCCAGCAAGTGAACGTGTGCGCCATGGTCTCGGTGTGGTACTTCCTCGCCACCCTGACCACGGGCGCCAAACCGCTCAACCAAGCCGTCTGCCGCACCGCCTTCGTCTTCTACGTGTTGTTCATCAACCTGGCGTCGGCCCATCACCTGCTGGTGGACCCCGGCGTGGGCGCCACTTGGAAGATCTGGAACACCTCCTACGCCATGTATCTGGCCGTGCTCGCCTCCATGATCCACGGCTTCACCGTCCCGGCCTCGGTGGAATCCGCCATGCGCGCCAAGGGCTATACCAAGGGGCTCTTCGGCTGGCTCTTCGCGTGCCCCTGGAAGAACCCCGGCTTCTCGGCCTTCTTCCTCTCCTTGGTCATCTTCGGCTTCATGGGCGGCATCACCGGCGTGACGCTAGGGACCCAGCAGATCAACATCATTGCCCACAACACACTGCGGATCCCGGGTCACTTCCACGCCACCGTCGTCGGCGGTACCACGCTCGCCTTCATGGGCCTAACCTACTACGTGGTGCCCCTGATCTTCCGGCGCGAGTACTACGCGCGTCCGCTGGCCCGCATCCAGCCCTACTTGTTCGGCAGTGGGATCGCGATCATGGCCCTCGCCATGTCCTTCGCCGGCAGCTACGGCGTGCCGCGGCGGGTGTGGGACGCAGACGCCGGCGCCAACCTGTCGGCCGGCGCCAACCTGATGCTCGCCGGGGTGGGTCTTGGCGGCACGCTCGCCTTCATCGGGCTCTTGACCTTCATTCTGCTCACCGTCGCGGCGGTGTTCTTCGGCAAGAAGAACGAAGGCCGCCCCATGACCGCCTGGTAAGGAGGCCCCTCGTGACCGAACCGACGCCCGAACCGAGCGCCAGCCAACCCGAAGGAGCGGGTCCGACGGAGGAAACGACCCGTCCGGCGTCCGAGGGCAAGGGCCAGCACCCCGAGGAGGTGCTCTCCGCCGCCGCGGCGCTGCAGCAGGAGGGGGCCGACAGCCACCACACCCCCGGAACGGTGGCTCTGACTTTCATCTTCCTCCTCTGCTTTGCCGTCTACTACTTCGCCAACTGGAAGGCCCTGGCGGACGTGTGGCACGTTCGATGACCGCCGGCAAGAAGTCCCCTGCTCCCCCCAGCGCGCGGTTTGCCGCCTGGACCCTGGAGACGCTGCGGGGCTGGCGTTTCCCGAGCTTCATGATCTTCACGCTGAGCTTCGCTCAGCTCGTCCTCCTTGCCCTGCTCTTCGTTCCCCCGGCGGAGACCGGGCTGGGGGCCTTCGCCGAAAGCTTCAAGACCTGGTGCTTCGGCTACGACCCCGCGACGGGAGAGGTGGAGCCCGGCTACGTGATCATGCTGCTCGCAAATCCGTTCCTCCTCGACTTGGTCATCCTCGGGGTGTGGTGGATCCCGCTGCGCGAGGTCCTCCGCGAGCGTCCGCGCGCGCTGCTGCGTAGCGCGGGCGCCGCGGCCCTGGTCACCGCTCTCTTCGCCGGAGCCTTGGCGAGCTTCGCCGAGGAGCGCCCCCGGGGCCCGCTCCCCTTTCCCGCCGAGGAGCTGCGCATCGCGCTCACCCCGCCCGACTTCGAGCTTACCGACCAGGAAGGCGCTCCCGTCTCCTTGCACGCCCTGCGGGGACGCGTCGTCCTGGTCACGGCGGTCTACGCGACCTGCGGTTTCACCTGCCCCATGATCATGGGCCAGAGCAAGCGCGCCCTCGCCGAGCTCACCCCCGAGGAGCGCGAGGAGATCACGGTGGTGGGGATCACCCTCGATCCGGCCCACGACACTCCGGAAGTCCTCGCCCGCATGGCGGAGGGGCAGGGGGTTGCGGCGCCGCTCTACCGGCTGGTTACGGGACCTCCCCCCGAAGTCGAGCGCGTGCTCGACCGCTTCGGGGTCGAGCGACATCGGAACCCGGAGACGGGGATCATCGACCACGCCAACCTGTTTCTTCTCATCGATCGGCGCGGGCGCATCGCCTACCGCCTGTCCCTCGGCGACCAGCAAGAGCGCTGGCTCGCCACTGCGCTGCGCCTGCTCGTGCGCGAGCCCTCCCCCACGGCGGAGGGTCGCGCCTTGGAGTGAGCGTCGTGCAACGCCCCGCCGCTTCCGCCGCTCCGCGCAGCGCGCAACCTCCGCTGCGCGGAGATGCCGTCCTGCGGCGGCTGGACCGCGCGCTCTTGCGCGTGGTCCACGCCGCGGGACGGCTGGTGCCCGAGGGGCTGAATCCCCTCGAGCAAGCCGGCGGCGTGGCCAACGTATGCCTGGTGGTGGCCATCCTCAGCGGGGCCCTCCTCCTCTTCTGGTATTCCTCCAGCGTCCACCTGGCCTACGCCTCGCTGGAGAAGGCCGGAGCGTCCTGGCTGGGGGGGCTGACTCGTTCTCTCCACCGCTATAGCTCGGACGGCTGCGTCTTCTTCGTCCTCATCCACGCAGCTCGCTTGACCTTGGCGCGCCGGATTGCCGGGCCCCGCTGGCTGGCCTGGGTCACCGGCTGGCTGCTCTTCGTCCTTCTCGTCCTCGTCGGCTGGCTCGGCTACTGGCTGGTGTGGGACCAACGCGCCCACCGCGTGGCCCTGGGGACCGCGGATCTTCTCGACGCCTTGCCCATCTTCTCCGAGCCCCTCGCCCGCTCCTTCCTCAGCGATGACGGTGTGAACTCCCTCCTCTTCTTCGTCGTCTTCTTCCTGCACATGCTCCTCCCCGCGGGCATGGGCATAGCCCTGTGGTTGCACGTCGCCCGCCTCTCTCGGTCGCGCTTCTTCCCCGGGCGCACGCTCACGCTCTGGATCCTCGGGACCCTGTGCGCCGTCTCGTTCCTGTTTCCGGCCACCAGCGCGCCGCCGGCGCGCATGGCCGCGCTTCCACAGCGCTTCACCATGGACTGGTGGTACCTGTTTCCCCTCCTCCTCACCGACCGACTCTCCGGAGGCGCGCTCTGGGCCCTGCATCTCATTGGCGGCCTCGCCCTCTTCAGCGCCCCCTGGTGGCTGCGCCGCGGCGGCTCGGCAGGCACCCTCCGGACCGCCACGACCGAAGCGAGTCGCTGCAACGCCTGCGAAACCTGTTTTCACGACTGTCCCTACCTGGCCATCCGCATGGTCCCGCGCAGCGACGGGAGCACTCGCTACGCCACCCAGTCGGAAGTGGACCCCTCGCGCTGCGTGGGCTGCGGCATTTGCTCGGGCTCCTGCGACTCGGCGGGGGTCGGCCTCCTCGACTGGCTCCCCCCCAAGGCCGAGCGCCGTCGGCTCGAAGGCTGGCTCGAGGCCCATACGGGGGACCCTCCCCCGGTGGTCTTCCTCTGCGCCGAAGGAGCTAGCGCAGAGTGGCGAGTGGACTCGCTCAACGGTCGCTGCGACGCCTTGCCGGGTTGCTACGTCCTCAGCGTTCCCTGCCTTGGCTGGGTGAACGGCTACCTGGTGGACCGTGCTTTGGATCGCGGTGCGGCCGCCGTGGTCCTTGCAGGCTGCGGTCCCGAGGGCTGTGCCTACCGCGAAGGCTTCGCGCACACCGCCGAGCGCATGCGGGGGCGGCGCAAGCCCGTGAGCAAGCGCGGCGAAGCCGGCGACTCCCGCATCCACCTGCTCGCGCACGGGCCCGGCGAAGGCGCGGCGCTCCGGGCCGCCGTCGATGCCATTCGGCGCGGAGAGGCCCCCCGGGCCCGGGCGCCCGTTGGCGCGCGCGCCTGGGCGGGGGGCGCTGTCCTCGCCGCATTGCTCGGGGGGTTCGCCTGGCTGGGGAGCGACCTCCCTTACTCGGCTCCGCCGAGTCCGGAAGCGGAGTTGGTCGTGTCCTTCAAGCTGCTCGGACGCCTGCAGGGCGGCATGCGCCGGCTCTCCACCGAGGAGCTCGAGGCCCTGCCCGTCCATATGCGTCCCAAGGACGGTCGGGTGCCCACGGACCGGCGCCACGCCGACGTGCGCCTGCGGGTCCGCGTGGACGGCCGCCTGCTGCGCGAGGAGCGCTACGCCCCCGGCGGCCTGTGGGGCGACAAGAACAGCGTAGCCCTCGAGACCATCCCGCTCGCTTCTGGGCGGCACCGGGTCGAGGTGGAGCTGAGCGACGACCCGGCCGCGAACGAATGGCCGTACCGCTACGAAGCCGAGCTGGAATTCCCGCGCGGGGAGCGGCGCGTGGTGCTTTTCGACCGCGAGCACGGCTTCCGCTGTCCCTGAGGGCCACGGAGCGAAGGAGGAGACATGGCCGCGACGAAGCAACCGGCAGGCCCCGAGGAGCGGCTCCCCGTGTCCACAGGCCCGATCCCAGCAGCTGGGCGTTCGGGCGACGGGTCTGCCGCAGACGTCCGACGGGCCCGGAGCACCGGCCTGGCCTCCGCGGACGCCCGGGGGTGCGAGCCCGAGAGGCTGGCCTCGGCGTGCGGGATCTCCCCCCGCGGCGTCGCCACGGCCGCGCTCGTCCCTCCCTTCGCTCAGGGAGCGAGGGCCGTGGAGTCACCGGCCCTCCTCGAGGCCGCGCGTCGATCATCCCTCGCCGGCGCGGCCGCCTGGCTGGTCGATCTCGTAGACCTGGTCAAGGCGCGGTTGAACTGCCTCGTCCTCGTGACCATCGCCGTGGGCTACCAAGTCGGCCGAGACCTCGTCTTCGACCGTTCCCTCTTCGCGTGGACCCTGCTGGGAGCCTTCCTTGGCGCCTGCGGCGCCTGCGCGCTCAACCAGTGGTGGGAGGCGGAGCACGATCGCTGCATGCGGCGTACGGCCCGGCGACCCCTCGCCGCCGGGCGCCTTTCGAGGGATGCGGCCTTGGGGCTCGGCTTGGCCCTCCTGGGCGCCGGGACCGTGGTCCTGCGCACCTGCCATTCCCTCGCGGCCACCCTGAACCTAGCCATTGCTGCGGGCTATCTGCTCCTCTATACGCCCCTCAAGCGCCGGAGCGCCTGGTTCCTGCTCCCGGGCGCCGCGGCCGGCGCCGCCCCGCCCCTCATCGGCTGGTCGGCGGCGCAGGGGAGCCTGGGTGCGGGCGCGTGGGCGCTCTTCGCGGTGGTCTTCTCCTGGCAGTTCCCGCACTTTTGCGCCATCGACTGGTTGCATCGAGATGACTACCGCCGCGCGGGCCACCGCACGCCGGTCGTCGTCGACCCCACGGGTCGCCTCGGCTGCGCCCTGACCCTCGCTGGCGCGCTGGGCTTTTTCGCCTCGTGCCTCGCGCCGGTCGGCCTCGGCCTCGGCGGAACCTACTACGCCGCGGTGGCCGTGCCCCTAGGCCTCGCCTACCTCGCCCTGAGCCTGCGCTTCGCCTTCGCGCCGAGCGTCGCCTCCGCGCGCGGGCTCTTCTTCGGCAGCCTGTGCGTCCTGCCCCTCGTCCTCGGCGCGCTGGTGCTGGTTCCGGCTTAAGCGGCGTGCTCGGATCGTCTTCGTGACCGTGCCGCCCCCCAGCACCGCGCTCGCCTCTGCGCCGACCTGGCGGCGCGAACCCTACCGCCTGCTCTTTCCCCTCGGCGTCCTCCTCGCCTGGTGGGGCGTAGGGCATTGGCTGCTCGTCGGCCTGTTCGGCATCGGCTCCTGGAGCGGCGTCTTCCACTCCATCGCGCAGATTCAGGGCTTCCTCATGGCCTTCGCCTGCGGCTTCCTCTACACAGCGGTCCCCCGCCGCACCCAGACCTGGCCGCCCGCCCCCTGGGAAATGGCGGTCGCCCTCGCCGCACCGCCCGCCACCACCGCCTGCGCCGCGCTTGGCGCCTTGGCCCTTGCCCAGGCCTGCTGGGGCGTGCTGATGCTTACCCTGCTCGCCTTCTGCCTGCGTCGTTTCCTCGCTCGCAACGCGGGCCGCAGACCTCCCGACTGCTTCCTCTGGGTTCCCCTCTCCTTCGTCCTCGCGCTGGCGGGGGCGGGGGCCATTGGAGCGCAGCGCGGACTCGGCCCCGAGTGGTTCTGGCTCCACGACCTGGGACAGAAGTGGATCCTCCAAGGGCTCTTCGTGGGGCTCATCGTCGGCCTGGGCGGAATGGTCCTTCCCCTCCTCACCCGCGGCGAGGCGCCGCCCGACGCCAGTTCCGGCGTCGGGAGCCGCCTACGGCGTACGGGGCACTTCGCCTCCTGGCTTGGGCTGGCCGGCAGCTTCGTGCTCGAAACCCGCGGCGCGCCGGCGATCGGCTACGCGGTCCGAGCGGGCTTGACCCTTGCGCTCCTCCTCGGAGTTGCACGCCTCCACCGACCGCCTTGCCTCCCCGGCTTGCATCGCCGCCTGATCTGGGCCTCCGCCTGGTGCCTCCCGCTGGGCTACGCGTTCGCTGCGCTCGACCCGGGCCGTGCCCAGGCGGGCCTGCACGTGGTCTTCATCGGAGGCTTCGCCGCCCTCGCCCTCGGGGTGGGGCTCCACGTCACCTTGGCCCACGGCGGCTACCAGGGGCTGGTCCGCAAGAGCCCCTGGCAGGTGGGCGCCCTGGGCGCGCTCCTCGCCTCGGCCACCGCGGCCCGAGCGGCCCTGGTCTTCCGTCCCGACGCGCTGAGACCGCTGCTGGTCGCGGCGGCCGCCTCCTTCCTGCTCGCCACCCTCGCCTGGTTCCACCTGCTCTTGCCGCGCACCTGGCGTCCGGCTCCCCCCGACGAGGCGAACCCGTGACCGAGATCCTCCCCCACGCGAACGCACTCCTGAACGCGCTCGTGGCGGTCTTGCTCCTCTGGGGACGCCGTGCGATCCGCCGCGGGGACCGCCGGCTCCACCCCCGCTTGATGCTCTCTGCCCTCGGCGTCGGCCTGCTCTTCCTCGCCGGCTACGGCCTGCAGGTCTCCCTCTCCGGGCACCGACGCTTTCCGGGCGACGACTGGGTGCGTGTCCTGTTCTTGGCGATCCTGGGCACGCACACCGCGCTGGCCGTGCTGACCGTTCCCCTCGTCGGCGGCGCCCTGGGCCTGGCCCTGCGAGGGCGCCTCGTCGCGCACCGCCGCCTGGCGCGCCTCGCCTGGGGGGTCTGGCTCTTCGTCGCCCTCTCGGGGATCGTCATTTACTGGCTGAACAACCACCTTCGCCCGCCGGGAGGTGCCGGGTGAGCAACGGGCTCTTTCCTCAGACCGTCGAATACGCGCTGCGTCTCATGGCCCATCTCGCCGTTGCGGGGCGCAACGGTTCGCTGCCCTCCCAGGACCTGGCCGAGGCGACCGACATTCCCCTCGCCTACGTGTCCAAGGTGCTCCGCAAGCTCGTCGTGGCCGGACTCCTCGAGTCCCAGCGCGGTCACGGCGGCGGCTTCCGGCTGGCGAAGAGTCCCTCGCGGATCAGTTTCGCGGCCATCATGGAGGCCGTGGGCTACGAACCCGAGCCGCGCGCCTGCGCCTTCGGGCAAGAGCGCTGCGACTCCGAGAATCCCTGCCTGCTCCATCCCGCCTACGCGGCCCTCAAGGAGCGCTTCGCCGATTGGGCGCGAAACACGACGCTCACCGACGTTCGGCGGGGGACCAGCGGACGGTACATTCTTTGATTCCCGCCCCTCGCCAAGGGGGATCCTCGAGGCCCGCTTCGCTCTGAGGACCGCGGCCGCAGGCCTTGTCTCAGGGGCGGCGTAGCCTGGGTCACAGGCATGGGATTCCTCCCGTTGTTCGTCCCGATCATGGGACCCGTAGGTCCATTGACTCGCCGGGCGACCGCCGGTCGCGCTGCGGGCTGAGGAGGTCGTCGTTCGTGAACCATCGCAATTCCCTGATCCTGTGCAGTGCCTTGGGCCTGGGTCTCGCCGCCGCGGTCCCGGCCAGGGCGCAAGAAGGCTCCGAAGTCGACGCCCTGCGCGCGCGGCTCGCCGAGCTGGAGAAGCGCCTCGAAGCGGTCGAGGGCACCGCAAAGGACCCGAGCGCGGTCGGCGCCCCGGAAGGGAGCGCAGCACCCGAGGCCTCCACGGAGCCGGCGGCGCCCGCCGAGAAGGAGGCGCCGGCGAAGAAGGGGAAGAAGGGCACTTTCTCCTTCGACCTCCCCGGAGGCCTCCGGCTCCGCCTTTGGGGTCAAGCCCGCTGGCGGGGAGAGTACCGCGGCGACACCTACGTCCAGCCCAAGACCAACAGCACGACGGATTTCGTCGGACAGCGCACTCGGCTTGGCCTCGACTTCGACTTGAACAAGCATCTCGGCGTGCGGGTGGCGCTCCAGGACGTTCGCCGTTGGGGTGACGTGGGCGACGGCCTCACCGGGCCCCGCCTGGCCACCGACCGCGCAGAGATTCACCTCTACGAGGGGTACGGCGAGCTGCGCCGCCCCTGGGACCTCCCCCTGACCCTCCGCGTCGGCCGCATGCGCGTTCCGCAGCTCGGCGACCAGCGGCTGATCTCGAACCTGGACTGGCATCTCGTGTCTCGTTCGTGGGACGGCGTGCAGGCCACCTTCGAGCCCGAGGGGTGGTGGATCATGGCCTTCGCGCACAACGTGCGCGAGCCCACCGGTCTGGTGGCCGGGACCGACGAGAACGATGACCTCTGGTTCAGCGGCCTCTACGTATCCAACCGCATGGTCGAAGACCTCCAGGTGGACCTGTTCCTCTACTGGCGCTGGCTGGGCGACAACAAGCTGGGGGCCATCGTCACCGACCACAAGGGTGACCGCGGCGTGCGCACGGACTACACCTTTGGGGCGCGGGTCAAGGGGAAGGCCGGCCCCCTGGGCTACGGCGGCCTGATTGCCTACCAGTACGGCGACCAGGCCGGCGACATCGTCGCCGCGTGGGCGGGCGCCGTGACGCTCTCCTTCGTCCAGCCTCTCGGCGGCGGGATGAAGTTCAAGGTCCTCGCCGAATACGCCTACGCCAGCGGAGATCCCGACCCCACCGACAGCCGCGTACAGACCTTCGACCCCTTGCTCCCCTTCGCCCACTACTACCACGGGCACCAGGACTTGTTCGCCTGGCGCAACCTGCACGCGGTGGCCCTCAAGGCGGTGTTCTGGCCTCTGAAGTGGTTGAGCCTTCATGCCGACACGCACTTCTTCTTCCTCGATCGGCGCGACGACCGCTGGTACGGCGTCGGCTTCACCCGCACCGACGGAGCAGGCGCCGCCCGGCACTGGGATTCGGGGTACGTGGGGGCGGAGACCGACCTCTACGTCAAGTTCAAGGTGCTCGAGCACATTTCCGTGTGGGGAGGCTACTCGCACTTCTTCGAAGGCGCTTACGTTCGCGCCACCGGCTCCAAGTCGAGCGACCAGGACTGGGCCTTCCTGATGGTTACCTTGGACTTCTGAGCGCTTCCGGGCGCTCTGGGACCGCTGCAGGCGACCGGCGGAGGTCCCGCCGGTCGCCCGCCGGCTCCAGGCTCGGGCCTGGCCCCGATCGAGCCGCGGGCGCAGCAGCAGCCGTCGCCCCGGGGAGGGCGGCAGGCAGCGCCGCCGCAGCGGACGGGCCACGCGATCAGGCGTCGGCGGGCATGCGCTTCATGCGGGAGGTCGGCGGCACCATTCGCCGGCCCTTGTAGCGCCGGGAGAGGGCGACGAGCTGCCGGTAACGACGCACCTCGAGCTGCTCGCGCTCGCGGTCCCAGCCGAGGACCTCTCCCAGGACGCGCGCCGCTTCTTCGGCCACCGCCACGCCCTGGTCGCGTGCCTTGAGGAAGACCTGGGTGCGGCGCCGGAGGACGTCGTCGAGGCGCTCAGCTCGCTCTCGGAGCGCGCCGAACACGACCTCGTCGACCAGGTAGGGAAGATCGGGAACCAGCCTCCCCGGACGGACGCCGGCTTCCTTCCCCGCGGCCAGAACCTCGGGTGCCCGGAGTCCGTAGCTGCGCACGAGGTGCCGCGCGACGTCGTCCTCCAGCGCGTATTCGCGCGCCAACTCGCGCGCGCGGGCGTCGATGTCGGCCAGGGCCGCGGGGTCGCTCGCGCCGATGAGGGGAACCTCTCGCGTCCGGCAGGGGTCGAGCTTGGCCTTGGCGCCGAGCTTGCCCAGCACGCGGTCCACGGCCTGCTCCGCCATCAGCCGGTAGGTGGTGAGCTTGCCGCCGACGATGGCCAGCAGGCCCGGGTCGATGTTCAGCAAGGCGTGCTCGCGAGAGACGTCGGACGCTCGGTCGCTTTCCGGATCTTGCATGAGGGGCCGGAGGCCCGCCCATGTGGCGATGATGTCGTCCGCACCGGCGCACAGCGACGGGAAGTAGTGGTTCGCCGTTTCCAGCAGGTAGGCAACGTCTTCGGCGCTGGCCTCCACTCGGTCGGGAGGTTCGTCGTCGTCGGTGTCGGTGGTCCCAACGATGGTCCGCTCGTCCCAGGGGATCGCGAACAGGACGCGGCCATCGCGCACCGACGTGAGCACCACCGCGTGACGCAGGGGGAGTTGCTTGGCGTCGAGGACGATGTGGGCTCCCTTGGTGGGGCGCAGGCAGGGCGGCCTGCCGCGCTCGGCCAAGATGCGGTCGGTCCACGGGCCTGCGGCCACCACCGTTACCCGTGCCCGCACCGGGAAGAGTTCGCTCGTCCCGTCGCCGAGCGATGCGGCGAGGGCGTCGCGTACGCGAAGCCCTCGGGTGATGCCAATCGAGTCGGTCTCGATGCCCACGGCCTCCACGTAGGTGGCGACCACGGCGCCGTGGTGTTCCGCGTCCAGGGCGGTCTCGAGGGTCAGCCGCGCGTCGTTGGTCCGGCAGTCGTAGTAGCGCGCGGACCCGCGGAGCCCTCGGGCGAGCAAGGCCGGCTCCGCCCGGTGCGTTTTCCGCGGGCTAAGCAGCTCGTGCCGCCGGTAGTTGCGGAACGCCGCCAGGGCGTCGTAGAGCCACATGCCGCAGGTGAGCTGCAGCATGCCCACGCGCGCTCCCTTGTAGACGGGAAAGAGGAAGGGCAGAGGCTCGGCGAGGTGCGGCGCATTGCGCGTGAGCAGCCAGCGCTCCCGCGTTCCCTCGAACACGAGTCCGAACTCGAGGTGCTCGAGGTAGCGCAGGCCCCCGTGGATCAGCTTGGAGGACGCAGAGCTGGTGCCGCGTGCCAGATCGCCCTTCTCCACCAGCGCGACGCTGAGTCCCCGCAGCGCCGCGTCGCGAGCGATGCCGGCGCCGGTGATGCCGCCTCCGAGGACGAGCAGGTCGAAGGTGTGATCCTTGAGCCGGGAGAGGATCCGCGCCCGGTCGCTCATGCGGAGATCCTATCCTTCAGCGCAGCTCGGACACAGGGCGGGTGCCGCGAGCGGAGAGGAGGAAATCGACCAGTCGGCCCAATTCCTCGTCGGAGCAAGCCACCTCGCTCAGCGCGGGCATGCGGGCCGGCCAGGAGCCGCCGGCGAGGGACGCCTCCGGCCGCGGAGCGCGGAGGAAGCGCGCCAGCGCCTCACCGGCCTCCTCGGTCGAGCCGTAGCGCGTCAAGTAGCGCTCGCCCACCCCAACGAGCGACGGACCGTTGCCGCGCCCGTCATCGCGGTGGCAGGCGAAGCACCCTAGGCGCCCCCGCGCCAGTTCCCAGCCCCGTGCCGCGCGGGGGGGCAGAGGCGGCGGATCCGGTGGATGCCGCTCGGGTCCCAGGGGAACCGCGCGGGTCACGCGGAGCCGAGCGCCGCCGCCCAGCGCCAGTCGGTCGCGCGCGGCGCTCAAGGCGACGATGGCCAGGGCCGGGGCGAGGCCCGGTGCGTCTTCGTGCATCAGGGGGGATCGACTCCGAAAGATGCCCCCGCTGCGCCCGAAGAGGTCGCCCAGGGCGCGCACGAGGGAGGCGGCCCAGCGGTCGACCCCACCCCTCGCTCCCAGAACCTCCCATACGCCCGCGCGGTGGAAGGCCTCGGCCCAGGCAGCCAGGTAGTAGAAGTAGAGGCCCTCGCGCCAGCCCGAACCTTCGGGGAAGCCGGGTACGTCCGCGAAGGAGATGCGAGCCGCGAGCCAGCGCAGAGCGGCCCGGACGCGGGGGTCCTCGGGCAACGCCGCATCCTTTCGCGTGCGCCGGTCCACTCCCCGGACGGCGAGGAGTCCGAGGAGCCCGTCGGCGGTGGCGGTGCCGTAGGAACGACCGACGAGCAAGTCCTGCCCCAGCTCGCTGGCGCCCGCCTTGCCGGAGCGAGGTGTGAAGCAGAAGCCCCCGTCGCGGAGAGAGCGCTCGGTCGCCCGCAAGGGGTCGCCTGGCGCGGTGATGAAGGAGAAGTTCTGCAGCTCGTCGAGGAACAGGGCCGCGCGTCCCCAGGCTGGGTGCTCCGCGGGAAGCTCCGCAGCCGCCAGGCCGAGCAGAGCGAAGCGAGCGGTGGACACGTCGGCCCGCAGGGGTGCGCCGTCTCCGTCGTAGTAGGGCCAGCCTCCGTAGCGCGGGTCGATGGGATCGTAACCGCCTTCTTCCTGCACCTGAGCCCTCGTGAGCCAGCGGCCGAGGCCGGCGAGGATCCGCGCGTTGCCGCTGGGCAGTTCGGCGAGGGCGCAGGCATAGAGCGCGCTGGCGTAGACACGGTGCGGCACGAGCTGGCTCGGGTCTTCCAGACCGCCGTCGGGACCGAGGTGCCTTTCGAGGACGAGCAAGGTCGAGTGGAGCTCCTCGCGCCCGATCTCGTCGAGGTCTTCGCGTGCGCGCGCGAGTGCGTAGGCCGCGAGCGCCGTCACCGCGACCGAAGGGCGATCCGGGTTCTGGTAGTGGGGCCAGAGCCCGTCCGGGCGCCTCGCGTCGATGAGCTGTTCGGCGGCCTTGCGGATCAGGTCCCGCGCGAAGGCCTGCTCGTAGCCCGCGCCGTCCTCGAAGCGCACCACGACGGTTTCGACCGCGCCACCCTCGCGGCGGACCTCGAGGGTCAACACCTCGCCGTCTTGCAGAGCGGCCAAGCGCGCGAGCAGGGGGCGCGGGTCACGGATGGGGTTCCCCTCCACGCGGACGATGGCATCGCCTGGGCGAAGCCCCGCCCGCTCTCCGGAGCCCCCAGGGAGGACGGCCACCACGCGCACCCCCTCCCCTTCCCCAGGCTGGACCTGAATCCCCAGGCTGCGCCGAGGGGGCGGGGCGCGTTCGGGGAGAGGCGCCGCGGGTCGGCTGGCCGGTCCCCCGCTTCCTCGCCAGGTCGCAGGCGGGGTTCTCCACAGCCACACCGCGAGCCCCGCGGCGAGCGCGACCGCGAGCAGCGCCGCGACGGGCCCGGCGGACTTCACGGTCGCTCCCAGCGCAGGCTGCGTTCGATGGCCTGCGCCTGCTCTCCGTAGGGGGAGCCGGGGGCGCGGAGCACCAGGAGCGAGATCACGCGCCGCCCACCCGGAGGAAAGAGGAAGCGCTGCACTGCCTGGACCGAGCGACCGGACACTCGGGCGCGGAATTCGAGGCGGAGGCCGCGGTCGGGCGTGCGCTCGCTGGAGAGGCGCTTGTAGCCTTGCCAGGTCTCCCAGGCCGACACTTCGACGGCTCGGGCCAGGGCGTCCGGGTCTTCGAGATCGGGGCGCTCTTCGGCGCGGAGCCGGACCTCGAGGCCGTCGGTCGCGAAGCCCAGGCGCTCGCCGGGGTCGGTGGTCGGATGCAGGCGCGCACCGGCGGGCACCAGCACCGAGACCCCCAGCAGGCTGCGAAAGCGTTGCCCAGGCTCGGGCCGGCTCTCGGGCTGCGCGAGGGGGCCCGCGCGCCAGTCCGTGAGGCTCCCCAGCTCGGGGAGGAGGCTCCGCAGTTCCTCGGCGACGGCTTCGACTTCCGCCGCGGGACCGGGCGCGGCGGCGTTCGGGTCGAAGGCGGTCGCCCAGACCTCGGCACGGGCGCGGAGGAGCGGGACGAGGCGCAAGAGGAGCTCGGCGATCCGGGGCCGCGGCGGGAGGAGCAGGCGGCGCTGGTAGGTGGCGAGGTCCATGCGCGCCATGCGCAGGACGGCCTCCCAGCCAGGAAGGAAGCGTTCGTCGAAGCGTTCGCGCATCTCGCCTCGCCGAGCGGGAGTCCGCTCGGCCACGGCCCGATGCCAGCGACCGCGCCGCTCGAGAGCCGCGGCCAGATCGCGGAAGCGACGTGCGGCGACCAGGTACCAGCGGTGCATGCGCTGCGCGGCTGCGCGCGCTTCTTCGGGGTTCCCCAGGGCGAACTCGACTCGCTCGAGCGGCTCTTCGGTGCCGGGCGCGGTCACTTCGAGGACGTAGCGTCCGGGCAAGAGGAGTCGCGCGGTCCGCAGCAACACCTCGCCTCGTCCGTCCGCGGTGAGAGCGAAGGGGGTTTCCAGCGCGGTCCGCTCTCCGCGCCGCAGGCGCGCGCGCAGCTCGCGACCCGAGAAGTCGGGCAGGCGCGCTTCGCTGCGCAGGGTCGCCAGGCCGTGCGTTCGCTCCACCCGCGGCGGCTCCAGCGGCGCGGCCCGAGCCTCGGTTTCGGCCGTTGCGGCGAGAGCCGCCGGGATCAGACAAAGCAGGGCGCGCCGAGGTCCCCTCACTTCCCTCACGCTACTCCGCGCCTCGCTCACGGTCCATACGCCCGGCACGCGGTGCACGCGGCGCGTGTCCTCGCGACGCCCGCCCACCGGCTCGTCCCCTGCGCGCAGAGGGCCCCCTCGCGGGCGCCGACGGACGGCTTGCCCGGCCGCGCGGTCGGCAGTCGGCCCTTCGCCCGGATCGTGTCGGCTCGGGGGGGCAGGCGCCGGACGGGGCGGGGCACCACCGCCGCTTCAGGCGTCGTCGGCAGGGCCCGGGCGCCAACCGTCCTCGGTCCACACACCCTCCTCCAGCGCGTCTTCGACCCGGTCCTGCTCTGCGAGCTCGCGGCGGAGACGACGGGTCACGACGACGTGCCGCGCGAAGGCCACGAGCGCCAACAGCGCCATGACGCTCCACACGTCGAGGCTGAAGAGCAAGGTCCGGAAGGTGCTGTGCTCGGCCTTCAGCTCTTCGACCCACTCCATCTCCGCCTCGAGCGCGTCGCGCCCGAGCACGACGCGGAAGGCCGCGTTGGTATCGGCGCTGCGGGCGAGCGCGTCGACGAGGTCGGCGAGCGCCGCCCGCTCGCCGAGCCAGCACACGAAGGCCATGCTCTGGGTGTAGGCTCGCCCCGAGGCCTGACCGTGATCTGGGAACCGCGCGGCCAGCTCTCCAAAGGGCTTCAGCTCCCCGAAGCGCGCCCAGCCCGTGAGCGCAGACGCTTCCTCGCCGGTGGGGGTGCGCCCTGCAGCCCATTCGGCGAGTCCTTCGTTGAGCCAACGCTCCAGGCGCCGTCCGCGCCGACGCTCGACCTCGCCCAAGACGAGGTGGGCGAGTTCGTGGCCAAGGGTCCGCTCGAGGCCCGCGTCGGTTCCTTCGCGCAAGCCGCTGCGGCGAATGACGACGAGGTCTCGCGCGGGGAAAGCCATGGCCAGCACGTAGGGCGCCGGTGGTGTGCCGGCGATCCCCTCCACCCGGCGGGCGAACTCCCGATCGTTGGGCGCCAGGACGACGTGCGGTCGCGCAGGCAGCCCTCGCCCAAGGCGGCTCTCCACCGAGGCGCGTGCGCGGCCGAGAATGCGCACCACCCGCGCCGCCACTCCAGCGTCGCTGGGGAGGTGCTCCACCACGACGCCGGGAGATGCGCGAAGCACGTAGCCCTCCTCCTGTCCTGCAACTGCGGCCGGAAGGAGCAGGGCGAGCGTCAGCACCTCGACACAAGAACGCCGCCGGCGTGCAGGGCGACGGCGGCGTTCGGGGACTCGGCGCAACGGGCGCAGGCTACTCGGGGTTGTCGGCGTCGGCGGCTGCGGCCACCAGCGCCCCGCGCGCGCAGGATGTGAGTGGGTCGTCGGCGCGACGAATCTCCTTGATGGGGATGGGGAACTGCATCCTGCTGAACTCGTCGCGGACGACGTCGATGAACCCACCGATCTTGCTGGTCCCGCCGGCGAAGACGATGTCGACCGGATCGGGGAACTGCGGCATGTCCTCGGAGGTCTCGAAGCGGTTCTTGATCTCGGTGAGGGTGTAGCGGATCAGTTCGCGGTAGTAGAGGTCGATGGCCTGCTCCTCGCGGGTCCGAGGGTTGCGCAGATCCACTCCCTTCTCCTTGAGGGCCGTCGCGCGGGAAGCCTTGATCCCGAGGACCTTGGCCACGTTGCGGTCGATCCAGTCGCCGCCGCGCGCGGTGGAAAAGGAGAGGGCCGGCAGGGTCTTGTAGGCCACGCACACGTTGAACATGCCGCCGCCGCAGGAGATGCCGATGCCCGTGAAGTCGTCCTCGTCCAGTTCGGCGAAGACGATGCAGTGGCCTTCGAGGATGTCCTTGGGGTTGTAGCCCAGCTTGCGCAAGAGGTCGTTGAAGATGCCCTTGTGGTAGACGACGTTCATTTCGAAGTCGATGGGGTCGGCGGGCACCGAGTAGTAGACGACCTCGTTGGGCACGGCCGGGGGGCCGAGGAGGCGGTCGACGAGCAGCTTCTCGATGGGCAGCGCGTCGGCCTCCTTGGGGGAGAGCATGCCGTCGGACATGGGGCGACGGGTCTCTCGGTTGTAGATGTTCGCCAGATCGAAGGCCGGGTCGCCGACGACGATCATCTTGTTGTTGAGGATGACGTACTGCACGTCCATCTTCGTGAGCATGTTGCGCGTGAAGTCGTTCTGCTCGATGTCGATGAACGCGTTGCGCTGCACCTTGATGATTACGTTGCCGTCGTAGTCCTGGACGGCCGCCAGCAGGTTGGCGGTCCCCACGTCCAGCCCCTTCCCCGGGCGCAAGCGAGGCTGGGAAGTCGATCGCGGGGCAGAGCCGGTCCCGAAATCGATGCTGGGCTTGTCGGTCATTGAGCGTTCGTCCTCCAAGAACCGGGGACCCTTCCCCTGGCGAGCACCGAGCTTACCGGAAGTTCGCCCCGTGTCTACCGGGGCTGGGTCATCGCGCGCCGCGCCCGGTCGGCGCGGTCGACTTCGCAGCGGAGACGCCTTTGCCGGGTCGTTTCGTCCGGTGCTTGCGCGTCCGATGGCACGCGACTCGTTCGCGCGCTCGGGCGGAGCTCTTGCGCTTCGCCGACCGCGACCCGGGCGCCGAGTTCGCGTGCGCCCGCCGACCGCATCGCCGGCGCTGCCCGCGGTCGCCTACTGCTTGCGCAGGTTGCGGAGCTTGGCCAGCTTCCCGGAGACGCTGGCGGCCTTCTGCTCCTTGACCTTGACGTCGGCCATGTTCGTTTCGAGCGTCCCCGCCTCTTCGAGCATGGTGCTGAAGAGCGCAGAGGCTTGCTCGGCGGTAAGGTCCATGCCTTCGCCGCCCTTGCCGGCCGTCGCCTTGCGAACCGCGTCGCTGATGTTCTGCTGCAGCTTGGCGAACTGCTTGGAGAGGTCGGGCGCTTCCGCGGTTCCCGCGCCGGCGCGCCGCGCCTCCACGAGGGAGTTTGCAATCCCCGCCAGCATTTCCTGCATGCGGGCCTGGTTCTGCTCGAATTCCATGCGCATGCGCTGCATTTCGGCTTGGGTGTTCGGGTCGATCCCACCACCCCCCTTGCCTGCGTTGGCGCGCGCCTCCTCGAGTTCACGGCGGAGACGCTCGTTCTCCTCTTCGAGGGCGCGCACCTGCCCCTTGGCTCGGCTCAGCGCGGCGTTGTCCTCTTCGAGCTGCCGGATCTGCTTGCGGTAGCGCTCGACGTCGTTCTCGAGGTCTTCGAGCTGCACTGCGTAGCGCTTGCGGACCGCCTCGTATTCCTCTCGGGACACGCCGCCCTCGGCTTTGGAGAGCCGCTCGCGCAAGTCGGCGATCTGGGCCTCGTAGTTCTGGGCCGCGACGCGCTGCCCCTCGAGGCTCTTCTCCATGAGGGCTTGCTTGTCGCGCTGGAAGGCCTGCTTCTCCGCCTCGAGCTTCTGCTTCTCGGCCGCGAGCTGCGCATTTACTTCCTGGAGTTTGGCTTGCAGGTTTTGGTGCGCCTGTTGGATCTTCTTGTGCTCCGCCATCTGGCGGTCGAAGTCCGCGCGGGCCTCCTGGAGGATGCGCTGCCGCTCCTGCTCGCTCATGCCCCCGCGAGGGGTCTTCGCGAGGACGTTTTGGACGGCCTTCATGATGAGCTGGTTGATGTCGCCAGCTCGGAGGACCTTGACCTGCCGGAAGCCCTTCTTCTCGAGGTCTCGGAGGCTGACCTTGGAAGTGCTCTTCTCGATGACCTTGCGGACGTCGAGGACTTCCTGCTTGAGGTCCTGTTCCTGCATTGTCGTCCTTGGGCGTAAGCCTAAGAGACGGTACACCTTCGTGTACGGCGGGTCAACCGGGAAATGGCCTCTGCCCGGCCCCGTCGCGGACGTGGGCTCCGTTCAGCGTCGGCGGCTCCGCCGCGCGGAGCCCGCGTCCGCGACCTGGTGCTGCCGTGCGCCCCCGGGCTTCGCCGCGAGGCCCTTTCCGTGGGCGCGCCGGTAGCGATAGTAGATTTCCAGGGTCAGGACGTTCATGGCCGTAGCGTAGACCCGCCCGCCGCTCTTGCACCACTCGCCCACCGGGTCCCAGGACCCTCGTTCGCAGCCCCGCTCGCGCTGATGCGGTTCGATGGCCTGGCGCATGGCTGCGTTCCACGACGCCCACTTGCGGTCGTCTCCGAAGTGGAACATGGCGTAGGTGCCGTAGTACCAATAGTAGAAGTTGACCGTCCGCTCCCCCCAGGCCGGCGGTCGCTGGGCGAGGAGGCGGACGCCCCGCCGCAGCCGGTCCTCGGCGGGGCGTTGTCCCGCGAACAAGCGGCAGAGAACCCCGACCGCGGTCAGGGTCGGCTGCTCCTCGAAGCGCCCTTCGTTCCCGCCGAGGACCGAGGAGCCCCCTCCGGGCGTCATGTAGCCGACGGCTCCGTCGCTGGAGGTCGCCCGGTCGATCCAGGCCAGCGCGCCCGCAAAGGCCTCGTCGGGGACCTCGAGGCCGGCCACGCGCGCCGCCTTGAGGGCCAGGACCATCCAGCCCGTGACCGACGTGTCGTTGCGCCCGTCGCGGACGCCGTAGCGCCAGCCGAGGCCCGGATTCCGTGCGGCGAGGACGAAGGCCACCGCCCGCTCGGCCGGGCGCCAAAGGCTGGGGAGGCGTGTGAGGCCGTAGGCCTCGGCGAGCGCCATGGTCGCAGTGGCCTGCTGGTAGGCCCCCGCGTGACCGCCCTCCACGAAGCCCACCGAGCCGTCCGCACGCTGCTGGCGGCGCAGCCAGCGCATGCCCCGGCGCACCACGCGCTTGAAGGGACCGAAGCGCGGAGTGTTGCCCTGGCCCATGAAGGCGAGCAGCGCGAGGCTTGTGAGCCCTACGTCGACGTTGGGCGCACCGAGGTTGTCGCCGGGGCCGGCGCACGTGGGACCCCGCGAGCAGTTCGCCGTCCACCCGTCCGAGTCCCAGCGCCCGTCGGGGCTCTGGTGGGCCGCCAGCCAGCGCAGGCCCTCTTCGGTCCGCCGGACCGTCTCGGGCGAGCCGCCGAAGCGACTCGCCCGGCCCATGCCGTCGCGTCGTCCGTAGCGCCCGGCGGACTCGCCCGGGCCCACACCGAAGGTGTCGACGAAAGCGTGCGCGTCGAGGCGCTTGTTCGAGGCGTGGTCCGGCTCGCCCTTGGGAGGCTCGGGGGTGGGCGGCTCGTCGAGCAGGTCCACCACGGGTTCGTCGGCCTCGGGGACAGGAACTTCGATGTGCGTCTCCTCTGCGAGCTTGGCGTCGTCTCGCGGCTGCGGACGAGGGCGGGGCGGCTTGATGGCCAAGGTGCGCACTTCCTCGCGGGCCGGAACGGCGATCGCGATGGTCATGAGTACCAAGAGGAGTCCACCGTGTGCGACCAACGAGACTCCGTAGGAGGTGCCGAACACGGCGAGGACCCGCTGCCGCAAGCCCGCGCGAGGTTCTTCGCCCCACGCCCCGTCCTTCTCGCCGCCGGGGTCGTCTTCGTAGTAGTCGTCCGCCCGGCCCCCGAATGGTTCGCCGGCTCGGGATCGGTTTCGTCCGCTCATTCGGGCCTCCGGGGAGCGCAATTGCGATTTCGTCACGCGCTTCAGCTTCTCTACCGAGGAGGCCCTTGTTGAGTTCCTGGCAATTGCCGAAACGGCCAGAGCCGGGGTGGGTCCTGCGCAACCTCTTCGGCTGCAGTGCCTTCTGCGCGGAGGGCGCTGTGGCGGGGGCGCCGCGACTCCGTTCGGTCGGGGGGCCGGGCGGTCAGACCTCGCGGCGAAGCCGCCCGGCCCCGCCAGCGGTCCGTTGCGGAGGGCAGCGATCCCTGCGGTCGCGGGGTTGCAGAAGTGCCTCGCCCCTCGTTCGGGCTTCTTGGCCGCCGCGCCGGATCGGTCCCGGTACCGAGCGACGCAGCGGCCGGGCAGGGCTGGGCGGGGGCTTGGTTGCGCCCCTGGGCAGGTGCGGGCCTTCCCTACGAGAGACGCCCGAGCCCCCGCCTTGGGGCGGGGCTCGGGCGTTCTCCCTCCGGCTCCCAGCGCCTCAGTGGGCCTGAGCGCGCTCGTAGCGGTAGTAGATCTCCAGGGTGAGCGCGTTGATGGCGGTGGCGTAGACCCGTCCGCCGGCAAGGCACCACTCGCCCACCGGATCCCACGAGCCGTCCTCGCAGCCTCCCATGCGCTGGTTGGGCAAGAGGGCTTCCTGCATGGACTTGTTCCAGGCCTTCCACTTCTCCCCGCCCACCTGGAACATGGCGTAGGTGCCGTAGTACCAGTAGTAGAAGTTGACCGTCCGGTAGTTGGTCCCCTTCCAGGTCGGCGGGTTCTCGCTGAGGATGCGGGCGCCCTTGCGGATCCCGTCCTCGGAGCGTCGCTCCCCCGTGAAGATCCGACAGATGACCGAGACGCCGGTCATGCACTGGCTCGGATCGTACTTGCCGTCGTTTTGCGGAAGGAAGGCCGATCCGCCCCCGGGGGTTTCGTAGCCGACCTCGCCGCTGGCGGCGGTGGCGCGCGCGAACCAGTTGCGCGCCCCCTCGAAGGCCTTGTCGGGGACCTTGATGCCCGCGGTCTTCCCGGCCTTGAGCGCGAGGACCATCCACCCGGTCACCGAGGTGTCGTTGCGTCCGGAGCGGACGCCGTACTTCCAGCCGAGGCCGGGGTTTTGCGCCTCGACGCAGAATTTGATCGCCTTTTCTGCGTAGCGCTTGAGGGTGAAGTCGCGGGAGACCGCGTAGGCTTCGCAGATGGCCATGGTGGCGATGGCGTGGTTGTAGATGGTCTCGCCGTGGTCGAAGCCGATGGACCCGTCGGCCTTCTGCTGGCGCTTGAGCCACTTCAGCCCGCGGCTCACGGTGCGCTTGAAGGTGCCGAAGCGGTGGGTGTGCCCATTGCCCAGGAAGGCCAGCAGCGCCATGCCCGAGAGGCCCACGTCGTAGCGGGCGTCACCAAGGTTCGTCCCCGGGCCCGAGCAGGTGGGTCCGCGGGAGCAATTGGCCGTCCACCCGTCCGCGTCCCAGCGTCCGTCGGGGCTCTGGTGGAACTTGAGCCAGCGGAGCGCCGCGGTCACCGCGCTCTCCGTGCCTTCGCTGCCGCCCTCGCGCGCCAGCGACCCCTTGCCCCAGCGCTGGCCGTAGGCGCCGGCGGCCCCGCCGCCCACGCCGTAGGCATCCACCACCGAGGTGGAATCCAGGTTCTTGTTCGAGAGGTTGCTGAGGTCGGTGCCCTTGGGGACGTCCTTGGTGACCTCCACCTCCTCCTCGAGGACGATGATCGGCTTTTCGACCACCTCCTCGGCCTGGATCTTGGGGGTCTTGTGCATGTCCCGCTTGAGCTTCTCGTCGTATTCCTGGGGCTTGACCTCGCGCTTGGCGATGACCACCGCCTCCTTCTCGGGCTCCGGGACGGCGATGATGATGGTCATCAGGATGAGGAGCAGCCCGATGTGGACGGCCGCCGAGATGCCGTAGGCCGAACAGGCCACGGCGATCAGCCGGTTGCGGAGCTGCTCCTTGGTCTGGATGTCGAACTCGTCCTCGTCCTGGAATTCGCCATCGTCTTCGTAGTATTCGTCGTCGTAGCCCACGGGCGCCTCCCGCTGCGTCGCTGGCAATTCGTCGACCCGGCCTCCGTCGCGGCCTTCGCCAACGCGCTGCTCCGTAGGAGGATAGATGTTCTTGCGAAAATGTCAAGCTCCTGCCGGTGGGCCGCGGGGGCATTCGGTGGGGTTGTGACACAAGCGGTACAGTGCCACTGGGAGGGGACTGCGGCGGGCCTCGCTTGCGCTTTTCGCAACGAGACGCACCCCGGTCGTCCGAGCGCGGGTTCGCTCAACGGAGGAAGATCTGCACGTGGGCGCGCCGACGCTGCTCGGCGATCCAGGCGTCGAGGCGTTGTCGCCAGATGCCTTCCTTGAGTTCGGCTTCGATGGCCTCTTGGACTTCGGCGAGGGGCAAGAGGCCGGGCGGTCGGCGGGAGAGGACCTTGACGACGTGCAGCGAGCCCCGTGGGCTCTCGAGCACCTCGCTGACCTCGCCCACGCCGAGTTGCCGCACCGCCCGAGGGAGTGGCGGGACGAGGACGTCTTCGAGGCGCGTGTCGGTGTCGTAGCGTTCGTCCTCGTCCCAGTGCACCCCCATGGAGGTCTGCTCGGCGAGCGCGCGGAAGTCTTCGCCCGCCAGCGCGCGGCGACGCAGGTCTTCGGCCACCTTGCGCGCGTCCCACGCGTGCAGGGCTTTGGCGAGCCCGGGCGGGTCGCTCCGGTAGGCCTGGGAGGGGTCTGGGTAGAGCACGATCTGGCGCAGCCGGAGCTCACCCTTGGTGCGGAAGCGCTCCGGGTGGGCGCGGTAGTAGCGGCGAACCTCGGTGGGGGTGACGAAGATGTCGCGGCTGATGCTCTTGACGAGCAGCTTGCCGACCAAGATGTTCGCCTTCTGGCGCTCGACGAAGTAGTCGAAGGGAACGCCCAGCGTCGCTAGGTCCGCGCGCAGCCCTTCCACCCCTCGCGCGTCCCGCGCCCTCCGCTCGAGCTCCCACTGCAAGCGGGCCTCGTCGTTCTTGGTGAACTCGATCTTCTCCTGCTTCGCACGCGCGAGGAGGACCTGCTGGCGGACGAGTTGTTCGAGCTCGTCGGCGAGGATGGCCCGCCGCTGGGCTTCGGTCTGCGCGCGCCGGTAGTCCGAGCGGAGCTGACAGGAAAGCTCCAGGGCGTGCCGCGTGATGGGTTCGCCTTCCACCACGGCGGCGATGCCGTCGGGATACTCGCGCGGCGACTCCTGGGCGAAGGCGCCCGCGGCGAGCAGGCCCACGCCGGCGAGCAGCAAAGGGCGGAGCGGAACGCTCATGCCGAAAAGCTAACTCCTCGGAGGGCTGTGGGAAACCGAGACCCGCGGCTCGACGCACCCGATCGCCCCAGGCGTCCACGAGGATTCCACAACCAGTTGAAAGCAAAGGAGCTGGAAGCGCGTCGGCCTGCTGGACTAGGATCTCGCGCATGAGCCTGAAGCCGAGCGATTTCGTCCACCTCCACGTGCACTCCGACTACAGCCTCCTCGACGGCATGGCCAAGGTGAGCCGCCTGGCCTCGCGGGCGAAGGAGTGCGGCCAGACCGCGCTGGCCCTGACCGATCACGGGACGGTCTCGGGGGCGATGGCCTTCTACAAGGAGTGCAAGAAGAACGAGATCAAGCCGATCCTGGGTTGCGAGATCTACCTCTCGCGCGGGCCGATGCGCGAGCGGCGCAAGGGCTACAACCACCTCACGGTCCTCGCCAAGAACCAGCGCGGCTGGGAGAACCTGCGTAGGATCAGTTCGCTGGCCAACCTTGAGGGCTTCTACTATCGCCCGCGCGTGGACTTCGAGACCCTCGCCGCGAACAGCGAAGGCCTGGTGGTCCTCTCGGGCTGCCTCAAGGGTCCGGTCCCGGTGCTCCTGCAGCAGGACAAGTTCGAGGAGGCGCGCGCCGAGGCCGGCCGCTTCCGCGAGGTCTTCGGCGAAGACTTCTACCTCGAGGTGCAGCCCAACTCGCTCGCCGAGCAGGCCGTCGTCAACGACGGCTGCCTGCGGATCATGAACGACCTGAGCATTCGGGCGGTCGCGACCTGCGACCTGCACTACATCGATCCCGCCGATGCTCCGGCGCAGGAAGTCCGCATTTGCATCAAGTCGGGGAAGACCCTCTCCGACAAGAACCGGCTGAAGATGAAGGACGACTTCTTCTTCCGCAGTTCCGAGCAGATGATCGACGCCTTCCGCCACTGCCCCGACGTCATCACGGCCAGTCGAGACATCGCGGCTTGCGTCGAGGACTACGACCTGCTCCCCGGCAACCGCAACGAATACTACCTGCCGCGCTTCCAGACCCCCGACGGCAGCGACCCCGAGGCCTACTTCGACCGCATGTGCGAGCAGGGACTGCGCGAACGCTACGGAGAGCCCACCGCGGCCCAGCGCGAACGCCTCGAATACGAGAAGGGGGTCATCCGCAAACTCGGCTTCACCACCTACTTCCTCATCGTGGCCGACTTCATCGCGTGGGCGCGGGCCAACGGCTGCCCGGTCGGTCCCGGTCGCGGCTCCGCTGCGGGCTCGATCGTCGCCTACTGCCTGCGGATCACCGACATCGATCCGCTCCGCTACGACCTCCTCTTCGAGCGCTTCCTCAACCCCTCGCGTGTTTCCATGCCCGACATCGACGTCGACTTCTGCGAAGCCAACCGCGGGAGGGTCATCGAGTACGTGCGCAAGAAGTACGGCGAGGAGAACGTTTGTCAGATCGTCACCTTCGGGACCCTCAAGCCGAAGGCCGTGGTCAAGGACGTCGGCCGCGTGCTCGAAATCCCCTACGGGACCGTAGACAAGATCAGCAAGCTCATCCCCGAGGGGCCCAAGCTCAAGTCCCTCGAGCAAGCCTTTGCGGAGAGTCCGGAACTCGCCGCCCTCCGCGACGACCCCGCCTACCGAAAGCTCTTCGACTACGCCCTCCGGCTCGAGGGGATCAACCGCCACGAAGGAAAGCATGCCGCCGGCGTAGTGATCTCGGACATCGATCTCCTCGAGCGCATTCCCCTCACTCAGGTCAAGGGCGACAAGACCACGCAGTTCACCATGACCGAGGTCGAAGAGGCCGGCCTCCTCAAGATGGACTTCCTCGGGCTCCGAACCCTGACCCTCATCGAGGAGGCCCTTCGCCTGCTGCGCAAACGAGGCGTCGAGCTCGACATGAGCTCTCTGCCCCTCGACGACGCCGAGACCTTCGCCATGCTCTCCCGCGGCGACTCGCGCGGGGTGTTCCAGCTCGAGTCGAGCGGTTTTCGCAAACTGCTCAAGAAGGCCAAGCCCGATCGCTTCGAAGACATCATCGCCCTCATCGCCCTCTATCGTCCGGGCCCACTCGGCTCCGGAATGGACGAGCAGTACATCAACCGCAAGCACGGGCGCGAACCCGTGACCTACCTGACCGATCTGCTCGCGCCGATCCTCGACGAGACCTACGGCTGCATCCTCTACCAAGAGCAGGTGATGCGGATCGCCAACCAGATCGCGGGGTTGTCGATGAGCGACGCCGACAACCTGCGCAAGGCGATGGGCAAGAAGAAGATCGACCTGATGAACAAGTACAAGCCCATGTTCATCGAGGGCTTCGTGGCCAAGGGCGTGGACGCGAAGATTGCGGAAGAGGTGTGGAGCCAGATCGCTTTCTTCGCCGAATACGGATTCAACAAGTCCCACTCGGCGGCCTACGGGCTGGTCACCTACCAGACGGCCTACCTCAAGGCGCACCACCCGGCCGAATTCATGGCCGCCACCCTGACTTCCTGGATCAGCGACACCGACAAGATCCTCGAATACGCCGCCGAGATCGAGCGCATGGGCCTCACCCTGCGTCCGCCCAACATCAACGAGAGCGACGTGACCTTCGACGTGCGCGACGGTGAGATCGTCTACGGTCTGGGCGCGATCAAGGGTCTCGGAGAAGGCGCTGCGCGCGCGATCGTAGAGACCCGCGAGAGCTTGGAGGGCAAGGCCTTTCGCTCCCTGTTCCACTTTGCCGAGGAGGTCGACTCCAAGGTCCTCAACCGCACGGCCTGCGAGGCCCTCATCAAGGCCGGCGCCTTCGACGCGCTTGGCTTCCGCCGCAGTCAGCTCGCTGCGGCTCTCGAGACGGCCTTGCAGATGGGGGTCCAGGCACAAAAGGACAAGCTCTCCAATCAAGTAAGCCTGTTCGCCGACCTCTCCGCACAGAACGAGGACCTCGACGGCATCGAGCGCGACCTGCTCCCAGACATTCCCGAGTGGCGCGACGCCGACCTCCTCAGCTACGAGAAGGAGGCGCTGGGCTTCTACCTGACCCGGCACCCCCTCGACGCCCACCGAGAGGCCCTCGCGCGCTTCGCCTCCCACGAGATCGGCAAACTGAGCGAGGAGAAGAACAAGGGTGAGGTCACCGTAGGGGGGTTGGTGGCCGCTGTGCGGCACCACCTGACCAAGAAGGGTCAGCAGATGGCCTTCGTCACCCTGGAGGACTTCACCGGCGCGTGCGACGCGGTGGTCTTCCCCAGCGTCTACGCCGAGGTCCGCGAACTCCTCGTTCCCGAGTCCGTCGTGTTCGTGCAGGGGAAGGTAGATACGGAACGCGAGCCCCCATCGGTTCTGGTGGACAAGGTCCTCCCCCTCGAGCGTGCTGAGGGCAACCTGCGGGTGTCGGTCTCCGCGGAGTTGATCGTGGAGGAGACCACGGAGGCCATGATTCGCGAGCTGCGCGAGGTCCTGCTCCGAAACCGTGGCGCCGACACCTTCTACTACACCTTCACCCGCGCGCGTGACCAGGCCCGCACGCCTCTGTTCCGGGTCGGTTCGCATCTCCGCGTAGCCGGAACCGAGCGCCTGCGCGAAGAGTTGCTCGCGGTCCTCGGGCCCTCGGCGCGGGTGCGCATCGGCGCTCGCCTCTGAGGGCGCTCTGTCGTTCTTGCGTGGCGGGCGGCTCGATTCCGTTCTCGGAGGCGACGGGTACGGCGCGTTGCTCCCCGAGGAGGTGGCTGCGGTGGAGGGGCGGCGGGCGCAGCGTTCCGCCGGCCCCGGAGGCAGGCGATCGAAGGTGCACGGGGGGGGCGAAGCCGACGGGAGCGCAGCGGCGGCTCAGGTCCAGAGGACACCGCGCTTCACCGGCGGCGTTGGCCGCTTGGGAGGCGGTGGGTCGCGCTCGAGGCGTTCGAGTACCGCCCGGACGACCAGCGGCCAGGCGATGGTGGCATCCGCCGGAACCTCCGCGGTCAAGCCGCCTTCTTCGGCGGGGACGAACTTTCCCCAGGAGACGCCCTCGCGGTAGGTGCAGCCCGACAGGCCACCCCAGTGCACGGGTTCGGGGCAGATTCGCACTCCGTAGTGGAAGCGCCGTGCGGCGGGCGTGGCAACGAGTCCGCGCGCGTGCAGGAGTTCGACCATGGGGCCGATCTCCTGGGCCCAGTTGCGCGGGACGCCTCCGCCGATGGTGAAGACGCCCAGCTTGTGGGCGGCGCAACCGAGCGCCATGTAGTACTCGAGGTCGAGGTAGGGGTCGAAGGGGTGCGGCGGAAAGCCATCCCGCCGACGCTCCCGGTTGTAGAGGGCGAGGTCGAGCCCGAGCTCCGAGTCGGTGAAGGCCGGTGCAAACACGGGGACCTTCTTCTGGTAGGCGCTCTGCAGGATCCCCCGGCCCGGGCGATGTTCGAGGAGCCAGGCGCCGATGAGTTCGTGGATTCGGCTGGAGCAGAGGACCTCGCCCGGGTCGACCTCGGCGAGCACCGCGCGCAAGATCGCCTCGCAGTCGTCGAGGTTGGCTTCCAACTCGAGGGTGTCGTAGACCCGGTTGTAGCCGTCGCGGTAGTTGTCCAGGTCGCTGCGGCGTGGGTCGTGCTTGAAATGCAGGTTCCCGGCGCCCTCGATCAGGCCGTGAGCTACTAGGGCCCCGGTGGAGACGATCACTTGCACCATGCCACGGTCGATCATTTCGCTGATGACCAGACCCATTTTGGCGATGGTCATTGCCCCCGAGAGGGTCAAGACGACGGTGCAGTCCGGATCGCGGACCATGGCCTCGAGCACGTCCGCCGCCTCGCCGGTCTTGCGACCGCCGAACGAGGTGCGCGCCATGGCCCGCACGAGCGCGTCCACCG
Organism: Planctomycetota bacterium; assembly: GCA_003695705.1. Lineage (GTDB taxonomy): Bacteria > Planctomycetota > J058 > J058 > J058 > J058. The sequence goes on from RFHU01000219.1 coordinate 47,309, forward strand.
ACTCGCAAGCGGCCACGTCGAGCGGCTGAAGGGGTTCGAGCCCGTCCTGGTGCCCGTCGTGGTATCTCCCCTGCTCGCGGACTTCCATGGGACCCAACCATAAGCCTCCACCCGAGAATGGCCAGCCCGCCCGAAGGAGCCTTCCCCGCCCTGGCGGACACGGAATGAGGCTCGCCGAGGCGTCCGGAGAACCGTAGACTGCGCCCCGCCGGTCGGGGTCTTCACGCTCCGACCGCTGCGTTCTCTTCCCTTCTCCTTCGCTCCCTCCATGCGCTGCCGCGCAGTTCGAACTTCTCGTGGACACCACCCCTCCAGCGTCTCCCACCCCTTCCTCCGCCCGCGAGCACACCGGAGCACGCAAGCGTCGCTGGAAACTCCGGCTTGCGGCCCTGCTCCTCGGTTGCGGACTGGCCTTCCTCGGTGGCGAGGTCACCGTGCGACTTGCCTTCGGCAGCATCGAGCCGCGCAGGCACTTCGAGCCCGGCGCCTACCGCGCCGACCCCGAGCTGGGCTGGGCGCTGCGGGCGAACTACCGCGGTCGCTGGAAGGAGAAGCTCTACGCGGTCCCGGTGGTGACCGACGAACACGGTTTCCGCATGCCCCCGGGGGCTTTCGAGCGCTATCGGACCGCGCCCCGCCGCGTCCTCGTGCTCGGAGACTCCATCACCTTCGGGCAAGGGGTCCGCGCGGAGGAAACCTATCCCACCCGCCTCGAGGCCTTGCTGCGCGCACAGGGCGTCGAGGCGAGCGTCCTCAACGCCGGCGTCCCCGGCTACGACACCGGGCAGGAGCGCCGTGTCCTCGAACGCTTGCTGGAGCAGGCCGCCCCCCACGCGGTCGTGCTCGGGTGGTACGCGAACGACGTCACGGTGGCGTCTCAAGACGTTCGCGAGCGGATCCGGGTGATCGACGGCCACCTCGTCGACGACGAGGCTGCCTACCGGGTTTGGCGGCGCAAGATCGAGCACTCCTACCCGTGGGACAAGAGCGCCCTCATCCGTTGGACGAACGTCAAGCTCCGCAACTGGAGTTGGCGGCGCAAGACCTTGCGGAAGCGCGCGCGGCAGACTCGGGAGGCGCGCGTGATCGAGGAAAACCTCGCCGCCTGCCTCGAGGAGCTTGGACGCATCCGCGACGCGTGCCGTGCCCACGGCGCGCAACTCGTCGTCGCGCTCTTCGTACCCCTCGAACTCGTCACGGAGCCCGACATGCCGGCCCGCTTGTGGGAACGCGTGCGCGCCTTTTGCGAAGCAGAGCGGATCCCCGTGGTGGACCTGCGCGCGCCGTTCCAAGACGCAGCCCGCGCGAGCGGCGGGGCGGAGCGGCTCTACGTCTACGCAGACCGCTGCCACCCGAGCGCCGTGGGCCACCTGGCTGCGGCCGAGGCCCTGCTCCCCCTCGTGCGCGAAGCGCTGGCGACCCGCTGAGGCAAGTCGAGCCCCGCCTCGCCGCCCGCGCGAGGCGGAAGGGCGCCAGGTCTTGCGCGGAGTCGTTCAGCTGGGAAGGGGCGGGGGCGCTCCGCCCGGCAGCGGCGGAGGAGCAGCGGGCGGAGCGAACAAGGCAGCCAGCTCGGGGACGTCCTTGGCGGGAGTCCAGTTGGGCATGCCCGCACGCCACACCAGGGTTTCCGGCCGCAGCCGTCCTTGGCCGAGGAGGCCCCGCAGGGCGTTGAGATCGAAGGGGCCTTGCTGCGCGCCGCCGATGGCCGCGTGGAAGGTCGTCGAGGCGGGCAAGGGCGGCGGAGCCACGGCGGTCGGAGCCGGTCCCGGCGGGGCGCCGTAGCCCGGTGCGGGTTGCGCGAACGCGGGTTGCATGGCCCCGGCCATCATTTGGGGCATCATCATGCCCATGCCCATGCCGAGGCCCGCGCCCATGACGCCGCCCGGCTGGCCGGGGTTCTTGGCGGCGTCTCCCAAGGCATTGGCGGCCATCATCTGCATGTAGCCGGCGCCGCCGGGGCCAATGCCCAGCGCGCCCATGGAAGAGCGCGCGTTGATGGCCTTCTTGACCTCTTCGGGGAGGCTGATGGACGAGACGATGAAGTCGTAGAGCTCGATGCCGTATTTCGAGAGGTCGTCGGCGCTGCGGGCCTTGAGCGCGACGCCGAGCTCGTCTCGCTTTGCCTGCAAGTCGAGGACGCTCTTGTCTGCCATGTACTCGGAGAGCAGGTCCGCGAAGCGTCCAACGAGGACGTCCTTGAACCAGCGCCCGATTTCGTCGGCGTCCTTGCGGTCTTCGCCGACCACCACGGTCTGCAGGAAGACCCCGGGGTTGGTAATGCGCACCGAATACTTGCCGAAGGCGCGCACGTTGACGTAGCCGAACTCCTTGTCGCGGAGGAGGATCGCTTCTTTGGTCCCCCACTTCAGGTCGCGGAAGGGCTTGAGGCTGACGAAGTAGACCGCCGACTGGAAGGGCGCGTCCTGATAGAGGAGGTTGAAGGCCCGCGAGAGGATGGGCACGTTTTCGGTGGTCAGCGTGTGGCTGCCCGCCCGCATCGTGTCCATGGCCTTGCCGTTGTGGTAGAAGACCGCCGCTTGGCCCTCCTGGACGATGACCCGGGCGCCGAGTTTGATCCTCCCCATGCCCTGCTCGGGGACGCGCTGGACCATGGTCCGACCGCCGCTGCGGTCTTCCCACTTGATGACTTCGAGGCGTTCGCTCATCGATCAGGCACCCTTCTCGAGGATCTCTTCGCGCTTTGCGAAGTAATCGTCGATCTCGTTCACCAGCTTGGTGGCTTCCTTGACGATCTGCAGCGCGGTCGCCTTGTCGACGCTGCCGAGCTGGGAGATCTTCTTCTCCACCTCGCTCACGCCGTCCGCAAGGCTCAGGTCGAACTTGTAGACCCGCTCCAGGGTTTCTTCGGTGACCTTGACGGCGTCGAAGAGGCCGGCCCAACCCCGATCGGCCGAGCGGATCTTCTGGGCGACGCCATCGAGGCGGTTGAGGAGCTTTTCGAAGGGGGTGATCCCGTCGATGTCTCCGCCGGCCACCAACTCTTCCAGGGCCTCCTTGACCTTCCCCTTCTGGGCGAAGAGCTTGTCCGCGCAGAAGTCGCGCTGGAGCTTGTCGGTGTCGCGGCGCAGCTCGCGCTCCATGTATCCCTTGAACCCTGGGATCTTGGCGACGAGACGCTCGAACAAGTTCCGCTGACCGACGGCTTTGTCGTGTAGATCCATTCGCGTCCCTCCTTGCGGCGCAGCGTCCTCGCTCACTCTACGCGAAGGCTGCGGCCCGGGCCGTTCCACTTTTCGACGGCGTTCGGAACGCGAATGATACGCAGGCACGATGCCCGGGACAAGCCGGGTGCCTCTGCGACGGGTCCTTTCCCCGGTGCCGAGCACGGTCCGGAGCGGCCGCTACAATCGCCCTATGACCTTGGCGGCGGGCGGAGAGGCCGAACGGACGCGTCGCTCTCCTCCCTTGTGGGAGGGCCGCCCCGATGACGTCTCGCCCTGCGTGGAGTTGGCGCGCACCTCGCTCGAGTGCGCGGGCCGCCTCTACCTCCACGGGGCGGGGCCTCTGAGGCACCTGGCGTCCTATGCCATCGAGCGGCTTCGCCAAGCCGACGGGCAGCCGCCGATCGCCGCCCGGCCACTCCTCCCCTTCGCATGGCCCTCGGCGGATGTCTCCGAAGCCGCCGCTGCCTTCGCCCAACCTGGAGACACGATCCTCTTCCTGGCCGCGGAGAACCACGAAGGGCTTGAACAGGCCATCCGCCTTGCCCGCTCCCGGCGAGCCCGGGCGGTCTCCTTCTTGGGGCCGAGGGCCGCGGAGTTGGCTGGGGGCTGCGACGGCGCACTCGTCCTCGTTGGCGACGGGCCGGCGGCGGTCGCCGAAGCATGCCTCTCGGCGCTGCACGCCTTCGTTGCGGGCCTGCTGGCTCGCCCTGTCGATGCTCTCCCGGGCTCGGGCGAGCCAAGAGACGGCGTTCCCGGCCAGGAGTCCGCGGCCCCGGCCGGCGTCGGACCCGCCCTGCTGTCCCTCGCGCCCTCCAGCGATTCGCGCGGCCCGCAGCCTTTTGGCGACGAAGCCGAAGGGTATTCCCCCGCGCCCCCCACCAACCCCCGCGGGGTCGGCCGTCGCCGCGCTGGCGCGGCCCCTGGTGGGCAGTTTCGCCTCCGCTGCCCCTCCTGCGGAGAAGTCGTCCTCGTCGAGGAGCGACACGTCGGCCGCAAGGGGCAGTGCCCTGAGTGCGAGTGCAAGTTCCGCATCCCCGCGCCGCCGCCCGGCGGCTCGGAACCCCTCGAGGTTGGCTTCGATGCCATCGAATCCGAGGCGCCCGTGCACCTCGCGCCGACCCGTAGGGTTCGCAACAGGACCCGGCGTGAGCGCCGCCGTTCGAGCCGCTTTCGGGTCAAAGACGCGCTCGTCCGCTTCGGACGGGAGGGATATCCGGACGAGAGCAGCTACTTCCCCCCCTACCTGCTGGAGGACCTCTCCCTCACCGGACTCCGTTTCGTGGGAAGGTGCTCCGGCCTGGAGATCGGAGACGTGCGCTACTTCGCGGTGGACTTCCCAGCCTTTCCCTCGCCGGTCCGGTTCAAGGGAGAAGTCCGGCGCCTGATTCCCGTCTCCGAAGGACAGGCTGCGGGCGTTCGCTTCCTCGAATACGTCGGCGACGCCGAGGCCAAGATCCGGCGCCTCCTCGAGGAGGATCGGTTGCGGAACGTCCGCCGGCGCTGAATTCCTTGCGGAGTGGGCTCTGACGCTGTGGGGTTCTCCCGCTCACCCCGGGCGGTTCCAGGGGTCGGCCTGAAGAAGCGGGCGTTCTGCGCGTCTCCACGCGAAGGGTGCCTCCGACCCCAGGCCGCCCTGGTCTATACTGCACCCGCGCGCCGTCGCCAAGGAGTTGCGATGACCCCCCTCGTCCGAGTCCTCCCCGCGCTCGCCCTCCTCTTTCTGTCGACCGGGATCGCTTCCGCAGAGGACGATGGCTCTTCCCTCGACTCCGCGGCGGAGCCGGCCATCGGGTTCTCGGGCTTCCTCGGGCTCGCTGGGTTCCAGAAGATGGTGGATGCGCGCATTCCGCAGGGCCTGTTCACCGTCCGTGGCGGTGCTCGCTACGACTTCTTCCTCCGCCAATTGGACGTCGACGGGACCAGCAACGCAGCCGACGTCGATGTCGAACGGCACGAGGTGAGCCTCTACGCCGGTGGCACCGTTCTGGGACTCGTCGAGGCCGCTCTGCGCATGCCCTACGTCGAGGAGAAGATCGACTACGACTACCTCCTTGGCCCGGACAGCGACACGAACAACAGCGGTTGGGGCGACGCCGACTTCTCGGGAAAGATCACGTTGTCCATCGGCCCCTTCGACGTCGCAGTCTACGCGACCGGCGCCCTCCCGACCGCCGAACCCGACCTCGAGGACGTCTTGGACTACGAGTGGGGCGCCGCCGCCACCTTCTCCACCCTCAACGAGCACCTGAGCGTGCACGGAAACGTCGGCGGCCTCCACGAGGACGGCGGGCTCTCGGCCCTCGTCTATCGCGTGGGCGGCGCCTTCGTCGCCTGGGCGGACAACACCGCCGTCGTGCGCCTCTACGCATACGCAGACGGCGTGGAGTGGGAGGGGAGCGCGGGGACGGACTTCAAGATCGACTTCGGCGTTCAGGCCCTGGTGCTCGACATCATCACCCTCGAGGTGGGGTCCTCCGTGCGGCTCATCGACGCGGACAAACTCGACGACGACGTCGCCGACGAACTGGCCCTTCGCAGCGTCGTGAGCGATCACTTCGACGACGAGGGGAGTTGGTCCATCACCGCGGCCGCTGGATTCCTCTTCTAGCAATCGGGTCGCACCATCTCGGCGGGGAGGCGGCTCGGCGGGGAGGCGGCGGCCTTCTTTCAGGAGCGGGGCTCTCGCTTCGCTGAGGACGGTCGTGGGGGGAACCCAGGCGGAGGCGTGAGCCCGGCGGGTCGCTTCAGGCCGTCGACGACCGTTTGCTCGCCGCTGACCTCCAGTCCCCGTCGGAAGGTGCAAGCCAGAGGGCCAATCGCGATGGAGTCGCCGTCGCGAAGCCATGTCCGGTCGCGCACGGGTTCTCCGCGGACGAGGAGGGGGCGATCCGGATGCAGGTTCACGAGCTGAAAGCCGCCATAGCCCCGGACGATGATGGCGATCTTGGGCGGCACCCCTTCGAGTACCCAATCCGCCTCCGGAGCGGAGCCGAACTGGAAGACGTCTCGAGTCAGCGGCACGCTCGTCGATTGCTCCTCGCTGAGGAGGTGGGCCTTTTCGGGTGCGCGCGCCTCGCGTTCGTCTGGGCTGAGGAGGCTCTGGGAGCGCACGGAGACCGCCGTGCCCGCGACGGCGAACGCGTCCTCGGTCTCGCCCCTGCGGTCGAGGTGCGGGGAGAAGGCACCGCTCCGAGTTGCGGAAGCCTCCGGTGTGAGCCGCACCTGGAATTGGCCGAGTCCGAGCACGTCCCCGGCGCCCAGCAGGGCCGCGTCGACACGCGCTCCGTTGACGTAGGTCCCGTTCTGGCTTCCTTGATCCTCGACCCGCCACAGACCGCTGCGCTCGTCGTGGAGCAAACGGGCGTGGAAGCGCGAGACGCTTCGGTTGTCGATCTGGATCTCGTTGTCGGGGTGTCGCCCGATGCGGACTTCGTCGCCCTCCACGTCGAAGCGGCTGATCACCCGCCCCTTGAGCATCACCACGAAGTGCGCCACGTCCTTGGAGTCTACTCCCGCCCTCCCTCCTCTGCATCCGTTCGCTCCGGTCCCCTCGCTGGTGCAGGCTCCGCGGGGCCTGGCGGAACGAACGGCATGCCTGGGGGGACGAAGGGCAAAGCCACCAGCGCGCCGACACCTGCGCCGAGGAGGATGGACGGTGCGGTCGCGGCGGAGAGGTAGAACTCCCCCCCGTCCTCCTGTGGATAGAGCAGTGCGCTCAGGGGCCAAGCAACCAAGGTGAACGGGAGCGCCGCCGCGTAGCCGAGCGCAAATCCTGCCATGTAGGGGATCTGCGCGATCGGATTGGGCAGGAAGAAGGCGGTCGTGGCGGAATAGGCATGGTTGGCCAAGACCCCCACTCCGCGACACCCGGGCGTAAGCCCGGCCAGGAGCACGAGCCCCGCCCAACAGGCCCGGCGCCTCCTCAAGTCCGGCTACTCCCCGGAGCCCTCGAGTTGGTCCAGCAACTTCTCGACTTCGGCCGCGGGCTCGTAGCCTCGGTCCAGGGCCTCCTCGAGGTCCTCCTGGGCTTCCTCCTTCTTCCCCAGCAAGACCAGGATTCGCCCCCGAAGGAAGTAGGCCTGGGCGTCGCCTTCGGGTGAGAGGTCGACGGCGACGTCCGCGTATTCAAGGGCTTCCTCGAGCTCGCCGGAGCGCTGCGCGGCCTGGGCCTTCTGCAGCGCCTGGGGGAAGGTCAGATCCAGCTTGTCCAGGCCCAGCTCCTTTCGGTAGCGAGCGATCTTCGCCCGCAACTGCGAGTTCGGGGTCTCCTTGTTGGCCTCCTCCGCCACCTCGAGCGCCTTTTCGAAGCTCCCCTCCCCTTCGAGGAAATCGAGGCGCTCCCAGACGTAGTCGGGCACCTCCTCGTCGGGCGGAGGCTGTCGGACACCGCTCGTCGGGGGCGAGGAATCACCGGCGGAGGACTCTGGACCCTGGTCCCCGCCGCCGAACTTGTAGGCGGCAAACCCGCCTCCTGCGGCGAGGATCACAAGCAGGATGAGCGGCCCAAGCAGCCCCCCCTCGCTCTGTTGCGGCGCAGTGCGCACGACCTTGAATCCGTCGAGTTCCTTGCGTTCGGGCAGGCTCCCCGGACCTTCGGACGCTCCTCCCGACTGGGAACCGTGAGCGGGACTCCTGTCGTCGACCATGCACTGAATCCTTCTAGAACTCCGTCCGCGTCTAGGACCCTATCCGCGGGCGACCCCGAACCAGCGGGCGAATTCTTCCTTTCCCCAGGGAAAGGGTCGATCCTCCATCGAAAGCTTATCCGCAGGGACGACTTCGGTCTCGTGGATGCGGACGTGGATCGTCCGATGCATGCGGTTCCCGTAGGAAAGGAAATAATAGGACAAGGACAAAGGCTGCGGAGACCCCGCCTCCAAGAGGCGGAGGGCGTCGTAGGCGTGCACCAGCGGTCGCCCCTCGGCGTCGACGCCGACGAGCTGAACCTCCGTCGGATGGATCACCAAGGGCAAGTCGCTCGGCCGGTGCGCGACCCGAGTTCGCACGGTGTGTTCCACGACGCGGGCCCCGCCGCCCATGTGGCGGTAGTCGCTCGTGCGGAACTCCGTGAGGACGATGCGTGGTCGCCCTGCGCCGCAGCGACCTGGGAGGTGGATCGCCGCGCCTTCCCCCGAGCGCCGCCAACCCGCGTCGTCGTCTTCGAGGTCTACCCGCAGCCGGGACGGGTCGGGGAGAGCTGCTCCCGAGGGGGGGAGGTCCAGGTTTCGAAGTTGCGAGCGGTAGCTCACCGTGAGGAGCGCAGCGGAATCCGCGGCGAGGGCCAGCGCGGGCGCGGGGAGGCGTTCGACCTTCTCTGCGCGCAGCGCGTCGGCCGCGCCCGGATCTTCGAGGAAGGTCGAGCGGGTGAACGTGGGGTAGTTGACCGTTTCGTCGCCCGAGAAGTAGGCGGCACGGATCGCCTCGTGCAGGAGTCCTTCTTCGAAGGGCGTCGCGACGACTTCGACCCCAAGCACCTCGCGCAGGAGGCGCAGGGCTTGGCGGTTGACCCGAGGCAGGCAGGCCACGGTGAGGACATCGCCCAGCCGCCGAAGGGGGAGGATCCCGAAGCCGGCCGCGACCACCGGAGGGACTTGCTCGACGAGTTCGCGGTCTCGAACCGCCGCCTGCAAGATCGAGCGGCGTCGCGCCTGCCCGCTCACGGAGCAGCGCTCCCCACGGGCCGCGCGGCGGCGCGGCACAGCGAGTTCCCCGCCGCGAGCACGCGCTCGGGGGTGAGGGCGCGCATGCAGCGGAAGTCGAGCGGGCAGACCTTGAGATGGCAAGGCCAGCAGTCCGTCCGCTCGCAGAGGAGGCGCAGCCAGGGGTGGTCCACCGCGGTGTAGCCGGGATGCGTGGGGCCGATCAACACGAGCACGGGGATGCCCGCCGCCACTCCGAAGTGGCGTGGTCCCGAGTCGGTGGTCACCAAGAGGGCGCACCGTGCGAGGACGGCCACGAGTTCGGTAAGCCCCACCACTTCGTCCGCTCCAGGAACGGGCTCGCCGGCGGCTTCGCAGACCGCCGCCGCCAGTTCCTGCTCGTCGGGGCCGCGCAGCAAGAGAGGCTGGAGGCCTTCGCGTCGGAGGCGACGGACCAGTTGCCCCGCGTAGCGGGGCAGCCAGCGCTTGGTTTCCCAGCTCCCGCCGACGTTTAGCGCCCAGACGGGGCGGTTTCCCGCGAGCCCGTGCCGGAGGAAGAAGGCTTCCGCCCAGGCCGCGGCTTCGGCGGAGACGCGGAGGCGCGGGAGGCGCGGCACGTTTGCGACCTCGGCGCCCAGGGCCTCGAGCAGGCCCAGGTAGTAGTCGACCATGGGGACAGGCCGCAGGAGCCCTTCCCGGCGCACCCGCAGGGGTCGGGTGAGCAGGGCGGCTCGCCCGTTGAGGGCGTAGCCCACCCGCTCGGTCGCGCCGCTGGCCCAGGCGCACAGGGCCGAGGAGAGGCTGTTGGGAAGCAACAAGGCCAGATCGAAGGGCCCGCACGCACGGTGGAGTCGCCGCCCCTCGAGCCAGGGCCAGAAGGGTCCCCCGCGACGGCGTACGGGCTCCGCCCGGTCGTAGAGACCTTCGCCGGCGAGGATCCCAAGGGGGGCGCCTTTGCCGTGCGCCAGGATCTCGGCGTTCGCGGCCAGGCGGCGCAGGGCGCCGAGCATGGGCGTCGCCAGAACGGTGTCGCCCACCCAATTTGGCAGGCGGACGTAGACTCGCTCAAGCCGGCCCCAGTCCACCCAGCCGTTGTAAGCTCTTCGTGTCTCGGTGTCTAGGACGCTAGCGACACAGGGGGCACGGAGCTTGCGAGGGGGCGAGCCCCCGCGGGCCCGGCCCGCCCAACTGGCAGGAGGAAGCGGTACATGGTCGCCAAGCGCATCGCCTTCGATCAGGAAGCCCGCGACGCCATTCGGCGCGGGGTCTCCCAACTCGCCCGCGTCGTGAAGGTCACCCTGGGCCCGCGTGGACGTAACGTCATGCTGGAGCGAGGCTTTGGAGGACCTGTCGTCACCAAGGACGGCGTGACCGTGGCCAAGGAGATCGAGTTCGCCGACTCCTGGGAGAACATGGGAGCGCAAATGGTCAAGGAAGTCGCTTCCCGCACCGCCGACGGAGCAGGCGACGGAACCACGACCGCCACGGTCCTGGCCGAGGCGATCTTCGAGCAAGGCCTCAAGGTCCTGCAGGCCGGGGTCCAGCCCGTCCCCATGCGCCGCGGCATGGAGAAGGCGGCCCAGGCGGTCGTCTCGCGCCTCAAGGAAATGAGCCGTGAGGTCAAGGGCAGCGATGAGATCGCCCAAGTCGGGGCCATCGCCGCCAACAACGACGCCGCCGTCGGCCGGGTCCTCGCCGAGGCGATGGACAAGGTCGGGAAGGACGGGGTGATCACCGTCGACGAAGGGCAGAGCCTCGAGACCGAGGTGGAGTTCCTCGAGGGCATGGCCTTCGAGCGCGGCTACCTCTCGCCCTACTTCGTTACCGACCCCGAGTCCATGGTCTGCGAGCTCGAGCGGCCCTTGCTGCTCCTCTACGACGGGAAGGTTTCCGCTGCCAAGGACCTGATTCCCTCCCTCGAGCTGGCGGCCAACCAGCAGCGGCCGCTGCTCGTGCTCTGCGAAGACGTGGAGGGGGAGGCCCTCGCCCTGCTGGTGGTGAACAAGCTGCGCGGCTCCCTCAAGGTGTGCGCGGTCAAGTCCCCCGGCTTCGGCGACAACCGCAAGCGCATGCTCGAGGACATCGCCATCCTCACCGGCGGGCAGGTGGTCTCCAAAGACACCGGGCTTACGCTGGAAGGCATGACCCTCGACGTCCTCGGCTCGGCCGACAAGGCGATCGTCGACAAGAACGACACCAAGCTCATCGGCGGAGACGGGGACAAGGCGCTCGTGCAGGCACGCCTCGAGCAGCTCCGCAAGCAACACGAGGCCGAGACCAGCTCCTACGACAAGGAGAAGCTGCAAGAGCGCATCGCCAAGCTCGCCGGCGGCGTGGCGCGGGTCCTCGTGGGCGCAGCGACGGAGAAGGAGCTCAAGGAGAAGAAGGACCGCATCGAAGACGCCATCGGAGCGACGCGCGCCGCCGCCGAGGAGGGCGTGGTCCCCGGAGGTGGCGTCGCGTTGCTCCGCGCGTCCCTCGCCATCGACGAACTCGACCTCGAGGACGACGAAGCCGTGGGAGCGCAGATCATCCGGCGCGCCCTGCAGGCGCCCCTGGCACAGATCGCAGCGAACGCCGGGGAGAGCCCTGCGGTGGTCCTCCAGCGCGTTCTCGGCGACTCCTCGCCCAGCTACGGCTTCAACGCCCAGACCCTCGAGTTCGGCGACCTCTACGCGGCGGGAGTACTCGACCCAACCAAGGTGTCGCGCACCGCGTTCGAGAACGCCCTCAGCGTGGCCTCGCTGCTCCTCACCACGGATTGCCTGGTGGGCGAGGAGGAGCAGAAGAAGAGCAAGGACCACGACGAGGACTACGACGAATTCGACTGAGACGACGTCGGCGGATCGCGGTCGCCGCCCGCCGCGCTGAGTTTGCGGTCGAGACGCGCAACGCGAGCGAACGCGCCCGCAGGGCGCGACGCTCGCATTCCGTGCCGGAGTCGGAGGCCGACGGGGCCGCTGCTTCGCAGCGGCCCCGGACCGTGAGTGCGTTCAGGAGCGGGTCCGGGTCCCTGCCCCGGGAAAGTCGAACCCCCCGCCCAGCGCGGCGCTTCGGACTCCGAGAGGGACGGCCCGGCGAGGCAGGGCGACGCGTACGCCGGTCCGACGAGTTCCTCTCGCGACACAGGGACCGCGCCGCGGTGGGGGCAAGCGGCTGCCGTCCGACGCCCGGACCGCCACGGCCCCGCCAGGAGCCGCTCCGCGGGCCTCCGACCGGAGGCCGGCCTCAGGGCAGGATCAGCTTCGGCTCCGCGGCGGGTCGGAAGAAGACCGCGTTGCGTCCCACCTGCCCGACCAGGACCGCTCCCAGCGTCTCGGCCAGTTCGTCGAGGTCGACGGACACGTAGCGACCGAGGCGGACCTTCACCAACTCCTCGCGCGAGAGGGCCTCTTCGAGTTCCTTGCGAAAGCCATCCCCTGCGCCGGCCTTCCCTAGCTTCAGGCGCGGCTCCAGCGAATGGGCGCGGGAGCGCAGGAAGGCCCGCTGCTTGTTCGTCAGCACCATGCTCCACGGATACCACACGCGGGCGCCGGGGCGGGCCGTGAGGGGTAGATTGAGGCTGGTGAAGGACATCGAGGACGAGACCCCCACCGCGGAGTTCGACGCCCCACTCCCGCCACATGCAGCGCTCGAGCGAGCGAGGGGTCCGTTTCCCTGCGATCCGGAAGCCGACACGGTCCCCATTCCTCCTCCCACCGCAGGGCCCCTGACCACCGAGGCCTTTTCCGCCGTCCTCCCCGTCCCTGGGCGGGAGACCACCCTTCGCGGGGGGGCGTCCGCCGACGAGGCTACGCGCGAGTTCGGAAGCCTCCTCCCCCTGCCTGCGCGCGTCCCCCGACGCCGTCCGCCCCGGCCCCTCGAACCGGGGCAGGCCGTAGGCGATTTCGTCCTCGAACGCCCGCTGTCAGCGGACGAAGCCTGGGAGGTCTTCGCGGCCCGCCACCCGCGTTACGGCGCGTGCAGGCTCTCCGTCGCTACGCCGCGCGCCACGGCCCACCTGCAGAGCGCTCTCCTCGACGCGCGCCTGAGGACCGCACTCGAGCACCCTGCTTTGCCGCGGGTGCTCGGTCTGGGTGCGCTGCCGCGCCCATGGATCGCCGAACCCCTCTGCGAAGGGCGCAGCCTCGCGGACCGTCTCCGTCGGGGGCCTCCGCTCGCGCGGGAGGACCTCGCCGAGTGGGTCGCCAGGGCGGCCCTCGCCCTCGACCACGCCCACCAGCGCCGGGTGGTTCACGGGGACTTGCGACCCGAGGACCTCCTCGAGGGGAGCATCGTGGTGACCGGCTTTGGGCGCGGCGCCGTCTTCGACGGCGAAGGTCGACGCTTGCTCTTCCCGTCCGGTCCGTCGGCGGGGGACGCTCGCTACGCACCGCCCGAGCGCTGCCGGGGCGGCAGGCAGACCCCGCGCGGAGACATCTACGCGCTCGGGGCACTGCTCTACGAAGGCGTGACCGGCCGCGCTCCCTTCCGCGGGCGACCTCCGGAGGTCCTCCGCGGGGTCTTGGACCGGCAGGCCGTGCGGCCCGCCCTGCCGGCGGACGGACTGGAGGGACGCCTCCTCGCCGTTGCTCTGCGCGCGCTGTCCAAGAACCCGAGCCAGCGGCACGCGACGGCGGCGCTCTTCGCGGAGGAGATCCGCGCCGCCGTTCGAGGGGCTCGGGACGGCGAAGAGCCGCAGAGGGCTCGAGCGCACTGGCCGGTGCTCCTCCTCCTTTGCCTGGCGACCGCCGCAACCGCCGCGGCGGGGGTGTGGCTGAGCCTGCCCTGATTCGCACGGGTTCTGGGTCTTGCACCACCCCGCACGGCCCCGACGGCGGGCGCCGGGGAGGACGCACGCTCGGCGCGGCGCGGCGCGATGCCCATCGCTCGGTTCGAGCGCTCGGCGAGCGAGCGCGATCAAGCGCCCGGGGGAGGGATCTGCCAAATCCCCGAGTCCGCGCTGCTGCCGCCCATTTCGCTGATTTCACGCTCGCACACCGAGCGGAGATCCTTGGAGGGGATCTTCAGTCCCTGGGTCATGACCATGAGCCCGGCGGGGTCGAGGCTGCGCAAGGTGCGCAGCAAGCTGCGCAGTTCGCGGCACGCTTCCGCGGTCGCGCCCCTGCCGCGCAGGGTCTGGGCCAGGTCGTAGCGCGCGGACACGAAGTCCGGCTCCAGGTAGAGAGCCCGGCGCAGGCTGGCCTCGGCGCGCTCGAACTCGCCCTGGCGTAGGTGCAGGCCCCCGAGGAGGGCGTGCGCTTTGTAGGAGAGCGGCTCCACCTCGGTGGCGACGGTCAATTCCTCGAGGGCCGCCGCGGCGTCGCCCCGCTCCAGATAGACCTCCGCCAGGAGCACGCGCGGCTTCGCCCAGCGCGGCGCTTGCGCGCACGCGCTGCGCAGGGCGCGCGCTGCGCCTTCGAGGTCGCCGACCTGGCGCGCCCGCTCGGCCTTGAGGACCTGCTCCCGGGGCAGGCGCACCCCTCCCCAGCGATGGGTCTCCGAACTGAGGGTCTTTTGGGAAAGCAACGCTCGGGAGAGCCTGCGGGTCGCGGGACCCGAGGTGGGGACACCGCCGCCTCGGCGAGCAGGGGCGTTTGGGGCGCTGGAGTTCGACTTCCTGGGGAGGAGCGCGCGCGACACCTTCTTGGTTTCTTCCTCGGGACTCAGGCCGTCGGCGGGGGAGGGGACCCGCGGCGCCGGCGGGGGAACCGCGCTGCGAAGCGGCCGGAGGCGCGGGTCCGCTCGGCGGCGGTAATAGAAGGTGTCTCCCCAGAACACGACTTCGAAGGCGTCGTGCAGGCCGGTGATGACCTCCGCGTGGCCGAGGAAGAGGGCGCCACCAGGGGCCAGCACGCGGGCAAAGCGCTGCACGATTTCTTGGGCCTGCTCCGCCTCGAAGTAGATGAACACGTTGCGGCAGAAGAGGACGTCCCACTGCCCTACCGCAGAGCGGGGCAGTGGATCGTGGACGAGGTTGTGTTCGGAGAACTCCACCATTTCCCGCACCTCCTCGCATACCCGTCCCCGTCCTCCTTCGTTTCGTACGAAGCGCCGGTACTCGGGAGGGATGCCCACTAGGTTGGCCTCCGGATAGGAGGCTTCTCGAGCCGTGGCGAGGGCCTCGCGGACGATGTCCGTAGCGAGGACGTAGCACGGTCGCCCGCTCCGCTCGAAGGTTGCCCGGCAGACCATGGCCATGGTGTAGGGTTCTTCGCCGGTGGCGCACCCGGCGCTCCAAAGCGCGAGGGGGGCGTCGCGCGGCCGCTCCCGGTCCAGTCGCGGGAGGACCTCGTCCGCCAGCGCCTGGTAGCTGTTCGGATTGCGGAAGAAGCTGGTCTTGCGAACCGTCAGCAGACTGAAGATGTCCTCGAGTTCGGTGCGTCCCAGACGATCCGACTCCAGGTAGTGCAGGTAGCTGCGCACGCTCGAAAAGCCGCGCCCTTCGAGGCGTGCGAAGAAGCGTGGGGCGAGGAAGCGCCAGCGTCCTTCGGGGATCGCGAAGCCCGTCCTGCGCTGGAGGAAGTCTCGGAACAGCCGCTCCTCGTCCTCCGTGGGCCGGTTCACGCGCCGACCATTTCGCTGAGGGCCGCCGCGATGTCTCCGAGTGGCAAGACGCGTGCTGCGCCACCACGCCGAGCGGCTTCGCGCGGCATGCCGTAGATCACGGAGCTCCCTTCGTCCTGCGCGATGGTTCGCCCCCCGGCCTGGCGGAGCGCGCACAGACCGGCAGCGCCGTCGTCCCCCATGCCGGTGAGCACCACCCCAATGCCTCGCGCTCCGTAATGCTGCGCGAGGCTGGAGAGGAGGCGGTCCCCGCTCGGGCAGTGACCTCCGCGGGGCACCGGGGCGGTGTAGAGGTGGAGGCAGCGCCGTTCGGTGAGTTCCGCGTAGCGACCGGGAGGGCACAGATAGGCCGCCCCTTCGAAGAGCTCTTGGTCGTCGCCGGCCAAGGTCACGGGCAGCGGGCAGTGCTCGTCCAGCCAGCGGACGAGACCTTCCGCAAAGGCGTCGTCGAGGTGCTGGACGACGACCACGGCAGCCCGGAAGCCTGCGGGCAAGTTGCCGAGCACTTCTTGAAGTGCGCGGGGGCCTCCCGTGGAAGCGACGATCCCCACGACGCGACGCGCACGTCGGAAATAGGCCGTGGACCTCCTCCGCCGGCTGCGGTCGGCGAGGCGGTTCAGCCCCGTGCCCGGGTGGGCGATGACCGGCACACCGGCGAGCAACACCAACCGTCGGACGAGTTCTTCCCCGGCCTCTCCTTCCAGCCGTCCGAGGTCGGGCTTGGGGATGAGGTCCAGTGCGCCCGCGGCGAGGGCCTCCATGCCGAGGCCCACCTCCGAGTCCAGGTTGTCGGCTGCGCTCATGAGGAGGATCGGGGTGGGGCGTCGCTCCATGATCCGGCGCGTCGCCTCCAAACCGTCCATGCGCGGCATGCGCAGGTCCATGAGGACCACGTCGGGCGCGAGGTCCTCGACGAGCCGCACGGCTTCCTCGCCGTCGGAGGCCTGCCCCACCACCACGAGTTCCGGACGCCCACCCAAGCAGCGGGCGAACAGCTGGCGCTGGGTCTGGCTGTCCTCCGCAACGAGGACGCGCTTGCGTGCGCTCATAGCATCCGCTCGATCACGCTGCGGAAGGACTCCTGGTTGAACTCCGCCTTGGTGATGTAGGCGTCCGCGCCGGCCCGGAGACCCGCGTGCCGGTCCTGCTCGGCGCCCCGGTTGGAGAAGATGATGACCGGGAGATCGCGCAGGCGCTCGTCGCGGCGAATTCGTCGCACCAAGGCCAGCCCGTCGAGGCGTGGCATCTCCACGTCGGTCACGACCAGTTGCGGGCGAATCCGCTCCAGCAGGCTCCAGGCCTCGACGCCGTCGACGGCCGTCACCGGATCGAATCCGAGCGAAGCAACGGTCCGCGCGACGAGCTGCCGCGAAACGATGCTGTCGTCCACGATCAGAATGCTTCGCGACCCTTCCAGGAGCTTCTCCTTCTCTCTGCCGGTCGGGTCCGGGCCGCGCATGCCGACGAAGAGCTGCGGGACGTGGAGTTGCAGGGCCACCTCTCCGTCGGGCATGAGCACCGCGCCTGCGATCCACGGCAAGCGCTCCAGTGGCCACCCCAAGGGCTTGACGACGACCGACCGCTCCTCGATCACCTCGTCGACCACCAGGGCCAACCGCTCCCCTGCGTGGCGCACCACGACGACCTGCAGGAAGTCTGGCGGAGGGAGCTTTGCTTGTCCAAGGACGGTCGCGAGTTCCGCGAGGGGTATGCTCGTCCGCCCGCGCACCAGGGCAGGCTTTCCGGCGAAGCGAGCAACACCTTCCCGAGGGGAACGCAGTGACTCTTCAACGGCCTCCGTCGGGATGGCGAACAGCTGTCCCCCCGAGCGCAGGAGGGTCACCCGCGACACGAGCAGCGTCAGGGGCAGACGAAGCAGCACGCAGGTGCCCTGCCCCGTTTCGCTCGTCACGCGCACCTCGCCCTTCAGTTCCTCGACGGCGGAGCGGATGGCGTTCATGCCTACCCCGCGTCCGGAGATTTGCGTGGCGACATCGCGTGTGGTCAGTCCGGCGGCGAAGACGAGCTGCAGAGCGGACTCGTCGTCGAGCGCTGCCGCTTCGGCTTCTTCGATGATCCCGCGTTGCACGGCCGTTTCTCGCATGCGTCGTGGATCGATGCCGGCTCCGTCGTCCTCGATGCGGATGACGACCCGGTTCCCCTCCTGTCCCGCGCTGACGGTCAGCTGCCCCTCCGGTGGCTTCCCGGCGGCGACGCGCTGCTCGGGACTCTCGATTCCGTGGTCGATCGCGTTCCGCAGCACGTGCGACAGAGGGGACTTGAGGCTGTCGAGGATCCCGCGGTCGAGTTCCGTTTCTTCCCCCCGGAGGCGGACCCTGACCCGCTTGCCGAGCCTGCGAGCCAGCTCGCGCGCCTCGCGCGGGATTCGGTCGAAGAGGTAGGAGGCGGGTCGCAGCCGAACGTCCACCGCCAAGCGCTCGAGCGCCTTGGTGGATGTGTGGATGTCCAACAAGTCGGCCCGGTAGTCTTGGACGGCCCTCCCCAAGGCGCTCAAGATCAGGCCGGGGTCCGCTCCCTCCTCCAGGCTGCGGCTGATCTCACGCAGCCGGAAGGCATGCGCGTGGAGGCGCTGGCGCGAGAGCGCCAACTCGCTGACGATGCCGTCCAGGTCGGCCAGACGCGATGCGCGAACGCGCACCGTCTCGTCCTCCGGGCGCGCTCCGCGCACGGCGCCGACGGGTGCATGCTCGGGGAGGGCAACCCCGTCTCCCCCGTCCCTTGGCTCCGTCCCCATTTCCGTCGGAGGGACCTGCGCAGCGCTCCTCGTCTCCTCCGGGCCCCCCTCGCCCGTCTTCGGGGCCTCCGGGCCTTCCGGCGCTCTTCCAGACTCCGTGGCGCCGCTGCGCGTTGCGGAGTCCGACGAGGCCTTCGCCGACGGCGCGTCCTCCTTCCCCGAGAGCGCGGCTTCGCGGAGGGCCGCGAGGGTCTGTGCAACCCGCACCCTCAGAGTTTCGTCGCCAACGTCCTCCCCATCGCTCGCCGCGCGTTCCACCAGCGCGGCGAGGCGGTCGGTGGCCTCCACGAGAAGTTCGAGTTCGAGTTCGCGACGCCCTCGCTGGACCCGGGCCAGGCTCTCGATGTCGTGGACGAGGGCGGCGAGCTCCTGGAAACCGAGCAGCCGGGCCGATCCCTTGATCGTGTGCAGCTCGCGGTCGACTTCGTCCAGGCGTTCGCTTTGCTCCGCCTCGGGAAGGCCTCCGGCCAGGTCTTGGAGAGCGCGCGAAACGGCGACGAGCCGCTCCAGAGACTCTTCCTGGAAGATTTCGAGGAACTCTTGGAACTCCTCGTCGCGCTCCATCCTCAGCCCTCGTAACCCGCCGCCAACGCGAGCGCGCGTGGATCCAGCAAGAAGCCGAGGCCATCGGCCAGTTCGACGACCCCTCGAAGCGAGGTCCGCTCCGCCAGCGGGCGGAGCAAGGACGGAATCGGATGCACCCGCCGCACTTCGCCGTGCACGAGCTCGCGGACGCGATCGACGAGCAGTCGGTAGACGGCGTACTTTCCGAGTACGAGCAACGACTCGCCCTCGCCGCTGGCTTTCTCTCCGAGCCACACCCGCAAATCAATGGGTCCGAGAATGGCGTCGTGCTCGACGCGGCTCTGTCCCTCCACGCTCAACAGCGTGCGCAGGTCGAACACCACCCTGTATCGCCCCACCTCGACGCGCATCAGCGCGACCTCGCGACCGGGCGCCGCCTCACCCGCACTCACGCACCAACAACTCCTCGAGCCGCGCGAAGAGGCGAGGCACGTCGAGGACTCCCACGAGCGTGCCCTCGCGCTCGATGGCACGCGCGTAGATCCCCCCGTGGCGCTCGGCGGGCACGAAGGTCTCTCCCGCTGAGACGCGCTCGAAATCGGGCAAGGAGTCGCTCAACACCGCGACGTCGCGCCTTCCTTCGCCGAGCACCAGTAGGCTCCGCGCCTCCCTGGTCGACGCTTCGCCGTCTCCCTCCTCGAGGAGCGCGGGGAGATCGATGATGCACACCACCCCGCCCCTCAGGCTGGCGATCCCCCGCACCCAACTCGGCGCACGCGGGACCGGCGTCACCGGAGGCACCCGCTCCGTTCGGACGACGTTTTCGATGGGGACAGCGAAGGGCTTGCCTCCGCAGAGGAAGCGGATGATCTGGAACTCCGCGCCCCGCACCGCCGCACCCGCATCCGCCGCGCGGGCCTCCTCGCCCTCGCGAAGGAGCTCGTCGAGGGGCGCGTCCGTCCGTTCGTCGTCCGCGGTCACGGCGGCCTACGCTCCCGACCGCTGGGTCGCTGCGTCGGTCTTGAAGGTCTCGAGGACACCCTTGAGGTCTTGCGCCAAGACGGCGAGTTCGCTCGACAGCTCGGTCACCTGCTTGGCTCCGCTGGCGACCTCCTCGGAGGCCCCCGCGACCTCGCGAACGGTCGCTGCGACCTGGGTGCTGGCGCTCCGCTGCTGGTTGGTGGCGAGCTCGATCTGTCGCGCCGCGTCGGTGGAGCGTTTCGTGACGCCGGTAATGGTCACCAGGCTCTCTTGAGCACGCCGTGCCAGCTCGCGACCGTGTTCGGCGCGCTTTACGCCCTCCTCGGAAGCGAGGACGGCTGCGTTGATCTCCGTCTGGATTTCGGCGATGAGCCCCTCGATGTTTGCGGTGGACTCCACGACGTGGTTCGCCAGGTTGCGCACCTCCTCGGCGACGACGGCGAAGCCGCGGCCCGCCTCTCCTGCGCGAGCCGCTTCGATGGCGGCGTTGAGCGCGAGGAACTTCGACTGCTCGGCGATGCCCGTGATCAGGTCGGCGACCTTTCCGATGGAGCGCGACTTCTCGCCAAGCTCGAGGAGGCGCTGCGCGCCCATTTGGGTGGCGACGACGATGTCGTCCATCCCTTCGCCCACGTCGACGACCGCCTGGTTCCCGACCTCCGCGCTCTTCAGCGCCTGTTCCGCGTGGCTGACCACGTTCTTGGCGATGTCGGCGATGTGTCCCGAGGAGGCGGCGAGCTCCTCCATGGTGGCCATGGTCTCGGTGATCGCCGCGGCCTGCTGCGTCGCCGAGGCAGCCTGGTCTCGAGATGCGTTCTGGAGATGGCGCGAGGAGGAGTCGATCTTGGTGTTGGCCGTATGGAGCTGGTCGAAGAGGAGGCGCAGCTTCTCGGTCATCCCGTAGAAGGCCGATCCGAGGTTCCCCGTGCGCAGCCGCGGATCGTCGGGGATCGACAGGTCGCCCTGAGCGATGCGGTTCACGCGCACCGACAGGTCTCGGAGCATGTGGATCATCTGCCCGAAGGCTTCGGCCAGGTCGCCGCGTAGGTCCTGGTCGTCGAAGCAGGAATTCCACAGGTCGTCCGCCGCGATGGCCCGCGCCTGGCCAGCAAGGCTCTCTTGGCTGCTCAGCAGCTCGTTGAGCCCGATGAGCAGTTCGTGCACCTCGTTCCCTTGTCCCGCCATCTCTTGCCCGAGGGTGAGGCGGTCCATGGCGGTGCGGGCCTTGGCCAGGTCGCCGTCGCGGGCCAGATCGCTGGCCAGGCTCGCGAGGCGGTTCACCGGCTCGACCACCGAGACCCGCACGATCCAGAGCACGGGCAGTAGGTTGAGGACGACCAGTACCGTCGCCGCCACGATCCACGAGGTGGTGCCGCTCAACCAGCCGCTCGAGCCGAGGGTCGTGAGCACGGACACGCTGAGCAGCAATCCGCTGAGCACGACGATCAAGATCTGCCCCTGGAGCCCCAGGGTCCTCCACCAGTGCTTCAAGCCTACTCCTCCGCCGGGTGGTGGCCGCCGGGGTCCACCTTCACCTGCAAGCTCGCGAGCATCCGCTGGATGCGGGTCTCGATGCGGTTCACGCCGATCACGTTCTCCAAGACGACCGACCGGTTGCTCCCGTGGGGGTGGAGTACGATCCTCCCAGCACCGCCCAGGGGGAGGAAGAGGGAATACTCGAACAGGTCGGTGATCTCCTTGGTCAGGCGCAGGTTCGGCGCGGGGAAGCGTTCGAGATCGCCCAGGAGTCCGCGGTGGTGAAGGATCTCGTTGTGCGAGATCTCCCAGTAGTCGAAGAAGCCTGCGCACCACACGCCACAGAGGACGAGGCCGAGCGCGGCCGCGAGGAGGAAGTAGAAGTGCGGGTGGGCTCGCAGTTGGATGGTCGCCAGCGCCTGTCGGAAGGGTGCCACGAACCCGAATCGCTCGTCGAGGAGGACGACCGAAACCGAGATGAAGGCGAAGAAGAGGACAAGCGCGACGAATTCCCCCCGGGTGAAGTCGAATCCGAGACCCACGAGGTTGATGGCGAAGCACCACCAGAAGATGCGCCCTGGGGTGAGGCTCACCTCTTCGAGGCTCGCGCCCGCCTGCATGCTCGCCAGAGTCCAGAAACCGGCCAACAGGGCGACCAGGAAGGTCGGGTAGAGAAAGACGACCTTCGGGCGCGAACGAATGAGCACGCTTCGACATTCTGCCGCAGGGAGTCGAGAAGCCGCAGGCGAGGAATCGCTGGGCATCCTCAGCGCTCCGCCGGTAGGGTCCCGCGGTCCAGGGGCAGATGCACCTTGAAGCAGGTGCCCGCTCCAACCTCGCTCTCGCACTCGATGCGTCCACCGAGTTCTTCGATGACCCGGCGGGTGATGTAGAGGCCGAGGCCCGTGCCGTGCCCCTTGGTGGTGAAGAAGGGCTTCCAAATGCGTTCGAGCCGCGCCGCAGGAATGCCCGGCCCCTCATCGGTCACCGCGATGACCACGTAGTCGCCCTCGGTGCCGGTGGACACCCGGAGCCGGCGCCGTTCGGGCTCTACTTCCATCAAGGCATGCACGGCGTTCACGATGAGGTTGATCAGTCCCTGCTGGAGCTTCGCCGGTTCGATGCGCACCTGCGGCTGGCTGGGGTCGAGGGCTAGGTCGAGTTCCACCTTGTCGGTTCCGAGATGCTTCCCCATGAGGCCAATGGTCTTCTCGATGAGGCGATTGACGCTCTCGCGCACGCGGTGCGACGTAGGCCCCTGTCGGGAATACTGGAGCATGTTGTTGGCGATGGTCTGGGCGCTGATCCCGGCGTCGAGGACCATGTCGAAGATCATGCGGATCTCGGCGCCGAGCTCCCGCAGTTGGTCCCTCGCCGGCCCCGGCGGCGCGTCGTCGGCGGCCTTCTCCGCCGTCTCGGCGAGTTCGAGGCCCATTTCCGCGCAGCCGGTGACGCTGGTGAGGGTGTTGTTGATCTCGTGCGCGATGGAAGCCAGGAGGCTCCCCAGCGTGGCGAGGCGCTCCTGGTGAACGAGCTGCCGCTCGAGCAGCCGCTCCGTGGATCGGTCCGCGACCACGGCCACGGCGCCGGCTGCCTTCCCGTCGGCCCCCCTCAAGACCGAAGCCGACACGTCGAGGACGACCCGCTGCTCCTCGGCCTCGTAGGCGATGGTGTCCGCCTGGGTCTCTCCGGAACTGAGCGTCTCCACCAACAAGGCCAGCAGCTTGGGGGCCGCGCTTCCGTCGAGTCTTCCCGCGACGTCCGATTCGCCGAGGATTTGCGCTGCCACGGGGTTTCGGAGCCGAATGCGTCCCTCGTGGTCGATGACCACGATGCCCTGGCGAACGCTGTCGATGACGTCGGCGTAGAACTTGCTCAGGCGCTGGTTCTCCCGCAGGACTTCGACGCGTTCGGCCTCGACCCGCGCCCTCGCCGCCGCGCGGGCCAGGAGGTCCTCGAGGACCTCGGCCATGTCGCGGGACAGCTCACCGCCCGTGCTCAGGGCGACGTAACCGAGCGCTCCCCGGGCGAAGGCTCGGCCGGCCGCCAAGGCGGTCGCGTCCTCCCCGTAGGCGATGAGCGGCAGTTGGGGCGAGCGGCGCCGGACTTCCTCCAGCAGGGGTGGGTCCGCGGCGAGGGGGCAGAGCACGGCGTCGACCCGGCGCGCCCGGACCCACTCCCACGCCGCCGGCGCTGGCTCGATGCGCACCTCATGGCCCAGGTCCGCGAGGAGGCGGTCGAGCCCGCTCGCCGCCCCGTCCTCTCCCTCGATTCGGAGCAGCTTCACCGCAGCTACGCTACCCCCGAAGCACCTGCGGTGCCAGGGGTGCCTTCCGTCACGGTCCCGTGGCGGGTATGGTCGTGCTTGCGGAAGGCTCCGTGAGCGCACGCATTGCCCTGGTCGAAGACAGCGAAGTCGTTCGGCGGTTCGCCTTGCGGCTCTTGCGCAGCAAGGGCTTCGAGGTGAGCGAGCATCCGGATGGCGCGCACGCCCTCGAACACGTCCTCGCCGATCCCCCCGACCTGGTGATCTCGGACATTCAGATGCCGCGGCTGGATGGCCTCGAACTCACTCGGAAGCTGCGGGAGACCTTCGACAAGCGGCGTCTGCCCATCATTCTGGTCTCGGTGCTCAGCGAGGAGGAGGACATCGTTTCAGGCTTCGAGGCCGGTGCCAACGACTACCTCGTCAAGCCCTACCGCACGAGCGAACTCCTGGCGAAGATCTCCATCCTCCTGCGCGAGCGGGACTTCCTACGCAAGGCCGACGAGCCGGCGCCCCCTCCCCCCACCGCACGCACCGCGCGCAGCGAAGGCGACGAAGGCCTCGCTGATGACGACACCCGCCCCCAGATCAAGGCCGCGGCCAGCCCGCGCTACTTCTTCGACAAGTACGTGGTCACCCGCGAATTCGGTCGCGGGGGCATGGGGACGGTCTACAAGGCCATCCGCCGGGAAGACGACTTGCCGGTCGCCTTGAAGATCCTCGCCCCACGGCTCTCCGAGAACCGGACTGCCATCGCTCGGTTCCTGCGCGAGTGCCGTGTGCTCGCGGGCCTCCACTCGGAGCACGTGGTGCGCGTCCTCGATCACGGCTACGACGCCGGCCGCTACTTCCTCGTCATGGAGGCGGTCGAGGGCGACTCCCTCGACCGCATCGTTCTCCGCGACGGGCCCCTGGGCCAGGTGGAGGCGGCAGAAGTCTTCGCCCAAGTCGCTCGCGCGCTGCAGGACCTCAGCGACCAGGGCCTCGTTCACCGCGACGTCAAGCCGGCGAACATCATTCGTCGCCACGAGGACGGCAAGGTGAAACTCGTCGATTTCGGTCTCGCCAAACGGGTCAACGAGGCGAGCAGCCTCACCGACACCGGATACGCCCTGGGGACCTCCTACTACGTGGCGCCCGAGGTGATCGAGGGCGCAAAGGCCGACGAACGCAGCGACCTGTTCGCCGTCGGGGTGAGCCTCTTCGAGGTCGTGACGGGCCGCCGCCCCTTCTCGGGTGTCGTTCCCTACCAGATCTTCAAGCGCATCGTTTCGGGCCCTACTCCTGATCCCACCGAATTCCGCGCGGACCTCAGCCCCGGCCTCGTAGCCGTCATCAACCGCCTGCTCGCCCGTGACCTCTCGGAACGCTACGCCTGCGGCGCCGAGGTCGAGCAAGACCTGCGCGCCTGGCTCGAGAGCGAGGAGGCCAAGGCCCTTCGCGAGAACCAGGAGGAACCGACTCGCGCCTTCGGCCGACCCGCCGATCCCGGCGTCTCGACCGAGGAGGCGGGTGCCGAAGCCGCCGCGGGGTTCGACGAAGCGGAGCCCTGAGTTCTCGGCGCGGCGCCTGCCCGGAAGGGCGGAGGTCGGGCCCGAACTCCGTGGCGAAGCCGCTGCGAGGCACGAGGGGACCCCGCAACCTTCCGGCCGGGCGGCGACGGCCGCCGTCGGTGTTCTCCACAGCAGAACTCCGGCCGCCGAGGCGGCAGGAAGTCCGTGGCGTCCCCTTCCGCGACCATCCAAGTCGGGGCGCCGGGTTTCGCGGCCCAGGCGGGGCAGCACGGTCCAGCGCGACCCGGGGGCCTACCGAGCCGCAGGTTCCTCTTCTTCCTCGGGCGGTGGGACGAAGTTCGGAGCGCCGTCCTCGAGGAACACTCCGATGCGACGGATTTTCTCGTAGCGCTGTTCCAGGAGTCGCTCGGTGGGCAGGCGGCACACCTCCTCGAGTTGCCGCGCGAGCGCCTCCTCGACGAGGCGGCAGGCTGCGCCGATGGAAGTCTGCGCGCCGCCCGGAGGTTCGGCCACGATCTCGTCGATGATCCGGAAGCGCAGCAGATCCTTGGCGGTGAGCTTGAGGATGGCGGCAGCCCGCGGCGCATGGTCCGCAGACTTCCAGAGGATCGAGGAGCAACCTTCGGGAGAAATGACCGAGTAGTAGGCGTTCTCCATCATCAACAAGCGGTCGCCGACGCCGATTCCCAGAGCGCCACCACTCCCGCCTTCGCCGATCACGAGGCACACGATGGGAGTCCGCAGGCGCGACATCTCGAGAATGTTGCGGGCGATGGCCTGCGCCTGTCCCCTCTCCTCGGCCCCGACTCCGGGGTAGGCCCCCGGAGTGTCGATGAACGTGAGGATCGGAATGCGGTATTTCTCGGCCAGGCGCATCTTCGCGAGGGCCTTCCGATAGCCCTCGGGATGTGCGCTCCCGAAGTTGCAGCGGATGCGCTCCTTGGTGTTCTTCCCCTTGCGGTGGCCCACGAGCAACACCGAGCGCCCCTGGAACTTGGCCAGCCCCGTGTAGATGGCGTGGTCGTCACCGAAGGCCATGTCGCCATGCAATTCGAGGGGCTCTTCGAACAGGTTCGCGAGGTAGTCCGAGAACAGAGGCCGCCCGGGGTGTCGAGCGAGTTGGATCCGTTCCCAGGCGCTGAGGTTCGCCACGACCTCCTTCTGGAGTTCGATGCACCGCGCCTTCAACTGGTCGATTTGCCCGGAGAGGTCGATCTCGGTGGAGGCCGCGAAGCTCTCCAGTTCCTCGATCTTCCGCTGCAGTTCGACGATGGGCCCTTCGAAGCTGAGTTCTCCTGAAGTCGTCTCCGCCAAGGCTCTACTCCTGCCGGCGGATCCTACCTTTGCCTCAGAGGGGGCACCAGAGCCAAACCCACCCCGGGGGGAATCGAGGGAGGTCGGGCGACGGAGGGTCGGGGGGGCCCGGAGGCCTCCAGCTCAACGCTGCTCTGGTCCGGGGAGGGCCTCGGCTTCGGACGAGGCGACGGCCGCGGCGCGCTCCTCCGTCCAGCCTGGATCGAGGATTCCCTTGACGACCAGCTCGTCGATGGCCACCTCGGAGGCGAACGGGCTGAAGCCGATCGCCCCGGGAGCGTCCCAGCCCGCAGTCGGTTCGACGGCGTAGATCGTGCGGCTGCCGATCTTGAAGCGCACCTTGCCCTTGCTGGTCCGCTGGAGGACGAAGCGTGTTCGCCGCGGCTTGAGCTGCGGCTTCGCTTCCGCAGCCAACACGCCGCGCATGCGAGGACTCGGAGCGAGGCCGTCGAGGGGCAGGAAGACGTTGGCCGGTAGGTCCACGACGTAGCCTCCCTTCTTCCGTGCCGCAGCGTCGATCTTGATTTCCTTCATGGTCCCGTAACGGAAGCCGCCTCCCGCCAGGTGCCCGCGCCATCCGGGGCCGCTGCCGATGAGGAGGTTGACGTTGGCGGCGCCCCCTGCGCGGGGCGTGGCCCGCAGGTCCAGCTTGATCTCCCCTCCCGCGAAGCGCGCCACGTGGAGGACCTTGCCGCTCACGATCAACTCCCCGTCCCGCACCTCGCGGCGCGAGCGGGGCGCCACTTGCAGGTCGAGGACGAAGTCCTCCGCCTGCTCGGGCGCAGCGAAGTCGTATTCGAGGGTCACTCTCCCCTTTCGATCGAAGGAGACCTGGCCCCGGAACAAGCTCCCAGGGGTTTCGCGGAGCTGCTGCGCGCGCGCCTCGCGGTAGCGCACCTTCAGTTCCTCGAAGCGCCGCCGATAGGCATCGGCGCGGCGCACCGCCCTGGGGGGAGCCTTGAGTTCCGCAACGACCTCTGCGGGCGGTCGGCCGGGCGCCAGCGCACGATCCAGCCACAGCCGGGCCCGCTCCTCGGCGAGACGGTCGGCCTCGGCTGCGACCCGCGCGGACAGTTCCGGATCCTGCCGTCCCGTGGCAGCCTCCCAAGCCTTCAGTGCGGCGCGCGCTGCCTGCGGTGCCCCGCGCGCGAGGAGGAGGAGGGCGTTGGCGCGGCCCTTGCCGGCGGGCAACCCGAGCCGGACCAACCAGTCGGCGCGGGCTTCGGCGAGCGGGACGCGGCGGACGCCCCCACCATCGAGTTCGAAGTCGCCGACCCACTCCTTCTCGTCGACCGAGATCCAGTGGCCTCGCAGGGCCTGCCCGTCCGCCAAGGGGAACTCGGTGGGGCCGGCCCGGGGGAGGGCTCGCAGCGCAGCGGCGTACGCGCGGCGCGCCTCTTCGAACGAGGCGAGATCGGCGAGGTCCCGCTCCAGGAGTTCCCGGGCGGGCGCCGAGGCCGGATCCCCGAGGGCGTCCTCGAGGAGCCGTCGAGCGGCGTCGGGGTGCCCCTCCCGCAGCGTCTGGAAGGCGCGGTCGCGCGCACGCGCTCGCAGCGCGCGTGCGTTCGCTCGCGCGCGCTCGACCAGGCGCTTGCGGGCGCGCTCGGCGAGCGGACCTTCCGGGAGCACCTCCGCGAGCTGCTCCAGTTCGGCATACGCGGCTTCCTCGCCCGCGTCCACGCGCGCAAGGGCAGTCTTCAGCCGCGCGTCCGCCTGCTCGGTGACCGAGGCGCGCAGCCGGGCCAAGCGCGCTGCCAACTGCGGAACGTGTCGAGGTTTCCACCGCGCTGCGAAGGCGTTCACCTCCTCCAGGGCGGCGCGGTAGTCGCCTGCGTCCAGTTGGCGCAGCACCTCCTGCGCGAGCCTCCCGAGGGCGCTCGTCGCGGCCTCCTGCAGCGACTCTGCGAGGGCGTCCATTTCGGCCTCGGCCTGCCGAGCAACGGGGGAGGCCGGGAAGCGGGAGACGACGCGAGCGAACCGATCCCGAGCCCCCCAGGGGTCGTCGGGGTGCCGGTCTTGGTATTCGCGTGCGCTGCGGAACAGTGCGCGGGCCTCCTTCAGCTCCGGATCCCCCTCGTCGCCTCCCGCGACGGGCTGAGGCTCGACGTCCAGGTCGGCGCCCCCCGTACCCTGAGGGGGAGCGGGCACGCGGTCCGGAGCAGTTCCTCCTCCCACGGCGGGCGCCGGCTCCCCCGCCGTGCTCGACGCGATCGCACCCGCTCCCTCCGCCCCTTCGCCGGACCTGCCGGTCTCGGAAACGGCCCCCTCCCCGCCTCCGAAGAGCGCCAGGAGCACCCCGCCGCCCACGCCGAGGCACGCGGCAGCAAGGCCGGCGAGGCCTGCGACGCTTGCGCGCGACCTGCGCGTGCGCTGGGCAACCCCGTTTCCGCGCGCGTTGCGGGCCTGCAAGAGGCGCTCCTCGAAAGCCCGCACGCTTGGTAGGCGGCGTTCGCGATCCTTGACGACCATGGCCTCGATGAGCCGCCGATACGGTTCCGGAACCGCAGCCAGTTTGGCGTCAAGGTCCGGGAAGGGTTCGCGCACTTGCTTGGCCATGATCGCGCGGGCCGTCTCCCCGTCGTAGGGAGGTTCGCCGGTGAGCATGTGGTAGAGGGTGGTCCCGAGCGAATAGATGTCGCTGCGCGGGTCGATGTCGGTCCGGCCGAGGGCCTGCTCCGGAGAGCAGTAGTACGGCGTCCCTTCCGTCGTCGCCGACTTTTCGCCCGTTCCCGCCTCCTGTGCGGGCTTGGCGAGGCCGAGGTCGCAGAGCTTTGCCCGCCCGTCGGCGGTGAGCATGATGTTCTCCGGCTTGACGTCCCGGTGGACGAGGCCGGCGGCGTGTGCGTGGGCGAGGCCCATGGCGACGTCCTCGGCGATCGCGAAGGCCCGCTCGTAGTCGAAGACTTCGCCGCGATCGAGGCGGTCGGCGACCGACTCTCCGTCGACGAATTCCATGACGAAGTAGTGGAGGCCGCCCGCCTCCCCAGCGTCGATGGCAGAGACCACGTTTTCGTGATTCAGCTTCGCGGCGGCCTTTGCCTCGGCGAGGAACTTCGCCACGAAGGCCTCGTCCTTCGAGAGGCGCCGGGAAAGGATCTTGACGGCCACCGGGCGATCCATGGAGAGTTGCCGGGCGCGGTAGACGACCCCCATGCCCCCGCGGCCCGCCTCGCCCTCGATGCGGTAGCCGGGGATGACCTCGGGGTCGAGGCGCTCCTTCACGGCGTGCGCTTGCTCGAGGGTCAGCGCCCCGCTTTCGACGAGGAGCCGCTGCAGGCTCTTCCCCTCGGCTCCGGTTCCTCGGCGCGCGAGGGCTCGTTCGACCGCCCCCTCGGAGACGAAGCCATCTCGGACCGCGAAGAGCGCGAAGAGGGCGTCCTCGGCGTCTCGACTCAGCTCCACGGCGCCAGTCTACTCGCTGACCGCGACTCCGGGTCGCGGGACGTGGGGGGGTTGCCGCCGCCCGTGGCCTGGCCCGATGGCGAACGGGGCGACCCCTGTCTGCGAGCGCGGGGGAACTTCGCGCCGAACGCTCAGGCGGCGCGCCGAGCCCGCTCGCGCAGCGCCGCGGCCGCCACCTCTCGGTCGTCGAAGGGCAACGCGGTTCCTGCGACGATCTGCTCGCGTTCGTGGCCTTTGCCTGCGATGAGCACCAGGTCGGAGGGACGGGCAGCGGCAATGGCGGCGCCGATGGCTTCCCGGCGGTCCGGGTGGACGCGGGCCCGCTTCGGTGCGCGAAGCCCCGCGAGGATCTCGGCGATGATCGCCTCCGGCTCTTCGCTGCGCGGGTTGTCCGAGGTGACCACGCACAGGTCGGCGGCCGCCTCCGCCGCTGCTCCCATGAGGGGGCGCTTCCCGCGGTCTCGATCGCCGCCGCAGCCGAAGACCACGATCAGGCGTCCTCCCGCCGGAACGAGTGGCCGAAGGGTCTCCGCCACCCGCCCCAAGGCGTCCGGCGTGTGCGCGTAGTCCACCAGTACGGTGGGGCCTGCGGGGGCGGGGACCCGTTCCAGGCGACCAGGCACCCCCGGGGCCCGACGCAAGCCCGCAAGCACCTCCTCGCCGTCGCAGCCGAGTGCCCAAGCCGCGGTGGCCGCGGCGAGGGCGTTCTCCACGTTGAACCGTCCCACCAGGGGGAGGCGGAGCCTGCGCCGTCGACTCCCGAGCCGCAGGTCGAGTTCCGTCCCCGACAGGTCCTCGGCCAGCACCCGCGCGGCGACGTCTGCCTTTGCCGGGAGTCGCGCCCCGCCCGGGTCGTAGCGGAGCACATGGGCGGTCGTGCGTGCCGCGAGCACCTCGCTGGCCGGGTCGCGGGCGTTGAGCACGGCCACGCCGTCGGCAGGAAGGAGTTCGAAAAGGCGCGCCTTGGCGTCCAGGTAGCGCTCCAGGCTGCCGTGGTAGTCGAGGTGGTCGCGGGTGAGGTTCGTGAACACGCCGCAGCGAAAGCGCACGCCCGCCACCCGTCGCTGGTCCAGCGCGTGCGACGAGACCTCCATGACCAGGTCCCGCTCTCCGGCGGACCGAGCGGCGGCAAGGGCCTCGTGGAGTTCGGGGGCGTCGGGGGTGGTCATGCGGGCCGGCCGTGGGCGTCCGCCCACGCGGTTGACGACCGTCCCCAGCAGCCCGCAGCGCTGCCCGGCGGACTCGAAGAGCGCGGCGAGGAGGAAGCTCGTCGTGGTCTTGCCGTTGGTGCCGGTGACGCCGGTTACCCGAACCGCCGCGGACGGGCGCCCCCGCAGGCGGTCGCAGAGGTGTCCCAGCGCGCTTGCGGCGTCCTGGACCACCAGGCAGGGAACGCCGAGCCCCGCGAGGGGGCGCTCCGCCACCACGGCCACGGCCCCGCGCGCGACCGCTTCCGCAGCGTAGCGCGCGCCGTCGACTCTCGTCCCCCGGACGGCCACGAACACGTCTCCGGCCCGAACGCGCCGCGAGTCGCCGCAGACGCCTTGCACGGGCAGGCGAGGAACCCGTTGCGACGAGAGGCCGGCCATGAGTTCGGGGAGGTAGGGAGTCGCTCGATCCGCGCCGCTCACGCCCTCTCTTCGGCCGACGGGGCCGCGTTCTGCAGAGGGAGATCTCGGGCGCGCTCTTCCTCTGCGGCGACCCTGCCGTCGCGAGTTCGGGTTCGGCCGTGCGGAGGGGGCCGCGGAGTTCCCCGAGGTCGCGAAGGCGCTGCGGTCCGACCGGCCGAGCGAGCCCCTCCGGCCTCGCAGGGGTCTTCAGCTGCGGCGGCCCTCGTCGCGGTGGCGCATCGCGTTGAGGAGCGCGCGGGAGATGTTCAGGTCGCACTCCCGCGCCTCCAGCACCTCGCCGGGTGTAAATTCGAAGTCGCCGCTGGGCTGGCCGACGAGCGCCTCCACCGCGGCGGGCCCGCGAACGCGCCCGGCTTCGGCCCGCACGATGCGCCCCTGGGCGATCACCATCCTCCCCCGCACCTTCTGCGTCGCCACGTTGAGCACGCCGGTCTTCTGGTTGAACTCGAGCATCTGCATGAACTCGATCAGCTCGCTTTCGCGGAAGGAGCCCAGGAAGGAACTCGTGGGCCGGCGCCCCTTCACCCGCCAGGTCTGTAGCAAGTCCGACTCCTCCTCGCGGCACTTGAGGAGGAACTCCACGTTCGTGGAGTCGGCCGCGATGCCGGTCATTTCGGTCACGAGTTGCTCGATGGCTGCTTGCACGTCGGCAAGGTTCTGGAAGCGGTCGTCGGGGTTGCGCTGCATCATGCGCACGATGAGCGACACCACGTTGAGGGGAACCCCCAAGAGCTTGTCCAAGGGCGGACCGTTGGCGATGTCCTCGAAGAGGCCGCTCTCGGTCGTCGCCAGGAAGGGCGGTCGCCCGGCGAGGCAATGGTAGAGGGTGGCGCCCAGCCCGTAGATGTCCGCTCGGTAGTCGGCCAGCTTGGCGGTCTTGAGCTGCTCTGGGGCCATGTAGCCCAAGGTGCCCAAGGTCTCGCCGTCGGAGGTGATCCCGCTGGTGACCTCGAACAAGTTCTTGGCCAGGCCGAAGTCGATGAGCTTCGCCGTCCCGTCCGGGCAGATCATGATGTTGCTCGGCTTCACGTCGCGGTGGACGATGCCCTTCTCGTGGGCGTGGGCGAGGGCTTTGCTGATCTGGTAGGTGACGCGCAAGGCGTCCTTGACCGCCAGCCGACTCCCCGAGCGCTCGACCATCTGCAGGAGCGTTTCGCCCTCGATGAGCTCCATGACGATGTAGATCAGTTCCTCGCACTGCCGCACGTCGTAGATGGCGACCACGTTGGGATGCCGCAGGCGCGCCTGGGCCTTCGCCTCTTGCGCGAAGCGAGAGATCTTCTTGCGGCTGACCATGTTCGAGAGGGGCAGCGCTTTGAGGGCGACGAGCTGGTCCAGGGATGTCTTGCGGGCCTTGTAAATGGGGACGATCCCCGAGATGGACAGCTTCTCGAGCACCTCGAAGCCCTCCTGCCGGAGGCGCTTGATCATGTCGAGTTCGACGAGGGTGTATTCGGGGGTGCTCTCCTTCTCGCGGCATTGAGGGCAGATGAACCGCTCCTCGACTTGAATGACCTGGCCTTCGGCGAAGGTCATGAGCGAGATTTCCCGCTTGCAGCGCTCGCAGGTGTAACTCTGGTCGAGGGGGTCCTCGTTCGTGTAGCTGACCGAGAACTCCAGCTCGGCGTTGCCAAGCTGCAGGCGATCGCCTTGGCGGAGGAGGACCTTCTGGATCCGCTGGCCGTTGAGGTAGGTGCCGTTGGCCGAGCGTAGGTCGGTGGCGGTGACGCCGCGCTCCTCGTGCTGGATGCGGCAGTGCCGACGCGAGATCCGCAGGTCGTCGATGGAGAGGTCGGTCTGGAGGGAGCGTCCGATGGTGAACCCTTCCCCCTTCTCCAGGAGGAAGTTGCCGTAGACGGTCCCCGACACGGTGACGACCGCGGTCACCCTCCTAGGGTAGCTCGCCGGGGCCAGCGGCTCCATGCTTCGACCCGGCGGTGGGGCCGCGCCCCGCGAGCGCCTCCTAGCCGCCGGTCGCGAAGCGCTCCCGCAGCCAGTCGACCACGATCTCGGTCACGTAGGGCAGGTAGACGATGCCTCCGTAGTGTCCGGTGGGCAGGTCGTAGCGCAGGGGGCGTCCGAGGGCCACCCACAGGCGTTGCTGGCAGTCGGGGGGGACCACCGAGTCGTAGCGCGTCGTGACGAGGAGCACCCTGCGGGGGTCCACGCTCGGCGCGAGCTGCAGGGGGTCGGTCCAGAGCACGCGCCGCAGGGCGGCCTCGTACCCCTTCGGGTCGAGCCCCAGCTCGTGCTGCTTGCGCTCTCGGAAGCGGACCA
The DNA here is from genome assembly GCA_003695705.1 of Planctomycetota bacterium. GTDB lineage: Bacteria > Planctomycetota > J058 > J058 > J058 > J058. Next base: position 80,820 of record RFHU01000219.1, read on the forward strand.
GCCGCCCCTCGTCGCTCACCGTGAGGACCCGCGGCAGGTCGCCGCCGGCGAGGGCGATGACCGCCGAGTGGATCCGGGGCTCCACGGCCACGAGGACGCTGGTCAGGATGCCCCCCATGCTGATGCCGAAGGCCGCGATCCGCTCCGGGTCCACCTCCGGCCGTCGCGCCGCCCAGTCGACCAACGCTCGGCGCGCAGCCATGGCCCGCGTCAGGAAGCGGGGAATCGTCTCCAGGCTCCAGGAGCCTCGCAGGACCTTGGCTCCTCGCCAGGCGAGGAGGACGTGGAATCCGGAGCGGACGAAGTCGCGGCAGTGGGTGCGTGCGAGTCGCTTGCCGCCGCCCAGGATGGGGGTGACGAGCACCAGCGGAGCGGGTCCCGGACCCGCGGATTTCGAGCGCCAGTACTCGAAGCGCACCTGAACCTCCCCGGGCGGCGGCCCGGCCGCCGCGTCCTGCGGCGCGGGGGCGCCAAGGGGACGGCCGTCGTCGCCGGGGACGCGAACCGCGAGCCGTCCGTCGTAGACTTCGGCTTCGCCGTCCTCCCAAGTCGCCGCGAGCGTGGCGGAGCCGATCGACGCGTAGTCCAGGCGCGCCTCCACGGATTCCTGGAGGGGGACCGGAGGTCGCACGGGCAGGCTCGGGCCGTAGCGCTCGACCACGCAGCCGCAGAGGAGCAAGCAAGCGACGGAGAGGGCCGGGACGGCTCGCGCCATGACCTCCACTATAGCCACGCGAGACCGAACCCAGCCATACTGTCGCGCGAGAGACCGCCGCCACCCCTGCAACGGAGCGAGGAAGACCGCGGCCATGGATCGCAAACGACGAACCGTCGTCGTCCCCTTTGCGGGGCGCTTGGAGGACTGCTACCTGCTGGCTCGCGTGGTCGAACTCGGGCATCGCGTCCTGGCGGCCCTCCTCGACACGAGCAGCTTCGGAGACCCTCAGGAGGCGCTCGAGGAGCAGGCCCGTGGCCTGGGGGCCGCGGAGGTCTACCAGGAGGACATGCGCGAGCGCGTCTACGGAGAAGGACTCCGAGGGGTGCTGCGCAGCGCGTGGCCTCAGAGCAACCTTCCCCCCTTGTGGGAGGCCGCCGAGGAGCGTGTCCGCCTCCTCCGAGGTGCCGAACTCGCCGCCGAGGCGGGCGAGGGAGCGGTGGTCGCCTTCCTGCGTGGCGCCGGCCGGGCCCTCTCCGGGCCCTCCGGCCCCCAGGCCGCGGGGAGGCTGGAGATCGAGGGACCCAGCGAAGAGGCCATGCGCAGGGGCTTGCGCGAGCGCGGTCTGCCTTGCCCCGCGTCCGACCCGAGCCCCTACTGCGTGCGGGAGGCCCTCTGGGGAACGCGCATCACGGGTGGAGCGCTGGACGACCCTTGGGAGGAGCTCCCTCCCGAGCTCTACCCCAACTTGCCCGCACCGGAGGAGGTGGACGACCTGCCCGAGGAGTTCATCGTCGAGTTCGAGCGCGGGCTTCCCGTTGCGGCTTGGGGGGACCGTCTCGACGGGGTGAGCCTCTTCCTGCGCGCGACGCGCCTCGGGCGCCGGCAAGGTGTGGGGCGCCGCCTCGTTTGCGAAGCCTCTTCGGGGCGCCGCATTGCCTGGGAGGCCCCTGCCTTCGAACTCCTGCTCTCCGCCCGCCGCGCGCTCGAGCGCGCCCTCCTCGACGAGGAGCGTCTCGCCCTCAAGGACCAGCTTGCGCGCCGCTGGTTGGGCCACTTCGCCCGCGGCGGCGAGTCTCCCGTCTCGCAGGACATCGAGGCCTTCCTGGACAGCGCGCTGGGTGCGGTCGGCGGCGAGGTGTTGCTCCGCCTGAGTCGCGGCGCGGTGACCGCCGTGGGGCTCCGACCCGCCGGACCGCGTGATAGAAGGTCCCCATGAACACGTCGCCCGCGCCGGTCCCCGTCTTCGACCTTCGCCGCCAGACCGAGGCCCTTCGCCCCGAGCTTCTCGAAGCTCTTGCCGGAGTGCTCGACTCCTGCGCCTTCAGCTCGGGTCGCGCGGTGGAGGCCTTCGAGCGCGCCTTCGCCGAGTACCTCGGCGTGGCCGAAGTCGTCGGGGTGAACTCGGGCACCAGCGCGCTGCACCTCGCCCTCCTCGCGGCCGGAGTGGGCCCGGGAGACGAGGTGATCACCACCTCGCTGACCTTCATCGCCACGGCCTGGGCCATCAGCTACGCGGGCGCCACCCCGGTGTTCGCCGACATCGACCCCGAGGACTTCTGCCTCGACCCCGCCGCCGCGCGCGCCGCCATCACCCCACGCACCCGGGCGATCCTTCCCGTGCACCTCTACGGCCAGGCCGCGGACATGAGCGTCCTCCAGGAACTCTGCTCCGCCAAAGGCCTGGCCCTCGTCGAGGACGCAGCCCAGGCGCAGGGCGCCACCTACCAGGGCCGCGCGGTCGGGGGGTTCGGCCTCGCCGGTTGCTTCAGCTTCTACCCCTCCAAGAACCTGGGCGCTCCGGGGGACGCCGGGGCTGTGAGCACCAACGATCCGCAGGCGGCTGCCCTCATCCGCCGCCTGCGCGACCACGCGCAGAGGGAGAAGTACCTCCACGACCGGGTCGGCTTCAACTACCGCATGGGGGGGTTCCTGGCCGCCGCCCTCTCCGTCAAGCTCCCCCGCCTCGACGACTGGAACGAACGCAGAGAGGCCATCGCCCGCGCCTACCGGGAAGGGCTCGCGGGGCTCGACGAGCTGGTCCTCCCCACCCCCCGACCGGGGCGCGGGCACGTGTGGCACCAGTTCGTGGTTCGGCACCCGCGGCGCGATTGGCTCGTCGAGCGCCTCGCAGAGCGCGGGATCGGCACCGGCATTCACTACCCCCGTCCCGTGCACCTCCAGCCCGCCTACGCCCATCTCGGCCTGCGCGAGGGCAGCCTCCCCGAGGCGGAGCGCGCCGCTCGCGAGGTGCTCAGCCTGCCCATGTTCCCCGAGTTGACCGACGCCGAGGTCGAACGGGTGGTGCGAGCCGTTCGCGAGCTCCTCGCCTGATCCGCGGCGGGCCGCGGCCTGCGAAACCCAGGAGAGGCCCTACGGGGCCTGGGCGGTGACCGCGGGGCGCGTCGCCGCCACCCGCAGGGCGAAGCTCAAACGCCCCTCTTCAGGCGCAGGCCGAGGTTGTCCGAGAGGCGGTCCACGGCCTTGATCTTCTCCACCACCGAGTCGACGTCGTACTCCACGCGACGGAAGGTCACCGTGTTCGCGTCGACGACGACGTAGCAGGAGCGGGTGTCGTTGTCCCGCGGCTGGCCGACCGAGCCCACGTTGACGATGAGCTTCTTTTTGTCGCGCGTGTAGGTGAAGCCGTGGTCGATCTCCTTGGGGTGGACGTAGTCGAGGTCCTCGTTGATGACGCAGGGCGTGTGGCTGTGCCCGACGAAGAGGATCTTCTCGAAGCTGGCGAAGATCTCGTCGAACTTGTCGTAGGAGCCGTTGTAGATGTCTTCGCGCAGGATGTATTCGATGGTCGGTTGCCGCGGCGAGCCGTGCACGAAGTACATTCCGTTGGTTTGGAAGCTGAGGGGCATGCGCTTGAGGTAGGCCCAGCGCTCGCTTTCCTTCCCGTCGGCCACCTGGATCTCCTCGCGGGTCCAGTCGATGGCTTCGCGGGCCCAGGCGTTGAAGTTCTTGGCGCCCTTGAGGACGGCTTCGTCGTGGTTGCCCATGAGGCTGACCCGCACCCGGCGCATGGTCATCTCGAGCACGGGACGCGGCTCGGGTCCGTACCCCACCACGTCGCCCAGGCAGATGACGTCTTCGATCCCCTGAGAGTCGATGTCGGCGAAGACGTTGGTCAGCGCCTCGACGTTGCTGTGGAGGTCGCTGATGATCGCGTATTTCTTGCTGGTGCGGCCCGGCATCGTTCCCTCCGCCCTTCCGACTCTATCCGCCCTTCGGGGGAGCCGCCAGCGATCGGGCCGTGCGGAACCCATGCCAGGGCTCGCGGGAGCCCGGATCCCAGCCCAGGGGGCGGGTCGTAGCGAGCACGTCGAAGCAAAGGGGCGAGGTGAGGAACCCGCCGCCGCGGTCGACGCGCCGGGCCGTGCGCACGCCGATGCGCGCGGCAAGGTCGGCGTCGAGCACGGGGTCCTGCAGGCGCCCCTCGCGAGCGCACCAGGCGCCGAAGCCCGGCCAGTCGATGTCCTCCACCCAGTTGTTCACGTTGCCTGCCATGTCGAACAGCCCGCACGGGCTCTGCCCGGACGGGTAGGCGTCGACCGGTGTGGGACGTCCCACGTGGCCGCCGAAATTGCAGCGGCGTCGGTTGGGCAGCGGCTCGTCGCCCCAGGGGAAGCGGCGCGCGTCGAGTCCGCGGGCGGCGCGCTCCCACTCGGCGCTTGTGGGCAGGCGTCGCCCCGCCCAGCGGCAGAAGGCGCTGGCCTCGTACCAAGAGACCCCGCTGACGGGCTGCGAGTCGGACGCGGTCTCGGCGCGCTCCAGGGACCGGGGTCCTTCGACGCGGTGCTCTGCAACCACACCCAGCCTTCGCGGCACCACCACTCGGGGTCTCGGTAGCCGCCCGCGAGGACGAAGGCGCGGTAGCGGCGGTTCGTCACCGGGTAGCGGTCGATGGCGAAGGCGCTCAAGGTGACGACGCGCGCGGGGCGCTCGGACTCGACGGCGAAGAGGTCGTTCGCGGAGCGGCCCATGAGGAAGGGGCCGGCGGGGACGATCGCCTCGGCTTCGTCCTCGAGCTCCTCAGCGGCCACGCGTCGCCTCCGCGGGCGGTCGGGCGAGCGCGGTCGCCACGGCCTCGACCGCCCAGCGCAGGAGTTCTCCGGCCAGGGGCCCGGGCGAGACGCTGCGCTCGTAGTGGTAGCGCTCGGCTTCCCAGTCTTCGGGGCGCAGCAGGTAGCCGAGTTCGTCGCCGCCCAGACCCACCAGGAGCACCGGCTCGCCGGCTACGCGTTCCTCCAGCTCGAAGCCGAGCCGCGGCAACGCCTCCCCCGGAACGCTGAGGAGCACCAGGGGGCCCAGGGCCAGGGCGAAGACCTCGCTCTGGGTGCAGCCGTTGCGGAAAGGGCGTGGCCCGAGGATCGAGAAGGCGTGGGCCAGGTGGTAGCTGCGGTTCTGCACCGGCACCCAGAGGGGTTGGCGGACGGCACGGAGCGCCGGCGACCGAGGGAGGGCGCGGGAACTGCTCGCGAGGGCGGCGAGGGCCAGGTCTCCGAGCCGCACGCCCACGGCACGCACCGCCGCCAGGGAGTGGTCTGGAGCGTCGAGGGTCACCATGCCTCCGAGGGCGCCGTTGAGGAACACGCACACGCCACCGCGTTCTCCCTCGACCCGTTCGTAGAGCCCTGCGGGGAAGTCGGCAGAGAGGAGGCGGTTCTTCGAGCCCAAGCCCTCGGGATGGCATGCGAAATGGACCAGGGTCGCGATGGGGCGCCCGTCGAGGGCCTCGAAGGCGACGGCGGTGAGGCGGCGGTCGATCCACTCCGGATCGCGTCGGTTGCGGCTCACTCCGCGTTCGGGGGCTTCGGCGCACGCCCAGCGTGCGCGCGCCGGCTCGAGGCGGTCCACCGCCGCGCGGGCCGCGGCTTCGATGGCGCGCAGCACTTCGTCGACGACCTCATCCTCGAGTCCCGAGCAGAGCGGAGGCAAGAGGCCCCACAGACCCAGGGTGTCGGGGCCCGAATGGGTGTGGGTTGCGGCGAGGAGCACCGCGTCGGGCGTCGCCACGTCGGACAAGCGCTTCCGCAAGGCCTGGACCTGGTAGTTGTGTAGCCCCACGAGGTCGCAGCCGATCACGAGCGCGGTGAGCTTGCCGCGGCGCAGGGCGATGGCCCGCGCCGCGAGGGGGTCGGCCTGCCCCTCGCTGGGCCGGCAGAACCCGAAGCCGGCCAGCCACACGGACCCTGGGAAGCGAAAGTCGACGCGCGCCGCGCCGACCTCCAGCGGCCCCGCCTCGGCCTGCGCCGTGACGAGGGGAGGCTGCTCGGGCGGAAGCGCGTCGGGCGGGGACAGGAACGCTCCGCAGGCGCTGGGGTGGCAGCCGGCCAGCAGCGCCAGGACCGACCAGGCGAAGGCGCGGCGGCTCACGCGAGGGGCTCGACCCGGTAGCCCCGTCCGTCGGGGCGGACGCGCGCCAAGGGGACCTCGGGGTCGTGGTAGAAGACCGCGATCCAGTCCTCGGCGACCGCGCGCGGAACCAACTCGGCCTTGCGTTCCCAGCTCTCGCGGGGGTAGAGGTCGTAGGCCATGACGTAGTGCGGCCGGAGGTGATGGCGGGTGGGGACGAGGTCCCCCCAGAAGACCAGGGTCTCGCCGCCGCCTTCGACGAAGACGACCTGATGGGCGCGGGTGTGCCCGCCGGTCACCACCGCCCGCACGCCGGGGGCGAGGGACGCGTCCCCGTCGAGCGGGTCGAGGAGTCCCTGCGCGCGCAGGGGGGCGAGGTCCCCTTCGACGTAGCTCGCCCGGCAAAGGGGGCACCCCTCGGCGGCGTCCTCGAGTTCGCGCCGTTGGACGCGCACCCGCGCGCGCGGGAAGCGCGGCGCGCCGTCGGCGTCCACCAGCCCCCCCGCGTGGTCGAAATGCGCGTGGGTGAGCACGACCTGCGTCACGTCCGAGGGCCCGAGCCCGAGGGGCGCGAGCCATTCGGCGGGGTCGGGTCCGGGTTCCACGGCGCAGCGGGCGAGGAAGGCCCCGTCGCGCCGCTCGGGTCCGATTCCGGCGTCGACGAGCAGCACCTCGTCTCCCGCACGGACGAGCAAGGGGCGCATGGCGAGGGCAATGCGATTCTGCTCGTCGGGCGGCGCGAAGCGCTCCCAGAGCGCGCGCGGAACGACCCGGAACATGGCGCCCCCGTCGAGGCGCAGGCGCCCCGCGTCGAGTACGTCGACGCGGATGTCGCCCAGGGTCAACGCGGTGGGCGAGAGGACCTCGGCCATGCGCCGACTGTACGAGACCGCTCCCCTCTTGCAACGCCCGCGGACCGCCCGCCGGGCGGCCGTGGGCGCAGGGCGCCCGCCGCGCCAGGCCCGCGGGGGCGTCGCGGCCCCCGGGGTCCGCCGAGACCCCCGGGGCTTCGCCGAGCGGGTAGGGTGCGCAGCATGCGATTCGAACTCAATCCGCTCCTGCGCCGCTTCGTGTGCTCCCTCAGCGGCGCAGAGGTCCCCTTCTCGGGCGACCGGCCCCTCGGGCTTTGTCCCTGTTGTCCTCCGCCGGGCGCCCCCCTCCTTGCCCACTACGACCTCGACCGCGTCCGGGCCGAGTGGCCTGCCGAGGCCCTCGGCACGACCGGCGGCCCGGGGCTGTCCCGCTTCGCCCCCCTCCTTCCGGTGAGCCTGGGAGGGGTGCGCTACGCAGGCGACGTGGGGGACACCCCCGTCGTTCCGCTGGCGCTGCCCGGGGAAGAAGGCGTGCTCGTCAAGCACGAAGGCACCAACCCCTCGGGCTCCTTCAAGGACCGGGGGCTCAGCGTAGGCGTCGCCTTGGGCGTGGCGCTGGGGGCGCGTCGCTTCTGCCTGCCCACCCAAGGCAACGCGGGGGTCGCGGCCGCGCTCTTCTCGGCGCGCGCGGGGCTTTCCCCCGTTCGGGTCGCCATGCCCGCCGGCTACGAGGACGGCCCCTACGCGCGCGCCGCCGCCTTCTTCGGCGCCGAGTTGAGTTTTGCCGGCGAGAACATCGCCGCCGCGGGCGCCGCGCTCCGCGAGGAACTCGCCGGCGCCCTCGCTGCCGGAGAGGTGGTCGACCTCTCCACCTTCTTCGAGCCCGGTCGCCTGGAGGGGAAGAAGACCCTCGGCCTCGAGCTCTGGCGCGAGCTGGGGCCGGCGGGGCTCCCCGAGTGGATCGTCTACCCCACCGGAGGGGGGACCGGGCTCGTCGGCCTCTGGAAGGCCTTTCGCGAGCTCGAAGCCCTCGGCTATCTGCCCCCCGAGCGCCTCCCGCGCCTCGCGGCCGTTCAAAGCGCAGGTTGCGCTCCGGTGGTGGCGTCCTTCGAGCGCGGCGACGAGCGGGTCCTGCCGGTGCGCTCGCGGGGAACCGTGGCCGACGGGCTCGACGTCCCGGGCGCGATCATGGGCCACGGCATCCTCCGCGCCTTGCGCGAGAGCCGTGGCGCGGCGGTGGCCGTCCCCGACGAGGCCATTCTCGGCGCCTGGCGCGAGCTCGGTCGGGCGGGCCTTGGCGCCAGCCTCGAAGGCGCGGCCACCCTCGCCGGCCTGCGCGCCCTCCGGGCGCGCGGCGCGGTGGAGGAGGGCGCGCGCGTCCTCCTCCTCAGCACCGGCGGCCACACTGTCCCCCTCGCCCTGGGCCGCTGAGGCTCCCCCTCGCTCGGGGGCAGGACGCTTCGCCGCGCGGGACGGCGCCGCGCGCTGGGAACAAGGGATCGCTCGGGCCCTCCCCCTCTCCCGCCCACACGGTCCGCGGCGGAAGCGTGCAGGCGACTCGCCGCGTGGCGAGGGGGCGAAGAGCGGTAGGATGCGCCGGTGGCCAAGAGAGGGAGCAAGGCGCGCCGACCTCGAGCGCGCGGGGTGCCGCGCGGCGGCTCGGGACGGGGCCTGCGGATCGTAGGGGGCGCCCTGCGCGGTCGGCGCCTGGAGACCCCGCGGGGGAACGAGCTGCTGCGCCCCATGCGCAACCAGGTCCGCGAGGCCCTCTTCAACAGCCTCGGCCCGCTCGCGGGCGCGCGGACGCTCGACTTGTTCGCGGGATCGGGCTCTCTGGGGCTCGAAGCGCTTTCTCGCGGAGCCGCCCGCGCCGTGTTCGTCGACAAGGAGCCGCGCTGCCTCGCCGTGCTGGAGCGGAACGTCTCCGCGCTCGGTCTGGACGGACGCGCCGAGGTCCTCCGCTTCGACCTCGCACGTCCGCTCGTCGAACTCGCCGCGAAGGGCCCCTTCGACCTGGTGCTGGTCCACCCTCCCTTTGCGCTCCTTCGCCGCGCGCCCGCTGCGGGAGAGCCCGACGTGACGCGCCTCCTGAACGCCTTGCCGCGCACACCGGGCCTGCTGGCGGCGGACGCGCGCGTTGCCTTCGAGACCCCGCGGCGCTGCTACCCCTTGCCGGCCCCCGAACTCCACGCCCTCGTCGTCGAACGCCGGAAGGAATACGGAAGCACCGCGCTGTTCATTGCGCGCGCCGTCGTGCCTCCAGACTGACTTCGCCGAGCACCTCGAGGGACATCCAGTAGCCACGCCCGTCGGAGCGGTTCGCTCGCCCCTTCCCCCGAAAGCGCAAGGTCTGGGACCCGCAGACGGCCAGCCACGGCTCTCCTCGGGGCCACCGGAAGCGCGCGTCGAGCCGCCACGCGCCCGGCTTGCCGCCCTCGTACCTTTTGGGGAGCCGGCCCGGCGCGAGGGTCGCCTGCACCCGCCACTCGGCCTCGGTCGCAGAGACTCGCAGCAGTCGGCCCTCCGCGCGAGAGCGCTCCGTGCGGAGGAGGTCCTCGTCGAGGAAGCAGCGCGCGACTTTCGCAGGCTCGAGCTTCCAGTGCGAACCGATTCGAAGGGGCCCGGGGGGGAGCAGCCCGAGTTCCGGGCGAGCCAGCCTGCGTTCGAGCCGGTGGAGGGTCTGGCGGGCGGGCGGGGAGAGGCTCCGCAAGACCTCGTCGGTCGCTTCGAGCCCGTAGCGACCGTCCGCGAGGCGGCGCCAGAGGAAGCGGCGGCCGCTGAGTTCGCCGCGTTTGCGGGCCCCCTGTTCCCACAGCCACACCCGGAAGGTCGCGGCCCACCGCGCCACGCGACCGCGTTCCACTCGGAGGGCTTCGAGTTCGAGCACCGAGCGGAGCCGAGTCTCTCGGCTCAGGCGCACGGTCTCGCTCGCTCCGTCGAGGCGACGCTCCGAAGCGACGCGCCAGCGTTCCTCGCGCCGCAGGAGCCACGCTTCCCCCTCCCTGGGGGCGCGGGCCTCCCCTCGCGCGACCTCCTCCTGCCCAAGCGCGGGCACGGCCGCGAGGAGGGGAATCAAGAGCAGGATCCAGTCCAACGCGAACAGCCGGCCCTCGGGGCCGGCTGCAGGGGGACGCTCGCCGGGGGGCGAACGCACGGACGAAGGTGCAGCGGAAGGAGTCGGCGAGAGAGAGGCGCCGGGACCTGCCCTCAGGGCGGTGGACCGGCGCCCGCCTCGCTCGCTCTGGTTCAACCAGCCGCTAGCAGAGGATGACGATGCCCGAGAG
>RFHU01000220.1 GCA_003695705.1 Planctomycetota bacterium
GGGGGCGCGCGGGCGGCGGAGGGGGAGTCTCGGCCGTCGCTCCTCCGCAGCGCGTCCAGAGCTTGCGCAGCCTCCAGGCGGCGGCCGGATCCCCCAACCGAACCAGGTCTCGGGTCCAGCGTTCCACCTGCCGCTCGATCAGGCCCGGCGATCTTCGGCGCAGCTCGCTCAGGGGCTCGGAGTCGCCGAGGAGCGCGGCCGCCAGCGCAACCACACCCGCTCCGGATTCGCCGCCGCACCGTGCGCCGACCTCGCGGGCACGAGCCCACGCGCCGCCGACGAGCTGCGCGAGGGCGCCCCGCAGGTCGTGCGGGCGCGGGGGTCGGCGCAGGAGGGGCCAGCGGCTCCAGGCGAGCACCTGCTTCCCCGCCCCGCGAATCCCCGCAACCCCTCCGCACGCGAGCCGAAACGGCTGGGCGCCCGCGTTCAACCTGAGGAGTTCGCGACCCTCGAGGTCGTGGACGCGGACCAGGGCCGTGCGCCCGGAGCCGCCGCGAAACCACGCGGACACGACCTCGGGAGCGCCGTCGCCGTCCAGGTCGACGGCCTCTGGGGACCCCACGCCGACGTAGCCGCCGGGGAGCCAGTGGGCCCATTGCGGACGCAGGGCCGCGTCGAACGCGAACAGCCAGCCACCCCAGGTGGAAGCGAGGACGAGGGAGCCTTCGGCGCCGCCGACCGCCAGCGCACCTCCGCCGGGCACGTAGCCCAGTTCGACCCGGTGCTCCACGACGAGGGAGTCGGTGCCGACGCGCACGGACACCAGGTGGCCGGTCGCGCAAGTCACGACCGCCCGCGCGCCTCCGGGGCGGGGGGAAGCGAGCAGCGAGGGCGTCGCCAGGGCAGGCCCCGGCAGATCCAACTTGGCGCGGAGCCGACCCGCCGAGTCCACCAGAGCGAGCGCGGCCCCGGCGGTACCGACGAGCCAACGCTCCGGACCCCCGTCGCCGTCGAGGTCGATCCCCAGGGGCGCGGCCTCGACGGCACCGCGCAACCGACACCGCCAGCGTTCGCGCGGAAGCCCCTCGGGGTCCAGTCCCACGAGGCTCCCCCGAGCGGTTCCGCCCACGAGCAGGTCGGCGGCCGCGGCCACGCAGCGAAGCCCCTCGGGGAAGCGCACCGGCAAGGGCTCGGCGGCCTCCTCGCCAGGAGTCCAGGTCAAGAGGACCTCTTCGCCCGGGAAGAGGAAGCGGCTCCGCGCCCCGTCCCAGACTCCGTCCCCGCGCACCGCGCCCCCCCGGGCGGGCAGCTCGCGCCATACGCCGCGCTCCGGTACCCACGCCGCCCCTCGGACCCCGCCGCGCGGCCAGACCGCCAGCGCAGACCCGCCCGCGACGAGGCGTTCGGCCGGAGCCGCAAGCGCGCCCTTCCAGTGTTGCAGGGGGCTCCAACCCGCGTACGCCGAGATCCCCTGCCCCGCCACGAGCACCACGTCGTCTCGACCGTCGGCGTCGAGGTCGGCCAGCGCCCAGCCCCCCGCGGGGGAAAGGTCGCGCTCCCAGCGCAGCGCGCCGTCGCCGTCGAGGGCACGCAGAGCGGCCCGCGTGCGCACGAGGACCTCGGGCGCGCCGTCTCCGTCGAGGTCGGCAAGGCGCAGGGACTCGGTCGGCTCACCGCCAAGCCGCCTCGTCCAGCGCCTTCGCCCAGCGGAGTCGCAAGCCACGAGCTCGCCGGCGGGGGTGGAGGCGAGCAGAAGCGCCCCGTCCGACCGCGGAAGCAGGGCCCAGGGCCGAAGGCCGGGGAGGTGGCCGGCTCGGGTCCCGTCGTCCGCGACGAGAAGGGTCCCTTCGGAGTCGCCGAGGGCGAGCGCGAGCCCCCCTCCGAAGCCCTCGCAGGGAACGGCGCCGCGCACGTCGCCGACCGTCGCCAAGCGCCAGCGCTCTCGCCCCGTCGAGGCAACGGCCAAGAGGCCCAACCGCTCGGTGGGAACGGCCACCAAGGGCACGCCCTGCGCACCACGAACCACGGTGGGCGGTCCCGTCTCCCCCGCGTCGAAGCGGGCGAGGCCCTCGCCGGATCGGTCGAGGAGGACGAGCTTGCCCGCACGGGTCGCAACGAGGACCACCCGCCGGTCGAAGGCGTTCACGGCGTGGATCCGCTCGGGAACGCCGGGCAAGGTCACCCGCCAGCGCAAGGCGCCGTCCCCTCCCTCCAGGCAAGCCAGCCCTCCGTCGCCGCTGGAGACGAGCACTTCGTCGACGCCGTCGCCGTCGAGGTCGGCCGTCGTCGCCTCCCGCAGCTCTGCTTCCGGCGCGAAGGCCCACGCCTCTCGCCCGTCTCCGTCCACGGCAAGGAGCTCCTCTCCCCGCGCAACGAGCGCAAAGGGTGCGGGGCGGGCGCGGGCCACGATCCGGAGCAGGCGCGGGGGTGTCGGCCACTCCTTGCCCCAGGCGAACTCGCCCGCGCCCCCGAGGCAAAGGACGCGGTTCCCGCTCCGGAAGAGCAGACGGGGCAGTCCGTCTGCACCGTGCGCGGCGAGGACCTCGGGCTGGACCTTCGCACGTCCGAACCGAACACCCCACAGCAGGCCCTGGGAGAGGTGAAGGGACGCGCGCCGCTCTTCGCCCTCCGCCAAGACGACTTTGCGTCGGACCGGGTAGACCCCCCGCCCATGGGCTTCGAGCAGCCAGCGGCCGGGCGGAAGGCGCAAGGGCCGACCCCCCTCGACCTCCACGGTGGCACCGGCGCCGTCGAGTGGCGTCGCGCGCACGCGGAACCCCGCAACCGGCGGGGAGGAGATCACCCACAGCGTGGCCGGCGCAGGAACCGAACCCGCTCGTGGGTCGAGTCGCGCAACGGCGTCGCCGGGGGAGGGGACCGGGGACCCCGGAGCCTCGACCGGCGAAGGCGCTCCGGTCCGTGAGGGCGCGGGTGGGGCGGCCGCGCCGCGCGAAAGGAGCCAAGTGCTCCCTCCCCCGAGGAGGAGCAGGGCCGCCGCGGCCCCCGCCGCCAGCGCCCGACGGCGCGCAGAGGCCGGGGGCGCGGCGATGGCCTGGCGCAGGGCCCCCTCCAGTTCCGCCGCGCTCGCGAAGCGCTCGGCGGGCTCCTTGGCAAGGCAGCGGAGGGCCACCGCGTCGAGCGCCGGAGGCACGCCCCGCGCGAAGCGGCTCGGCGGCTCGGGGACGCGGCGAAAGATCGCCATCCACATTTCGTGCTGGGTCTTCGCGTCGAGGGGAGGGCGCCCCGTGAGCGCGTAGTAGAGGACTCCGCCGAGCGCGTAGACGTCGGTGTGGCGACCGACCTCGAGCCCTTCGGCGCCCACCTGCTCGGGAGCCATGTAGTAGGGGGTGCCCAGGGTCGCGCCGCTGCGCGTCAGGTCGGAGCGGCCCTCCCCGAGGCGGGCGAGGCCGAAGTCGACGATCTTGGGACCCTCGGTAGAGACGAGCACGTTCTCCGGCTTGAGGTCGCGGTGGAGCACGCCGTGCTCGTGGGCGTGCTGGACGCCGGCCGCGAGGTCCGCGACGAGCCCCGCCGCGCGCGCGGGCGGCAGGCCCGACCGCGCCAGCGCCTGCAAGGTCGGGCCCCGGACGAGCTCCATGACCAGGTAGGGGCGCCCGCGCTCCTCGCCGTGGTCGAGCAGGCGAACGATGCTCCGGTGCTCGAGGCGGGCGGTGACCTCGACCTCGCGCCGAAAGCGCGCGACGGTGTTCCCGTCGAATCGCGTGAGCACCTTGACCGCCACGGCGCGACCGCTGCGGGGGTCCCGCGCCCTCCACACGGCGCCGAAGGACCCCGAACCGAGACACGCCTCCAACTCGTAGGGCCCACAGCGCCGAGGCGCCTCGTCCCGCCGGCTCATCGCACCCCCGACCAGCGCGCCCGCCAGGGGGAACGGGGCCGGGCTCCGGCCCGGCCAGTCGCGCGCGACCGGGTCCGGGAAGGGCAGCAGTCAGGGCTTCTCTCGGCGGCCAGCAAGCGTCCCGCGACCTCCGCCCGACTGTAGCAGGCGGCTCCGAGCGGGCCAGGGCGCGCCGCCCCGGTCGTCACCGACCGAGGAGGAAGCGCGCGCGGGCAAAGAGCCCCAACCCGTAGGCGCGCTCCTCGACCACACTCCCTCCCCGCGCGCGCGGAGCGACGAGCCGCAGCCGGACGCCGCTGGCGAAACGCTCCAGGATCAGGTTGGCCCCCAGGACACGGTGCGTGGACCCGCTCCCCTGCCCTCGGAGCAACCGCCGCCAGGAGACGCGCACCCTGCGCCAGCGGCGCGCGGGCGTTCCTCCGAGGCGCTCGACCTCCGCCCGCAGCTCGGGGTCGAGATCCAAGGCGGCGGCGGGGTCGCGGTGGGCGAAGACCACCGGACCCACGCAGCGAACGGCGAGGCGGCGCAAGGACATTTGGGCGTCGTCGAAGGGAGGGAGCCCGCTTCGACGGGTCGCCCCGAGCAAGCGGCCGTCGCAGCCGAACACCCACCCATGGTAGGGGCAGCGCATGCGCCCTCGCCCCGCGCCCCGGCAGAGGCGCGTGCCGCGGTGCGTGCAGGCGTTGACGAACACGTGGAGGGCGCCGCCGCGATCCCGCGCCACGACGAAGGAGCGCGACCCCACCGCAAACACGCGGCGCGCCTCGGGGGTGGGTAGGGAGTCGACGAAGGCCACGGCCATCCAACGAGAGAGGAAGTGGCCCTCGAGCTCTCGGTCCCCGGACAGGCTCGCAAGGTCGTCCACGGGCGAGAACATACCCCTGCCCGCGGACCTGACACGACGCCAACGCCAGGACGACCCAAGCCCCCGCAGGCCCCCGCCGGGAACGAACCGACCCCTGCAGCACCTCCTCCTGGCGCGTGCGGCGAACGCCCGCACCGCTCCCCACGGCGGCAAAGGCGGAAGCCCCGCACTAGACTGCACGGGTGCCCCCGGCCCGAGACGCGTCGCGCCCCCCTTCGCCCCTCTCCTCGACGCAGCGCCTGGTCCTCCGCGACCGGGAGCGCGGCGCCTTCGACACGGTCGAGGTCCCCAGCGAAGAAATCTTCCTCTCCCGCAACGAAGCCGGCGCCTGGTGCCTCTCCTCGACCCCCGGGGACGTTCCCTTCGTGGGCCTGCGCTCGAGCAGCCAGGGGATCGTCGTAACGCGCAGCCGCGGCGACGCGCTCCTCAACGGCCGACCGCCCGCGGCAGGCGAGCGCCTGGGCCCTTACGACTTGCTCGAGTTCGCAGGGGCCTTGCTGCGCTCGGAAGTCGGCCTCACCTCCTCCGAGACCGACCTCTCGAGCATCCCTCTGCCCTCAGCGGCGAACGCCCGCCCCGAGGAGCGCCTGCCGCCCGTGGGCGGCCCGCCCTTCGCGGGGCGTTACAGCCTCCAGGAGGTCCTCGGCCGCGGCGGCTTCGGCGCCGTCTACCGGGCCTGGGACACCCAACTCCAGCGCCCCGTGGCGATCAAGGTCCTCGCGCGCGCCGAAGGGCGCGCGCTGCAGCGCTTCGCCATGGAGATCCGCGCCACGGCTTCGCTGCGGCACCCCAACCTGGTCACCGTCTACGACAGCGGAATCGCCGGAGAACACCCCTACCTGGTCATGGAACTCATCGAAGGCCCCACCCTCGACCGCCTCGCGGCGGAGGGCCTCGATCCGCTGCGCGCCGCCGAGGTACTGCGCGACGTCGCACGCGCGGTGGCCCACGTGCACGCGCGGGGAATGCTCCACCGCGACATCAAGCCCATGAACATCATCGTCCCGCCCGATGGGACCGCTCGCCTGGTGGACTTCGGCCTCGTACGCCTCCTGGAAACCGAAGAGCGCGAGACCGCCTACACCCGCATCACCCGCGAGGGGACCCGCCTGGGCACGCTCCCCTACATGTCTCCGGAGCAGGCCTTCGCCGGCGAGCAGGACGAGCGCAGCGAGGTCTACGGTCTGGGAGCCACGCTCTACCACGCCCTCGTTGGCGAACACCCCTTCGCCCGCAGCGACGAGTTGCTCTTGGCCATCGTGAACACCGAGCCGACGCCCCCCAGCGAGCGCAACCCGTCGGTGCCCGCCGACCTGGACGCCGTTTGCCTCAAGTGCCTCGCAAAACGCCCCAAGGACCGCTACTCCTCGGCGGCCGACCTCGCGGACGACCTCGACCTCCTCCTCGCCGGCGACGTCCCCTCGGCCTGCGAACTCACCGCCTACGAACTCGCCGGGCGCCGCCTCCGCCGCCTCGCCCAACGACCATGGTTCGCTGCCAGCGCCGGCGTGTCCGCGGCCTTCCTCCTCGCCGGCGCCGTTCTCCTCGCTCGTCTCGTCGTCGAGCAGCGACGCCTCGACCGTGAACGGGCGGCGGCCGAACGAGCCCTCGCCGCGCAGCGGGCGGAGGAAGCGCGCCGATCCGCCGAGGCCCGCCGCGCTGCGCAGGCGAAGGCGCGCCGAGCGGCCAAACTGCTTCGGCGCCTGGAGGACGGCGCGCGCGGCAAGGAGGTCGACCTCGCCGCCCTGCGCGTCGAGGCGCTGCGGCTCGGCGCTCCCTTGCTCCCTCCGCTCCTCGACTGGATCGACCGCTCGGCGGACGAGCTCGCCGCGGCACGCCGCGGGCTGCTCCTCTCCGCCAACGAGCTGCGCAGAGGAGAGGAGCGGCTCCCCCAGCTCGAGGAAGCCCTCGCCGCCCGCGCGCACCGTTCGGTGCGTTCGGTCGCACCCCTGGAAGAAGAGCGCCTCCTCGCGCGCGCACGCCGGCGCCTGCAGGACCGCGCGCGCTCCCGCGTCGAGCCCTCTTCCTTCGAGAACCTCGTCGCCAAGAGCCAGCGCGCGCGCCTCGGCGAACTCCGCCTCCAGGCGCTGGACTGGGCGCTCGGTGTGCTTGCGGAACTGGCGCGCCTGGGCGAACTGCCCCCGCGCGCGCTCCCGACCCTCGGCGGGCTGCTCCGCGTCGAGGGAGACCCCGCGCGCGCCGCGCGGATCGCCTGCCTCCTCGCCGCGCTCCCCGGCGCCGACCGCGAAGCCCTCGCCGCGCTCGAGGAGGCAGCCTGGCGCTTTGGCCGCGCAGGGCCCCTCGAGCCGGCCTTCGCCGAGCGCCTCGCGGCCCTCCTCCGCAAAGCGCCGCCGCCGGCCGAGGAGGCGGCCGCCCTCCTCTCTCGAGCCCGCGCTTACGTAGCCCTGAGCGACGAGGACGCAGCCCTGGCGACGCTCGACCGCTCGGTGGCCGTCGCCCCCTTCTGCGCCGAGGCCTACGTGCTGCGGGCCTCGCTGCGCCGCAAGCAAGGGGAGTTGGTCGCCGCCGAAAGCGACCTCGACGAAGCCCTCGACCTCGCCCCGCGAGACTTGGAGGCGCGCCTCCTGCGCGCCCGGGTCCGCCTGGACCTCGGCGCCGGAGAAGGCGCCCTCGCCGACGCCCGCGAAGCCCTGAAGATCGACCCCGACTCCGCGCAGGCCCACGTGCTCGCCGGCCTCGCCCACGAAGCGGCCAAGCGGTGGGAGGAGGCCCTCCGCTCCTACACGGCCGCCGTCCACGCCGACCCGTCCCTTGCCCAGGCCTGGGGGCTCCGCGCGCTGCGCAACGCCAGCCTGCGCCGACCGCGGGAGGCCGCCGACGACGCGCGCGAGGCCCTACGGCTCGACCCCGACTGCGCCTCGGCCTGGACCGCGCGGGGAGTCCTCGCACTCCAGGCACGACACCTCCGGGAGGCCCTCGAGCACTTTGCCCGCGCGATCGGAAGCGAGCCCGACGAGCCGAGCCACTACACGAACCGCGCCATGGCCTACCTCTCCAGCGGCAATCTGCGCGCAGCCCGCGCCGACCTCGACGCCGCGATCGAGCGCACGCCGCGGCCTCGGCGCGGAACCCTCCTCACCCTGCGCGCCATGGTGCGCAGCAGCACCGGCGACGCCGCCGGCGCCCTCGCCGACCTCGACGCCGCCGTGAAGCTCGCCCCCGCCGATCCCCTCGCCCGCCGGGAGCGGGCCCGCCTTCGCCTCCTCGCGGGGGACGCGCGCGGCGCCCTGAGCGACGCCGAAGCCTCCGTGCGCGGCGACGGGGCCCGTCGCGCGCGCTCCTGGGCGATCCTGGCCGAAGCGCGCTTCGCGACCGGCGACGTCGAGGGGGGTGAAGAGGCGCTGCGCGAGGCCTTCGCGCGCGACCCCACTTCCAGCGACGCCCTCCGAGCCCGCGCTCTGCGCGCGCTCGACACCGGCGACGCGGAGAGGGCCCTCACCGACCTCGACGCCCTCTCCCGCAAGACCCCGCGCGACGGGAGCCTCTGGTACCACCGCGCGCGGGCCCTCGCCGCCTTGGGCCGCGCGGAGGAAGCGCGCCCGCTCCTCGAGGCCTACCTGCAGCGCTACCCGCAAGGCACTCACTCCGAGGCAGCCCGCGCCCTGCTCGGGCGCCTGCGGGGAAAGTGAACGACGCCGTCCCCTGGAGCCCCTCCTCGGCCGACCTCGGCGCCCGGCGCTGGGTCGACCGCGCGTTGACCTTCTCGCTCCGTCGCCCCCGCTGGACCCTGGCCCTCGTCGCCGCCGTGTCCTGCGCGCTGGGCTCCGCAGCACCGCGCCTGCGCAAGGACGTGCGCATCGAGAAGGTGTTCCCCGAGCACAGCGACCGGCGAGCGGACTACGCCGACTTCACGGCACGCTTCGGCCGCGACGACGAGACCGCCCTCTGCCTCCTCGAACTCCCCGGAAACGTCCTCGAGGTCTCCTCCCTGGAACGAATTGCCGAGCTCACCGCTGCGTTGAAGGAACTCCCGCGGGTCGACGGAGCCCGGCTCGTTTCCCTGACCAACGCCCCCTTCGTCCGCGTCCGCAGCGCCGACGAACTGGAAGTAGGCCCCTTCTACCAGCCCTCCCTGCGCGCCGGCTGGGACCCGGACCGCTACGATCGCCTCCTCCGCAACCACCCCGCCTACGCTCGTCGGCTGATCTCCGACGACCGCCACCTGGCGGCCTTCCTCGTCCCGCTCCTCTCCTCTGCCGCGGCCTCTCCCAGCGGCGAGCCCAGCGCCGACGGGCGCAGCGAAGCCGTGCGGCGCGCCTTCGCCCGCGACCTGCGAGCCTTCTTTCGCACGCACCTGCGGGCGGGAGAGCGGGTCCATCTCGACGGCTTCGCCATCACCTACGACACGGTCCTCGGCCTCCTGGAGACCGACGTCGCCACCTTCTTCGGACTCGCTCTCGGACTCTTGCTCCTCACCCTGACCGCGGTCTTCCGGCGCCCGCTGGCCACGGCGCTGACCGTGGCCACCCTCCTCCTCACGGTGCTCTGGACCCTCGGGACCATGGCGCTGCTCGGAATCCCCTTCAACTTCATCTCCTCCTGCATCCCGGTGCTCCTCCTCGTCGCCTGCGTGGGCGACGCGGTGCACCTGATCTCCCGAACCCGCCAGCTCTGGCGGACCCTGCCCGACTCCGCCGGCGCGGCCGCCCGCCGCGGTGCCGTGGCGGCGGCGGTGCGGGACGTCGGCCGGGCTTGCTTCTTCACCAGCGCCACCACGGCGGCGGGCTTCGCCTCCCTCCTCGCCAGCGACGTGGAGGTGGTGCAGGAATTGGGGGCCCCGGTCGCGGCAGGGGTCCTTTACGCCTACGCGCTGACCTTCGCCCTCGTCCCGCCTGCCCTGGCCCGCTTCGGCCCCCCCCGCCGCCTGGGCGCCGAGAGCCGTCTGGGGGCCCTCATGGACGGGCTGAGCGCGCTCGTCCGCCACCGCCCCCGCCGGCTCGTCGCGGCGTGCCTGCTCCTCGTGGGCGCCTCGCTCCCGGCCATCGCGCGGGTCTCTACCGAGACCCGCCTGCTCCAAGACTTCGACGAAGACCAGCCGATCATGGCCACCCGGCTCTTCTTCGAGCGTCGCATGGGCGGCGTCGCCCCCCTCGAATTGCTCATCGACCGAGGCCCGGGGCAGGGCCTCGAACCCGAACTCCAGCAAGCCGTGCTCGACCTCGCCGCGGCCCTGCGCAGCCCCGCCTTCCGCAAGCGCGGAGTGCTCTTCGTGCTCTCCGCCGCCGACTTCCTCAGCGACGCCTACCACACCTGGAACCAGCGCAGCCCCGAAACCAGAGGCCGCCTCCCGACCGACCCCGCGCAGCTCGCTCAGCTCCGACTCCTTTACGGACTCTTCGCCGACCCCGACCCCTTGCGCGACTTCCTCGACGACCCGGACGCTCCCACGGTGGTGCGCCTGCAACTGCGCGTGCGGAACCTCTACAGCACCGAGTTCTTCGCCCTCGTCGATGCGGTCGAGCGCGAAGCCCGCGCCCGGCTCCCCGCCGGAACCCGCGTGCGCACCACCGGAAACACGATCCTCTCCCAGTCCATTCACCAGACCCTGGTTCGGGACATGCTGCGCAGCCTCGGCCTGGCCTTCGTTCTCGTGGGCGGCATGGTGTTCTTCTTCTTCCGCTCACCGAAGCTGGCGCTCATCGCACTGGTTCCCAACGTGCTCCCCCTGCTCCTCGTCCTCGCCAGCATGGGCCTGTTCGGCGTCGCCCTCACCCTCTCCACGAGCATCGTCTTCACCGTGGTCTTCGGGCTCAGCGTGGACGACACCATCCACTTCGTCTCCGCCTACGCGCGCCGCCGGGCCGACCCGACCTGCGACGACCCCGTGGCGGCCACCCTGCAGGAGACGGGCCACTCCTTGGTCCTCAGCTCGCTGGTCCTCGTCCTCGGCTTCTCGGTCCTCCTCCTTTCCGAGTTCAAGGTCAATCGCTACTTCGGCCTCCTGGTCGCGGAGACGGTGGTCTTTGCCCTCCTCGGCGACCTCCTTCTCCTGCCTGCGCTCCTGCGCCTGCAGGGCGAAGCGCCCAGCGCCCACTCCCCGTCCCCCTCGAAGGCGTAGCGAAGCGGTTCTCCACGCCTCCTCTCGCTACTCTGCGGCCCGCGGACAACCGCCCCGCCCCGCGCGGCCCCTCGGTGGCGGCGCGGCGGAGGACTGCGCGCAGCGCACACGCGCCGCGGTCTCGGCGAGGAAGTGTTCCACCCGCGCCTCCTCGGCATGCGCGGGCCCGCGCAGGGCCTCGCGGGCGGCGAGGGTGCCCGCGTGGGCCTCCTCCACGGCGCGGCGGTCCTCGTGGGCGGCGCGGAGGATCCCCAGGCGGAGGAAGGCGCCCAGGGCGCGCTGAAGAGGACGGCGGGCACCGGGCAGGGAGGGCGCGTAGATCCGCGTGCGGCGCAGGGTGCGCGCGGGGCCGCGGGGCTCGAAGACGGTGACGTGCACCAGGCCCCAGAGGCGGATCAAGAGCAGGTTCGGGTAGAGGAGCAGGTTGGTGAACCGCTCCTCGGAGGGCTCGCCGGCGAGCGCGCCGTGGAGGGCGCGCAGCAGTCGGCCCACGCGGGCGGGCGCGGTGTAGACCGAGTGACCGCCCGCGAACAGGACCGGGCGCGCTGGTTCGAGTCGGTAGGGGTTCACGGTGGCCGCGTGGACCACCGGCAGGTGGTAGTCCTCGATGGCCCCCGAGACGACGAGCTTCCAGTTCGCTCCCAGACTCATGCGCACTTCGAGGAGGCACTCAGCGACGGCGGCGCCGAGGGAGCGCGCGAGGGGAAGGGCCTCTCCGAGCGCGTCCTCGAGGCTCCGCTCGGGCGCCTCTTCGCCCGCGTGCACGAAGGCCAGACGACCAAGCCAGGCCACCGGCCGGGGGGCCCCTTCCTGGAGCGCGCGCAAACGCCCGCCCTCCTGCGCGAAGCGGACCTCCCCCCCCGGTGTGTTCCGCCGACCCCAGACCCCGCTCCGCGGCACCTGGTCCGCGCAGCAGAGGAAGCGCCAGCCGGAGAAGACCCGGACCGCTTCCTGCGCGTAGAGCGCGGGGTCGTGGAACACCGCGTGGGTCGGCGGGAAAGGGTCGGTCGTCCCCGCGCCGCGCCCTGCGCTCGCAGGCGCGGATCCTGGCGGAGAAGACGCGGCGTCCCCTCGGAGCGCTTCCTCCGGGACGCCGCCCGGTGCCGAAGACCCCCCCCAACCGGCGCGCTCGCTCATCCTCCCCAGACTCGCCGCAAGGGACTGCGAAGAAAACCCCACCCGGCGCCCACGCCCCGAAGCCGAGACTCCGGAGCCAGGCGCGAGAGCGGCCTCCCGCCTTCTGCGTCGCGTCCCTCCGTGGACACCCCCGGCGGCTCGGACGCGGACACCCAACGGCTTGGGCTTCCCCTACGACGCTTTTGCAACGCAACTCCGGCGCTCGGAGACGCGAACGGGCTAAGTCCTTGACTCGCAGTTTGGTCTTCGGCTTGCGGCGCCTCCCGGCGTGAACCCCGCCCGCCGGACCCCGCCGCCGCCTTCGCGGTCCTCTCTGCGACCCGTGGCCGTCCGCTTCGTCCTCGGCGTGCTCTGCGCCTACCACCTGGGGGTCGGCCTGCTCGGCTGCCTCTCCGCCGAGGCCACCGTCCAATTCGGCGCCTGGTTCTACGGCCTCGAGATCGACGCCTCCGCCGCCCAGTTCGCGTACATGCTCAAGGCCTTGAGCATGTATGCCCTGTTCACCGGCGCCCTGGCGGCGGTCGCCCTGCACGACCCCGAGCGCCACCGCTCCCTCCTCTGGGCGCTCGCCGGGCTGCTCGTCATGCGCTGCACCACGCGGCTGCTCTTCTTCGGCACCCTGCACCAGGCCTTCCACGTGGGCTGGGCGCGCAACCTCTTCCACGTGGGGCTCATGGCCCTCAAGGCCGCCGTCCTCCTGTGGGGCACAGCGCCCGCTGCGCGCGCCGAGCCGCGCACCCTCGCCGCAGCCCGTCGCGCGCTCGCCAGCGCCTCGAACCGGCTCGCGCCGGTGCGGGTGCCCGCCCGCGCCTTCGCCTCCGCCTCGGGGGTGCGGTGAGCCGTCCCGGGACTCGACGCCGCGATCCCGCGCGCGGAGTATGCTCCCCCGCCGTGAGCCGCCCCGAACCTGCCCTCTCGTCTTTGGTCTGCGTCGCCCTCCTCTGCGCCTTCCTTCCTGGCTGCACCGACGAGGGGACTTCGGCCCTCGACAAGGCCACCGTGGCGCCCGGCCAGGCCGTCGCCGCCCTCGGCCCCGGCCAGGTGGCGCCGGCCGCCCGCGCGGACGACGTCCCCGACGATCCCTCCAACGCCCGCGTCCTCAACGCGGGGACGACCTTCAGCGGGGTCCTCGACGAACCGAGCGACGTCGACTGGTTCGCCGTCGACCTCCAGGCCGGACAGCGGATCTCGGTGGGCTTCAGTTGCTACGGGAACGCCCGCCTGACCGTCCTCGCCCCCGACGGCACGACGGCGCTCCATCGCGCGCGCCCCGGTCCCGCCCGCCAAGCGCTCGCCGCGACGCAGAGCGGCCGGTTCCTCTTGCGCGTCGAGGCGGAGGCCGGCCGCGGCCTCTTCTACGACCTCGAGCTGCGCTGACCTCGAGCTGCGCGGACCTCGAACTGCTCGGACCTCGCGCCGCGCGGACCCCTCCGGCCGTCGGCGCCCCGTCCGCTGGCCGGCGACCGAGCCCCGGCTCCCGCCCGCGCCCCGACGTCGAAGGCGCGGCGCTCGGGGCGCAGAGTTCCCGCGCACCCTCCGCTTCCTCGCGCTTCCGCCCCCGCCGGAGTACCCTGGCCGCGTGCACCGTCGCCGTCTCGGCTCTGCCGCCTCCGGCCTCTTGGGGGAGCGCTATCGGCTCCTCGAGCCCTTGGGCCGCGGCAGCAGCGGGGCGATCTACCGCGCCCTCGACGAGGTCACCGAGCGAGAAGTTGCCCTGAAGCTCCTCCTCGCCGGCGGGCGCCTGAGCGCCCGTCAGCGCGAACGCCTCCTGCGCGAAGGACGCGCGGCCGCGGCCCTCCGCCACCCGGGCATCGTCGCGGTCCACGACTGCGGCGAGCACGAAGGAGCTCCCTACCTCGTCTACGAGTTGGTCCCCGGCGGCCGCACTCTGGCGGACGCCTTCGTCGAGCTCGAGCGACCCGCTCGCCTCCGGCTCGTGCTCGAGGTGGCCCAAGCCCTCGCCCACGCCCACGCGCAGGGGATCGTCCACCGAGACCTCAAGGCCGAGAACGTCCTCGTCGGCCCCGACGGCCGCGCGCGCCTCACCGACTTCGGCCTCGCCCTCGACGGGCAGAGCGAACGCCTCACCCGAACCGGAGAGCTGGTGGGAACCCCGAGCGTCATGGCCCCCGAGCAGATCGCGGGCGACCGCCGGGCCGTAGGGCCCGCGACGGACGTATGGGCCCTGGGCGTCCTCCTCTACGAGGCCCTCACCGGCGGCCCTCCCTTCGAGGGCCGCACCCTCGTCGAACTCGCGACCGCCATCGCCGCGCGCGCGCCGACGCCGCCGCGCAGCCTGGATCGCTCCGTCTCCAGCGCGCTCGACGCCCTCTGCCGCGCCGCCCTTGCGAAGGAGCCCACGAAGCGCCCGCCCGACGCCAGGGCCTTCGCCGAATCCCTCGCCCGCGCGCTCGAAGAGGCCGAAAGGGGGCCGCGGTTTCGCGTCCTGGCCGGCCTCGGCGCAGGCGCAGCGCTGCTCGCCGCGGCGCTCGGGCTCGGCCTCGGGGACCGGTCGGCGACGGCGGGCGCAGCAAGCGGGCCGCCGCGGAACGAGCCGACCCCGGAGGCGACTCCGGCCCCCGGCCCTCGCCCCCGCGCCGAGCCTTCGCCGCGCTCCGCCGAGACGGACGCGCTTCGGAACTCCCTGGAACGGGGAGACACCGCCCAGGCGCTCGCCGCCGCCCGCCGACTCGAAGCGCGGGAACTCTCCGGTCCCCAGCGGACGCGACTGCGGGCGCCCCTCTCCCGGCACCTCGACCTGCTCTGGCGCTGGGCGGTCGAGCGCAAGGAAGCCAAGCCCGCAGAGACGGAGCTCCTCTTGCGCCTCCTCTCCCTCCAGCGGCGAGTCGAACCGAACAACGCATGGGCCGAGACGCGCAAGGAACGCCTCGTCGAGCTCGTACGCCCTCACTCCCTCGGCGGCCTGCGCCATGTCCCCCCCGCGCCCGTCCTCCTCGCCTTCGGAGAGCTCTACCGCAACGACCTCGAGCTCCTCGCACGGACCTTCCTCTGGCTCACGGTCCTCCGGGATCGGGCCTCGACTCCCACGAACAAGAGGCGCCTTGCGGCGCTCGCCCTCGACTTGGGGCGGCAGGCCCTACGCGCTCCGCCTCCTTACTACCTCGAGGTCGTCAAGGGACTCACCGACTCCTTGACCCTGCTCGGTCGCCACGAGGAAGAGCTGCGGGTGTGCGAAGACGCTCTTGCCCGCTCGCCCAACGACGCACGGATCGCCTTCCGCGCAGGACGCGCCGGCTACCGGCTCGCCCTGCGCCGCAGCGGAGCCGAACGCGTCGCCCTCCTCCGCCAGGCGCTCGCCCGCCACGAGGCCGCCGGCGATCCCCGCCCGGAGGTCGTCTTCCAACACGCCGAGGTGCGCTGGGCCCTCGCCGACTCGCTGCGAGGAACCGCCGAGGAGGGACCCTTGCGCGAAGCCGCCTTCGAGGGCCTCCGCCGCTACCTCCCTTCCATCGTCCCGAACCCCGAACAGCTCAGCCGCTGCTTGGGCCGGCTCTGGCTCTACGCTCGCGACCTGGACCGCCTGCCCGCCGTCTTGCCTGCCCTCGCTCGGATCGAAGAGCACGCCGCGGCCCGACCCCGCTTGGCCGCCTGGGGTCCGCGCATCGCCTACGCACGCTGGAAGGCCGGCGACGTCGACGGCGCCGTCGCCAGCGTCGAGCGCACGATCGCGCGCCTTCGCTCCTCGGAGCTCCTCCCGAGCTGGGAGGCTCCCCTGCGGCGCGCGCTCCGCTCCCTCCGCCGCGGCGACGCCGAGGCCCTGCGGGTCTTCCTCCGCGAACTCGAGTACAGCGAGCGCTGGCCCTACGCCGCCCATCTCCCTCGTTGGGATCGCTGACAGCGCCCGCGCCGCGGACAGGTCCTCTGCAAGCGCCCGCGGGCGCCCGCCCCCGAGCGGCGCTCTGCGACCCGGGAGTCGACGCGACCGGGAGACCGGCCGCCTGCCTTCCCGCGGCGACGCCCCCCTGCCCTCCCTCGGCGCTCGGTCGCAGCGCCGCACTCCTCGCAGGAACGCTCCCGCGCTGGCGAACAACATCAACCGGTGCGAACCTGGAGTTGTGAGCGCCTCGGAGCGGGGAGACGCACTCCACGGAACGATCTGCGACGGGCGCTACCGGCTCCTCGAGCTGCTGGGCCGAGGGGGAGGAGGCTGCGTCTACCGCGCCCGGGAGGAAACCACCGGGCGCGAAGTTGCCCTCAAGCTCGTCCACTCGGCTCGAACGAACGCTCGTCGGCGCGAACGCCTCCTGCGCGAAGGACGCGCCTCCGCAGCGCTTCGCCATCCGGGGATCGTTCGGATTCACGACTGCGGCGAGCACCAGGGGATTCCCTTTCTCGTCTACGAACTGGTGCCCGGAGGGCGGAACCTCGCCGACGCCTTCGCCCAATGGGACCGACCCGCGCGCGTGGCGCTCGTGCTCGGAGTGGCCGAAGCCCTAGCGCACGCCCACGCGCAAGGGATCCTGCACAGGGACATCAAACCCGAGAACGTACTCCTCGATCCCTCCGGTCGCGCGCGCCTCACCGACTTCGGCCTCGCCTTGGACCCGGACAGCCAGCGCCTCACCCGCACCGGAGAGCTGGTGGGCACCCCGAGCACCATGGCCCCCGAGCAGTTTGCGGCCTCGCGCGCGCCCCCCTCGCCTCGCACCGACGTGTGGGCCCTGGGCGTTCTTCTCTACGAAGCTCTCTGCGGACGACCCCCGTTCCGCGGAGAAACCCTCGTCGAACTCGTAACCGCCGTCGCCCAGCAAGACCCCCTTCCCCCCCGACGCCTCGACCGCACCGTGCCGCGGGCCCTCGAGCGTCTGTGCCTGCGCGCCCTCGCAAAGGATCCAGCCCGTCGTCCGCCCGACGCCGGCGCGTTCGCCGCAGAGCTCGCCGCTGCGCAAAGCGCGGTGCACCGCGGAGCCCGAGGCCGCGCCCTGCGCTGGGGGATCGCCTCCCTCATCGCAGCCGCCGCAGGCCTCTCGCTGGGCGCCGTTGCGCTGAAGGCCTCGCCCGGATCCCGAGCCGGAGCGTCCGCCGCCCAGACCACCCAACCGCCCGCGGACAAGGAAGCGCGCGCGGGCGACGCCGGGGGTGCCGCGCAGGGCAGGAAGGGGGAGCCCGCTGCCTCCGCGACACCGCGACCGGACCCGGCGCGGAGCCTCGCCCATGCCCTGCAGCGGGGGGACACCCAGGCTGCGCTCGCTTGCCTCGAGGAGCTGGACCTCGACCGAGTTTCCTCGACCGCCTCCGGGGACCTTCGTGCCCGCGTGTCCGAGCGCGCGTCCATGCTCTGGCGCTGGGTCGTGGACGGAGGGCGTGGTTCTCCCTCGGAGGCCGAGCTCCTCCTGCGCCTTCTCTCCCTCCAGCGACGCCTCGATCCCTCCGCAGCCTTGGCCGACGCCCGCAAGGACGCGCTCCTCGCCCGGGTGCGCCCCGACGCCTTCGCGGCGACCCGGAGGCTCCCGCCCGCCAGCGTCCTAAGCGCCCTCGCGGACCTCTATCCCGAGGACGACGAAGTCCAGGCCAGCGCGTACATGCTGTTGAACCTGCTCGGAGGAAAGGTCGACGGCCGCGAGGCGAAGCGACGGGTGGCAGAGTACACCGTTCGGGTCGGGGAGCGACTGGTCCCGGAGTCCCTGCGCAAGGGACCCGACGTGGCGAAGACGCAGATCGACCTCCTCATCCTCCTCGAGCGCTACCAGAAAGCCCTTCGCCTTTGCGAGCGCGCTCGCCGGCACTATCCGCGAGACCCCGACTTCATCCTCCGCAGCGGGCGCTGCCTTCGCCGTCTCGCTGCCGACGCCCCGCGGGCGGAGCGGGTCGCCCTCCTCCGCCGCGCCCTTGCGCTCCACGAAGAGGGGGACGGCCAACACCTCGATCTCATCTGCCAGCGCTCCCTCTTGCGCTGGGACCTCGCCGCCGCGCTGTCCGATCCGACCGAAGCCCTCCGCCTGCGCGACGCGGCCTTTGGCGAGCTCTTCGCCGCCCTGCCGTTCCTTCCCCTGAGGAGAGGCCGTCTCCCCATAGGGCTGGGGTCCCTGTGGCCCTTCGCCAGGGCCCTCGGCCGCCTCCCCAAGCTCTTGCCCGCGCTGACTCGGCTGGAGAAGGGCTGGAAGAAGGACCCCGAACTCGCCGCCTGGGGACCTCGGGTTGCCATCGCGCGCTACGAGGACGGCGACGCCGAGGGAGCGGCGGCGAGCCTGAAGGACGCACTGGAGACGCTGCGCGCCGCGCAACTCCACCGCGACTGGCTCGGCCCGCTGCGGCGCGCCTGGGTTCGGCTGCGCCTCGGCGACGCGCAGCCGCTGCGGAATTTCCTGAGCGAAGTCGAACGCTCGGGGCGCTGGCCGAGCGGTCGTCCCCTTCCCAAGGGACCGTCTCTCCGCAGGCCCAGGTCCCCGTGACGGATCGGAAGCTCCGGCGCTCGGAGCGCGAAGCTCTCTCCGGCGACGCGGCTGCGCAGGTGCGTGTCCTCGTCGCGCGACTGCGCGCCGGCGAGACGACGCGCGCGCGCCTGCGGGTGGCGGCGGCCCTGGGCGACGCGGCGGCGGCCGCGGCGGTGGGCGGCGCCGGCGACCTCTACGCGGCGCTGCGCGCCGCCGACGCGGCCAGCGTGCTGCGCTTGGCGCTGGCCGCCGCGGGCGAAGTCCTTCCGCTCTGGCTGCGCCTCCACCCCGAGCGCGAGGAAGGGGTCGTAGACCCCGCCGCCACCCTCGAGGCCCTGCGCGCTGCCGTGCGCTGCCCCTGTGCGGAGCACACACGAGCCGTCCCCACGCTGCGCTTGGGGAGCTTCCGCGACCTCTACGCCGAGGACCCTCCGCTGCCGGAACGACCGCTCGGTCCCTCGCTGGAGTACGCCGCCGATGCGGCCGCGCAGGCCTGCCTCGTCGCTGCCTTCGTCGCTCGCCCCGCCGACGCCGCGGCGCGCGCGAGCGCCGCCGCCGTGGCCTGCGTCGCCCACGTGCTGCAGCTCGCCCGCCGCGCGGTGCAGGAGGCGCTCGGCGGAGCCGACGAAGAGGAAGCCCGCGCTGTCCTCCGCGCCGCCGCACAGCGCGAGGTCCTTCCCTGGCTCCTGGGAGAGGCCGACCCGTTGAGCGCACCGCCCCCGCCCTCCGACCTGCTCGCCCGCCGCCGTCCCGCGGGCGAACTCTACGACCCTGCCTGGCTGGGTCGCTGCGCAGGCGAATACCGCCGCGGCGAGACGCGCTACGCCGTCTTCTTCGTGCGCGGCGCCCTGCGCTTGCGGCAGCGCTCGCCCGCACGCGAGGCCCCCCCCGTCCTGCTGCGGCCCGAGGTCCGCCGCGCCTTCCGCGTGGGCACCGAGCCGCGCTACGTCGAGTTCGTGTTCGCCGACGACGCAGGCCCGGCCACGGCGCTGCGGCTCAGCGACCGCGTCCGGCCCCCGCGCACCGCCCCCCGCGTAGGCTGACCCGAGGGACGCCGCCCGGCCCGTCGGCGCCGGGCGGCCGCCGCCACGGCGTCCGATCCCTCCCTCGGCCCGCCGCGCCGCGCGCTCAGGCCTCGGCGCGGGCGCGGAGGAACTCGAAGGCCAGGCGCACACCGAAGCCGGTGGCCCCTTGACCGAGGTAGCCCTTGCCCGGATCGCTCGAATTCCAGGCCACGCCAGCGATGTCCACGTGCGCCCAAGGAACGCCCTCGGGAACGAAGTGGCGCAGGAACCATCCCCCCGAAATCGACCCCGCAAGGCGCCCTTTGCCGAGGTTCTTCACGTCGGCGACGGCGCTCTTGACGTAGTCGCCGTATCCCTCGTCGAGGGGAAGCGGCCACACGCGCTCCCCGGAGGCCTCCCCGGCCTTGCGCAGCGCCTCGCAGAGGCCCTCGTCGGTGCCCATGACTCCGGCCCGCTGGTCTCCGAGGGCGACCATCACCGCGCCGGTCAAGGTGGCGAAGTCAACGATCGCCGCGGGCTTCAGGCGCTCGGCGTACGCCAGCGCGTCGGCGAGGATCAGGCGCCCCTCGGCGTCGGTGTTCTGCACTTCGATGGTCTTCCCGTTGAGGGCGGTGAGCACGTCTCCGGGTTTGGTGGCCCGCCCGCCGGGCATGTTCTCGGTCGACGGCACGAGGCCGACGACCCGCAGCGGGAGTTTGGCGCGCGCGACGGCCGAAAGAGCGCCGATCACCGCGCAGCCTCCGCACTTGTCGAACTTCATGTCCCACATCTTGTCGGAGGGCTTGATCGAGATTCCCCCCGAGTCGAAGGTCAGCCCCTTGCCCACGAGCACCACCGGCGGCCCCTTGGCGCCGCGCGGCGAATACTCCATATGCACGAAGCGCGGCGGCTCGGCGCTTCCCTTGGCCACCCCCAAGAGCCCCCCCATGCCCAAGCGCTTCATGTCGGCGGGCAAGAGGACCTTGACCTTGAAGCCCGCTCGCCGACCTTCCTTCTGGGCCGCCTGCGCGAGCGCGGTCGGCGTCCCCAGGTTGCCGGGCAGATTCCCCAGCTCGCGGGCGAGGTTCGTCCCCTCGGCGACCGCCGCCGCGCGGCGAACCGCGGCCTTGGCAGCCGCTCCCTCGGCGAAGACCTGCACCTTGAGCTCCGGTCCCTTCGCAGGTCGCCGTCCGCCCTTCTTGCCGCCTTCCTCCGTCTTGAGCGACCACCCGTAGGCCGCGAGCGCGGCGGCCTCGGCGACGACCCCCGCGGCATCCGCAGCGCTCAGCCCGCGCGCCGGCTTCTCGGGCGGGAGCACGCCCAGGCTCTTCAACTCCAGGCGCCGCGCCAGGCGCACCGCCTCGCCCACCGCGCGCCGCACCGTCTCGGCGCCCGCACCCTTGCGCGGGCCGAGCCCAACCAGCATCACGCGCGGCGTCCGCCCGCTCCCGTAGAGAAGGGCCTGCTGGCCGGCCTTGCCGCGAAAGTCTCCTAGGCGCACGGCGCGCTGCGCCGCGCCTCCGGTGGCCTCGTTCACGCGGGCCGGCGGCCGCTCGCCCTCGTAGAGCAGCACCGCGAGGGCCCCGAGCCGGCTGCCGAGCGGGTCCCCGCCCTTCGCTTCGACCTTGGTCACTTCGTCGCTCCTTCGTAGGCCATGAGAAAGCGCTCGCGCTCCGCCGCCGGCCAGCGCACGCTGCCCAGCGGCGCCGCGTCGGCGGAGACGCCGTGGAAGTCCGATCCCCCGCTGACCACGAGGCCCAGAGCGCGGGCGCGGCCGCAAAGGCCCTCCGCGACCTCCGTGGAATGGGCGGAGTGGTAGGCCTCCACCCCGTCCACGCCGAGGGCAGCGAGTTCGTCGAGGTGCGCGCCGTGCCCGTCGAGGGCGGGGTGCGCGACCACGGCAATCCCGCCCAGCGAGTGCACGAGTTCGATGGCCTCCCGCGCGTCGGGCCCTCGCGTGGGGACGTAGGCCGGACGCCCCGCGCCCAGGTAGCGGTCGAAGGCCTCCTGCCAGCTCGCCACGTGCCCCGCGGCGAGCAGCGCGCGCGCCAGGTCGGGCCGCCCTGGCATGCGCCGGGGCTCGTCGCGCTCCCACACCCGCGCAGGGTCGACGGGAGCCCCCACCGCAGCGAGTCGCTCGATCATGGCGACCACGCGCTCTCGGCGCGCGCGCCGCCGCTCCGCCTGCCAGCCCTGCAGCCTCGGGAGGGCGTCGGCGGTGAAGTAGCCGAGCAGGTGCAGTCCTCGGCCGCGGTGGCGCGCGCTGATCTCGATCCCGGGGAGCACCCTCAACGGCGGCGGCGCGGCCTCCAGTGCGGGGAGGATCCCGTCGGTCGTGTCGTGGTCGGTGACGGCGAGGACCTCGACGCCAGCCGAGGCTGCGCGCTGGACGAGTTCCGCGGGGTCGAGCCGCCCGTCGGAGAAGGTGGTGTGCGCGTGCAGGTCGAGGCAGGGCGGCATGGGCGGGCGGCGATGCTAGCAGAGGAAGCGACCCGTCGCAGCCGCTGTCCCGGGGCGTGCGGGAGCGGTAACCTCGAACCGGTGAACCTCCCCGACCCGGCGCTGGAGACCGGTGACCCTCGCCCGGGCGACCTGCTGGGCGAATTCCGCATCTTGCGGCTCGTCGGCCAGGGGGCGATGGGAAAGGTCTACGAGGCGCGCCAGGAGTCGCTGCAGCGGCGGGTGGCCCTCAAGATCCTGCCCGCCCAGGAGCAGGACGGCGACCCGCAGGCGGTGCGCCGCTTCTACCGCGAAGCGCGCGCGGCCGCACGACTGCGCCATCCGAACATCGTCCCGGTCTACGGCTTCGGCGTGGAGCGCGGGGTCTACTTCTACGCAATGGAGTTCGTGCAAGGTCGCTCCCTGCACGAACTCGTCCACGACCCGCACGAGCCCCTGCGCGACGAGCGGAGCGTTGCCAAGTACGTCCTTCAGGTGGCCTTGGCCCTCGACGTCGCCCACGAAGAGGGCGTGATCCACCGCGACGTGAAGCCGGCGAACATCCTCGTGCGCCCCGACGGCCAGGCCGCGATCACCGACTTCGGTCTCTCGCGCCTGGAGCGGAGCCGCTCGATCACCCAAGAGGGCGCGCTCATGGGGACCCCGGTCTACATGGCACCCGAGCAAGCCCGAGGCGAGCGCGTCGACAAGCGGATCGACGTCTACGCGCTCGGTGTGTGCCTCTACGAAGGCCTCACCGGGAGCATCCCCTTCCCGCAGACGACGCTCCGCGAGTTGCTCGTGGCCATCACCACCGCGCCGCCCACGCCTCCGCGCCAACTCCGCCCCGACCTCTCGCCCGACCTCGAAGCGATCACGCTCAAGGCGCTCGCCAAGGATCCCGAGGAACGCTACGCGAGCGCCAAGGAGCTCGGCGACGACCTGATCCGCTACTTCCGCGGAGACGTGGTCGCCGCCCGCGAGGTGGGTCCCCTCGTGCACCTCGGCCGTCGTCTCCGCAAGCACAAGCTCGCCACCGCGCTCGGCGCCTCCCTCGCCGTCGTCCTCCTCGCCACGGGGCTTGCCATCCCGCGGCTCGCCGGAGACCGGGCCAAGGCGCGCGCCAAGGAACGGCTTGCCGCGGCCCGCGAACTCCTCAGCGGCCCGCTCGAGGACTACCGGAGCGCGCAGCAACGCGTGGCCGAAGCCGTGAACGCGCGCGAGGAAGTGCTCTACCGTGTAGGCGCCCGCGGTCGTGCCGAAAGCGAGCGCACCAACCGCGCGGTGGTCGCTGCCCGCGTGGCCCTGCGCAGAGCCGAGGCCGCCCTCCTCGACGGCGAACCCACCGCGCGAGCGCAGCCGCTCGCGGCGCGCGCGGAGTCCCTCCTCGGCGAGGTGCTCGCTCTGCTGCCCGCAGAAGATCCGCTGCGCGCGGAGGCGAGCCGGCTCTACCGCGCGCTGCTCCTCGCCCAAGAATCCCGCGCGCGCCGGCGTGGCGAGCTGGAACTCGCCGCCCTCCGGCGCCGCGAGCGACTGGCCCTCGGCGACGCGGCACCCGACGCCGCCGGTCCGACCCTCCTCACGGTCGTCACCGATCCTCCGGCCCGGGTCGAATTGTGCGCGGTGGGGGTGGACGCCAGGGGCGAATGGCGCGAGGGAGCCGCGCGCCTGCTTTCCTCGGACCGGCTCCGCGAAGAAGGTGTTCCCCTGCGCGCGGGCGAGTACGTCCTCACCCTGCGCGCTCCGGGCCGAATCCCCGTGCGCGTCCCCCTGGTGATCCAACCGGGGCGAGCGCACAAGCGCGTCCGCCTGGAACTGCCCCGCGAAGAGCTCATCCCCGCGGGCATGGTCTACCTCCCCCCCGGCGAGGTCTTCCTGGGCGGCGACCCCGAGGCCGTCCGGCCCCTGTTCCGCCAACGCCAGCCGGTCTGGGTACCCGGCTTCTTCCTCGCCCGCCACGAATTGACCGTAGCCGAATACCTCGACTACCTGCGGAGCCTGCCGCCCGACGCCCTCCGTCTGCCTCGGGGCGGGCAGGTGCTCCGGGTGGGCGGAGAGTTGCGAGCCGCTCCGGGGGCAGCCCGCCAGCCCGTGGTGGGTGTCCTCCGCGAAGACGCGCGCGCCTACTGCACCTGGCGCTCGGAACGCGATCCCCGCGGGACCTACCGCCTGCCGACCTCGGCCGAATGGGAGAAGGCCGCGCGGGGCCCCGCCGGGCGAGCCTTCCCCTGGGGCGAAGGCTTCGATCCGACCGATCCGCCGGCGCACATGCAGCGAGGGCAAGGCGGCCCGCTCCCGGTGGGCAGCATGCCGCGCGACCGCTCGATCTACGAGCTCCTCGACCTGGGGGGCAACGCCTCGGAGTGGGTGGACGACCGCTTCGGAGGCAACGCCGACGCCGTCCTCCGCGGAGGCTCCTGGGAGCGCGCACCGGAGATCACGCGCTCCGCCTCCCGCGAGCCCGTGGCTCCGGCGGCCTTCCCCGCGGTGGCACGCCGTGCAGGCTTTCGGGTGGCCTTCGACCCCCGCTGAGCTCCCGCCCAACCGGCGCACCGACCGAAGGCTCCTTCGCCGCCCACCGTCAGCGGCCTTGCCGCAGCGCGCGCTCGCGGCGCTCGAGCGCGCGGAGCCGCAGGGCTTGCTCGATCAATGCGCGAATGGAAGTCGCCAGGCGATGCTCGGGCCCATACAAGACCAGGGCCCGCTCGAGGTCGGCCACGGCGCCGTCCACGTCGCGCAGCGGAGGCAGCAGCCGTGCCCGTCCCCGGTCGAGGTAGAGGTCGGCGCGCTCTCCACCGATGGCCAGCGCCCGGCTGAAAGCGGCGCTGGCCTCCGGACCGCGTCCGAGCCGGAGGAGGACACGCCCTCGATCCGCCGGCCAGCCGCCGTCCTCGGGCGCGAGTTCCTCCGCCCGCGCGTAGTCCGCCACCGCCTCGTCGAACTCCTTCAGAGCAACGTGGGTCGCCGCGCGGCCTCCCCAGGCCTGCGGAAGCGACGCGTCGAGTTCGATGGCGTGGGTGTAGGCGGCCAGCGCCTCCGGGTAGCGCCCCAGGCCGTAGAGGGCGGCGCCCCGCCCGACCTCGGCCTGCCCGTCGCCCGGCGCGAGCGCACGGACGCGCGCGAAGGCGTCGAGGGCTGCCGCGTAGCGCTCGGACCGGTTGGATAGCTCCCCCAAGGCCAGCCAGGCGGACTTGTTCTCGGGCTCCTCGGCAAGGACGCGGCGCAGCTCCGCCTCCGCCTCCTCCTCGCGGCCAAGGTGGATCAGGACCAACGCGTAGTTGTAACGAGTCGTCGTTCGTGTGGGGTCCAGGGCGAGCGCGCGCTCGTAGGCCTCGCTCGCCGGGCCGTAGCGCTTCGCGCGATGGTGCTCCCGCCCCTCGCCCGCCAGGACGCTCGCGCGCGCGGCGGGGCTCGGCGTCTCGACCGCGGACGGTCCCTCCGCGTCCCGTCCCCCTCCACCCTGCGCGCCGAAGAAGAGCGCCGCCGCTCCGCCAAGCGCGACCGCGCCGGCGGCGAGCACCGAGGCGCGCCGCACTCGGCTGCGCCGCGGCGACTCCGACGCGGCCGCCCCCCGCAAGTAGCCCGCCAGGGCGTCGGCAAGGTCCTGGGCGCTGGCAAAGCGCTCGGTCGGGTCCTTGGCAAGGCAGCGAAGGCAAATGGCGTCGAGCTCCGGGTCGAGGCCCGTGGGCTCGGGCGAGTGCTCGAGGGTCGCCACCAGGACCTCGTGGAAGCTGTCGCCCGGATGCGGGCTCTCGCCGGTGAGCAGCGCGTAGAGGGTCGCGCCGAGGGAGTAGACGTCGCTGGGCGGACCCACGCGCTCGCGGTCGCCGCGCGCTTGCTCGGGCGACCAGAAGCCCGGGGAACCGAGCCCCACGCCCGAGCGGGTGAGCAGACTCTGCTCCCCCGACAACTCGCGGGCAAGGCCGAAGTCGGTGAGCACCGGGCCCAGGCGGGGGTCGAGGATCACGTTGGCGGGCTTCACGTCGCGATGGAGCACCCCAGCCGCGTGGGCCGCCGCGAGCGCGCGCGCCAGGGTGAGGGCAATGCGCGCGGCCTTGCGCGGCGGGTAGGGGCCTTGGCGTTTCAGATGCTGGTCGAGGGACTCGCCCTCGCAAAGCTGCATGACCAGGTAGGGGCGTCCCCGCTCCTCGCCGTGCTCGAGGACCGAGATGAGGTTCGGGTGCCTCAGACGAAGGAGGGAGGCGACTTCGCGCCGAAACCGCCGCTCCCGTGCCACGCCTCCCCCGGAGAGGAGCACCTTGAGGGCGACGACGTCTCCGCGCACAGGGTCGCGGGCTCGGTAGACGACCCCCATGCCCCCACGCCCCAGTTCTTCCTCGAGGATCCAACGGCCTAGACGCCGCGGACCCGAACGAGGAGCGGGCTCAGGCGAGGTAGACGTGGGTGGCATCTCCGCGGACTTCGCGCGTGGCGTTGCGGCTGTCGACGACGAGGGGCGCGTGCTCGACCACCAAGCGGTAGTCCACCGCCCCGTGGTCGGTGACCACCAGCGCAAGGTCCGAACTCGCGAGGCGCTCGGGGGTCAGCTCGACCGATTCAAGGTCCAGGCGGTAGGCGCGCCCGCGCCCCAACCGCGGGACGTGGGGATCGTGGTAGGCGACCTGCGCCCCGCGTTCGCGGAGGAGACCGATGATTTCGATGGCCGGCGATTCCCGCACGTCGCCAAGGTCCTTCTTGTAGGAGACGCCGAGCACGAGCACCCGCGCGCCGCGGAGGGCCTTGCGTTGGTCGTTGAGGGCGAGGACGCAGCGCTCGACCACGTAGCGCGGCATGGCTCCGTTGACCTCGCTGGCGAGTTCGATGAAGTTGGCCCGCGCGCCGAACTCCTTGACCTTCCAGGCCAAGTAGACGGGGTCGATGGGAATGCAGTGCCCGCCGACGCCGGGGCCTGGCCAGAAGGGCATGAAGCCGAAGGGCTTGGTGCGCGCGGCGTCGATCACCTCGAAGACGTCGATGCCCATGCGCTCGAAGCACACCTTGAGCTCGTTGACCACCGCGATGTTCACGCAGCGGTAGACGTTTTCGAGCAGCTTGGTCGCTTCGGCGGCGCGGGTCGAGGAGACGGCGACCACGCGGACCACGGCGCGCTCGTAGAGCGCGCGCGCGGCCTCGAGGGAGCGCGGGTCGTCGGCGCCGACCACCTTGGGGATGCGGTCGGTGGTCCACTCGCTGCCGGGGTTCTCGCGCTCGGGGCTGTAGGCCACCAGGAAGCCCTCGCCCGGAACCCGCCCCGTGCGCTCGGCCAGGCGGGGCGCCACGAGTTCGGCGGTCGTCCCGGGGTAGGTGGTGCTCTCGAGGACCACGAGGGCGCCCTTGCGGAGGTGCGGCGCCACGGCGTCGAGGGTCCGCTCGATGTAGCTGGTGTCGGGTTCGCGATGGGGGGTCAGCGGTGTGGGAACGCACACCACCAACGCATCGCACTCGGCGGCACGGGCTTCCTCGCTGGTGGCCGAAAAGCGCTCGGCCGCCCGCATGCGGGCCAGGTCCTCGTCGGGAACGGCGTCGACGTAGGAGGAGCCCCGCTCGAGGAGCGCAACCTTCTCGGAGTCGATGTCGAACCCGAGCACCCGGTAGCCGGCGCGCACGAAGGCGCGGCAGAGGGGGAGGCCCACGTAGCCGAGGCCGATCACCCCGATCACGGCTTCGCCGCTGCGGAGACGCTCGAGGGGTGCTGCGACGCTCACGAGTTCTTCCAACGGCGCGTCGGCGCGGGGTAGGTCTCGCGGATGCGTGCAGACAAGTCGCGCAGGCGGTCGTCGCTCGCCGCGTCGCCGCGCAGGAGCAGTAGGTCGCGAACGACCTCGGCGAAGTCCCGGTATCGGTACCGGCGATCCTTGGCCATCATCTTGAACAGAACGGGCGTGATCCGCTGGGTGACCGACGAGCTGAGCTGCGTGGGGTCGGGGATCGGCTCGGAGAGGTGCTTGAGGCACACGTCCTCGGGAGTGCGTCCCTTGAAGGGGGGCCGACCCGTGAGCATGTGGAAGAGGGTCGCGCCGAGGGAGTAGATGTCGGCGCGGGTGTCGATGTCCGCGCGCCCTTCGATCTGCTCTGGCGAAATGTAGTAGGGAGAGCCGAGGATGACGCCCTCCGTCTCGCTGGTCTGGTCGATGCGCTTGGCGAGGCCTAGGTCGCAGAGCTTGGCCACGCCTTCGCGGGTGATCATGATGTTCGCGGGCTTGACGTCGCGGTGGACGAGCTGGTGTCCGGCCGCGTGCCCTAGGGCGCGGGCGATCTGCACCGCCACGTCGATGGTCGTCGCTTCGTCGAGGAAGCCGGGCTCGTCGATCAAGTCGCGTACCGTGACGCCGTCCACGAACTCCATGGCGAAGTAGTGGAGATCGTCGCTGGAGCCCACGTCGTAGGCCTGCACGATGTTCGGGTGATTGAGGCGTGCCGCCGCGCGGGCCTCCTCCACGAAGCGGGTGATGAAGTCGGCGTCGAAGAGCAGCTTGGGATCGAGGACCTTGAGGGCAACGATCCGGTCGAGGTTGAGCTGGCGGGCGGCAAAGACCAGGGCCATGTTGCCCCGCCCGAGGGACTTGAGGATCTCGTAGCCCTTGATGCGGTCGGCGGAGATCTCCGCCTCGAGGGCCTTGCACACCAGGGGGATCTCCTCTTCGCTCAGGTAGCCCTTGCGACGCAGCAGCGCGCCGAGGAAATGGCGAGCGCCACGCTTGCGGAGTTCGCGCTGCTCGGCGATGCACTCGTCGAGTTGCTCGGGAGTCACCAAGCCGAGGTTGACGGCCACCTGCCCGAAGAGCGGCAGGCGGCGCACCCCCGAACCGGACTGGGACTCCCAGGAGCGGGTCCCCGTGCGCTGGCGCTCGAGTTCCTGGGCGCGGTCGCGCTCGAGCTCGGCCTCGTGGCGGCGCTGCTGTTCGGCAAGGATCCGCTGGCGGCCGGCGCGGTCGAGTTGGCGGGCGCGCAAGAGGAGTTGCTGGAGGCTGTGCTGGAAGAGCCGCCGTGTCTGCATGAGCAGAGCGCGCTTGATGCGGTCGAAGGGGACCACCCCGAGTTCGGCGGCGACGCGGCCCCACACGACTTCTTCGTGGATGACCTCGACGCAGCGCTGAATGCGCTTTCCGCGCCGGGCCACGTCCGGATCGAGGAGCTCGCGCTTGACCATGACTTCGGCGAGGTCCACCCCGAGCCCGAGGTCGCCGGCCTGGGCGCGCAGCTCGCTGGCCTCCACGAGCTCTTCGGGGGTGGTGCCGCCGAGTTCCAAGAAGATCTCGCCAAGGAAGCGCTCGGAGTGGGGCGAGAAGTCCGCGCCCTCGACCCCCGCGCGCCGCAGGTAGAGCTGATGCGCGGCCTCGATGTCTCGAGCCAGGTCGTCGGGCACGCTCTGTCGCACGGGAGGCTCGCCACGGCGCCGGGCCTCGAGGGCCTCGCGCTCGCGGGAAAGGACCTGGGCGGTGACCTTGCGCAGGGCCTCGGCGATGCCGTCGGAGTTCTTGACGCTGGCCGAGAGGACGCGATCGTCCCCGAGGGCGGCGCGCAGGTGCACCTCGAGGCGGTTCGAACCGCTGTCGCTGCCGCTGCGGCGTCCGCCATCGGTGAGGAGGCCGACGAGGGCCGCCTCCTCGAAGGTTCGCCTGCGTTCGGCTAGGTAGGCGCGCAGTTCGGCAAGCACGCCCTTGCACTTGGAGGTGTAGGAGGCGGAGCGATCCGTGGCGACAATGAAGCCTTCGCAGGTCGAAAAGACGATCCGTCGGGCGAGTTCGCCGGCGGGGTCTCCGGGAAGAACGTAGAGGTCCACGTAGAGGGGAAGCGAACCCACGTTGCCCAAGCGGAACTCGGCGTGGTCGTAAAGGAGGACCCGCCCGTCGAGGGCGTCGAGGCGGGTGAGCGGACCCACGCCCTCGGGCGTGCTCGCAGCGTGTAAGGCTTGCAACAGCCGTGCCTTGCCGCTCGCTTCCGGCCCGACCAGCGCGACCCCGACCCGGACCTCCTTGCTCTTCTCCGCCACCAGAGGGAACGATATCCGAGAAGCGGTCCCGCCGGCAACGAGGGGGTGCACGAAAGGATTCGCAGGGGCTGCGGCCGGCCGGGCAAGGCGCGACGAGCGACGCGACCTTCCGCTCGCGAGCGAACGCCGCAGCCCAAGGAGCGCGGAGGGGGTGGCTGGGCAAGGCGCGACGAGCGACGCGACCTTCTGGTCGCGAGCGAGGAGCAACGCCCCCCCCGCGGCGCGAAGCGCCGCAGCCCAAGGAGCGGGGAGGGGGTGGCTGGGCAAGGCGCGACGAGCGACGCGAC
>RFHU01000004.1 GCA_003695705.1 Planctomycetota bacterium
CCAGTGCGTCCAGCCTGCGTCGCGTACCTTTTCGCAGGCGGCCATCAGGCTCTCTTCGTTCTCGAATTCGATCAGGGTGCCCACGTTCACGAGGGCCGGACGGACCTGCTGCCAGCCGCTTGCCGGAGCGGGCTCGTCCTTGGCCGGGGGCTCGTCCTTGGCCGGGGGCTCGTCCTTGGCCTCGGACTCGGGCTTGGCCTCCGCGTCGTCCTTGGCCGGGGGCTCGGTCTTGGCTTCGGACTCGGGCTTGGCCTCGGACTCGGGCTTGGCCTCAGCGTCGGGCTTGGCCTCCGCGTCGTCCTTGGCCGGGGACTCGGGCTTGGCCTCGGACTCGGGCTTGGCCTCGGCGTCGTGCTTGGCCTCAGCGTCGTCCTTGGCCTCGGGCTCGGCGTCGGCAGGCTGGGCGGCGTCGTCGCGGGGCTTGGCGTCGTCGCTCACGCGTCACCTCCGGCGGGCGCGCCGAGGGCCGCGGCGAAGGCCGCTTCCTGTACGCGCGCATTGTGTTCCTGGTGCTCCTGCTGGACCTTGGTCGCCTTGACCTCGGAGATGGCGACCATGGGCAGGTAGCGGCAGAAGAGGAGGAAGAGGGTCATGAACAGGCCGAGGCTGCCGACGTAGGTGCCCACGTCGACCCAGGTGGGCCTGTAGTAGTCCCAGGAGCTGGGGAGGAAGTCGGCCGAGAGCGAGGTGATGATGATCACGAAGCGCTCGAACCACATGCCGATGTTCACGAAGATGCTGGCGATGAAGGTGACCCACAGGTTGGTCCGCATGCTCTTCAGCCAGAAGATCTGCGGCGTGATCACGTTGCAGGTGATCATGGTCCAGTAGGCCCAGGCGTAGTGACCGCGGGCGCGGGCGAGGAAGGTGAACTGCTCGACCTCGACCCCGCTGTACCAAGCGATGAAGAACTCGGTGCCGTAGGCGTAGCCCACCATGGTCCCCGTGGCGAGGATCACCTTGTTCATGTTCTCGATGTGCCGGCGGGTGATGAAGTCCTCGAGCCCGAAGAGCTTGCGGCAAGGAACCAGCAGCGTGAGCACCATGGCGAAGCCGCTGAAGATGGCGCCGGCGACGAAGTAGGGCGGGAAGATGGTGGTGTGCCAGCCAGGGATCTGGCTGACCGCGAAGTCGAAGGACACCACCGAGTGGACCGAGAGGACCAGCGGCGTGGCCAGGGCCGCGAGGATCAGGTAGGCGCGCTCGTAGCGGTGCCAGGCACGGTTGGATCCCCGCCAGCCGAGGCTGAACAAGCCGTAGGCGATCTGCCGCACACGGGTCTTCGCCCGGTCGCGCAGGGTGGCGAGGTCGGGGACCAGGCCCATGTACCAGAACAGAAGCGAGACGGTGAAGTAGGTGTTCACCGCGAACACGTCCCAGAGGAGTGGGCTGCGGAACTGCGGCCACATGTCCATTTGGTTGGGGATGGGCGCCAGGTAGTAGGCCATCCACACGCGGCCGACGTGGATCCCGGGAAAGGTGCCGGCGCAAATGACCGCGAAGATGGTCATGGCCTCGGCCGCGCGGTTGATGCCCGTGCGCCACTTTTGCCGGAACAAGTAGAGGATCGCCGAGATCAGGGTCCCGGCGTGGCCGATACCGACCCACCAGACGAAGTTGACGATGGCCCAGCCCCAGTTGACCGGGCTGTTCAGGCCCCAGGTGCCCGTGCCGGTGAGGAAGAGGTAGCCGATGCAGACTCCGAGGAGCGCCAACGCCGTGAGCGAGACGGCCATGGCCAGGTACCACACCTTGGGCATGGGGCGCTCGACCACGCCGCAGATGGCGTCGCTGATGCCGGCGAGGTCGTGGCCGCCGAGGACGAGCGGCGAGCGGTGCCGCGGGTCCTCGCGCGTGTTGTCCTCGTAGAGTTCTGCGGGAACCGTCGCGTGCGCCATGCTCAGGCCTCCGTCGCCGGGTTGCGCAGGCGGGCCATGTACTTGGTCCGTGGCCGGGTGTTCAGGCCGGTGAGGATCCCGTAGCTGCGGTCGTCGGCGTGGCGCCGGCTGACCTCGCTCTCGGGGTCGTTGAGGTCACCGAAGACGATGGCCCGCGTGGGGCAAGCCTGCTGGCAGGCGGTCTGAATCGTCCCGTCGGGGACCCGCTTGGTTTCGACGATCTTCTCGCGCAGCTCGGCGACCCGCGGGTGCTCTTCGCCGGCCTCGGCGAGCAGCGCCTCGAGCTCGTTCTCGAGGCGGGCGAGCTCTTGGAAGTGGGCGTTGCGGTGGGGAATGGTGGCCTTCTTGATCCGCTGCACGCAGTAGGTGCACTTCTCCATGACGCCGCGGGCCCGCACGGTGACCTCGGGGTTGAAGACCATCTGTTCGAGCTTGGTGATCTCCTTGGCGGCCGGGAGCACCGGGAGCGCCTTGGTCACGTTGCTGGGTGGGAG
Organism: Planctomycetota bacterium; assembly: GCA_003695705.1. GTDB lineage: Bacteria > Planctomycetota > J058 > J058 > J058 > J058. The sequence goes on from RFHU01000004.1 coordinate 2,393, forward strand.
CTTGGGGAGTTGGGGGTTGTCCCCGGGCTCGGAGCGGGGATGGAAGGGCCCGTGGTGGTTCCAGAAGTAGTTGAAGTGGCGGACCTTGTAGGGGCAGTTGTTTGCGCAGTAGCGAGTGCCGATGCAGCGGTTGTAGACCATGTCGTTGAGGCCTTCGCGCGAGTGCGTGGTCGCGGCGACGGGACACACCGACTCGCAAGGCGCGTTTTCGCACTGCTGGCAGGGCATGGGCTGGTGCGCCACGCGCAGGGGCTGCTCTTCGCCTTCGGGTGCGCCGGGGTAGGGGCGGTCGCTGAAGTAGCGGTCGATCCGGAGCCAGTGCATCTCGCGGCCGCGGGCGATCTCGGGGCGACCGACGATGGGGATGTTGTTCTCCGCCTGGCAGGCCACCACGCATGCGCTGCAGCCCGTGCACACGTTCAGGTCGATGGAGAGGGCCCAGCGGTGCCCCTCGAACTTCTGCGGCGGCTCCCAGAGTTGCGTCGTGGCCGGGTCGGGGCCGGCGCCGTGGGGGCCACCTTCCCAGACGTCCTTGGCGAACTTGGGCTCGGCGGCGAAGTGCGCTGCCGAGGCCTCGCGGATCAGCTCGCCCGAGCGGCGCTCCTTCTCCTCGTTGAGGAGCGGGAGGTCGAGGATCTGGTGGTCCTGGGTGGTGGCGAGGGGGTAGCGGCCTCCCGTCTTGCTCGCCTGGACGCGGGTACTCCAGAGGGCGTTGCTGCGGCGCAGCGGGTAGGCGTTCACGCCGGTGCCCTGCGCCACCACGCCGGCTTCGGGACCGCGGCCGTAGCCCAGGCTGAGGACGACCGTGTTCGCGGGGAGTCCGGGGAGCACGTAGACGGCAGGGGAGACGCGGACCTCGCCCGCGGAGAGCGAGAGCACGTCGGACTCGCGTACCCCGAGCGCCTCGGCGGTGGCCGGGCTGAGCAGGGCGGCGTTGTCCCACGTCAGCTTCGTGAGCGGGTCGGGAAGCTCTTGCAGCCAACCGTTGTTGGCGAAGCGCCCGTCGTAGAGCTTGTGGTCGGGCACCAGCACGAGTTCGAGGGAGTCGGCGGTCGGCGCCGGGCGGTGGATCGCCTCGGGCTTGCGGAGGGCCTCGATGAGGCGCGCCGGGTTCGAGGACGGGGTTCGGGTCGGGAAGGCCGAGCCCGCGACCACGCCGTCGTGGAGTGCGCGTCGCCACGCCGCCTCGAAGTCCGCCTTGCCGTGGCGGGCCCGGAAGGCCTCGCGCACGAGGTGGTAGGCGTGGGACTCCTCGGGCTTGGCGGGGTCGCGGCCCACCGCCAGGGCGAGGAGCTCTTGGGGGGTCTTCCCGTCGAAGAGCGGCAGGATCAGGGGCTGGGCGATCGCGATGGTGCCGTCGTAGGCGCGGGCGTCGCCCCAGGCCTCGAGCGGGTGCGCTCGGGGGACGTGCCAGCCGGTGCGGGCGCCCGTTTCGTTGCGGTAGAGGCCTAGGTGGACGCTGTTGGGGACGCTCTCCAGGGCCCGCGCGAAGTCGAGGTCCGCGGGCGCGTCGTAGACGGGGTTCCCGCCGATGACGACCAGGGTGTCGACTTTCTCGCCCGCGCGGATCTCCTCGACGAGCTTGGCGATGTCCTGGCCGTGCTCGGGCTCCTCGCTGTAGGTGACGGTCTTGCCCACGGCGCCGATGGCCTCGTTGAGGAGGTGCGCCAGGGCGTGCAGGCGGGGTGGCTGTCGCTCACCGACCGCGATGACCGCTGGCTGCGCGCGGAGGTCGCGCGCCATGGCGTCGACCAGCTTGCGGTGCGGCGTATCCGCGAAGGGCCGGAGGACCTCGGCCAGGGGACCTTCCTCGACCAAGGCCGCGGCCAGGGCGAGGCCGAAGGCTTCGATCTGGCTGGCCGGCAGCGCCAGACGCTCGTCCGCCACCGTGCCGGTGACCGAGAAGGTGCTCTCGACCACGTAGAGCCGCGAGAGCTCGGCCTTGCCCGGCTCGGGGCGGCGCGCGGTCGCCCAGTCGCGTGCGAGGCGCAGGGCGTCGGGGTGGAGGCCCAAGAGGTCCGCGTCGAGGGAGACGATCACCCGGGCACGGTCCAGGTGGAGATGCGTGCGCAGCGGCTCGTCGAAGACCATGGCCGCGCCGTCGAGCTCGTTCTGGCGCGAGACGGGCTCGTACTCGTACCAGTGCGCCTGCGGGCAGATCTTCTCCAGTTCCGCGCGCAGGTAGGCGAGGGACGGCGACGAGGAGGCCTCGGCGAGGATGCTCAGCTTCTTGCCCTTCTCCTCGCGTGCGCGCTGGAAGAGTTCCTTCCAGGTGCGGACGAAGTCCGCCCAGGAGCTCGGTTCCTCCTGCCCCTTGCGGGCGACCGCGCGGCTGCGGTCGGGGTCGTAGAGGGAGAGCACGCAGGCCTGGGCCCAGGCCGAGCTCGCGCCTCCGCTCGGGTGGGAGGGATTCCCCTCGACCTTCACCGGGCGACCGTCGTAGCTCTTCGCCAGGAGGCCCGCTCCTACGCCGCCGAGTTCGAAGGTGGTGGCGTAGTGTTCGGGCGTCCCCGGATCGTGGTCCTCGGGCCGGCGGGCAAAGGGGAGGATCTTCTCCTTGGGCCAGCGGATCAGGTCGCACCCGGTCAGCCCAGCCAGCGCGAGGGAGGCGCCCATGGGCTGCACGAAGCGCCGCCGAGAGACGGGGTCGGTGATCGCTTCGAGGCGCGAGGGGAACTCGTTCTCGACGATCTCGCGGAGCTCCTCGCTCTCGGCGAGGTGGTTGAGGCTGCGCCAGTAGGTCTTGCCGGTCGTTAGCGATGGCATGTCGAGCAGTCCGTGGGAGGGTTGATGTTGTTCTGAGCGCGGTATTCGCGACCGAATTCGTAGGCGCTCTTCCCTGCGGGAGGGGCCCAGGTCATGTCGGTGGCGTGCTCCGGAGGGCGCAGGTGCTTTTCGGGGTGCCGGTGGCAGTCGACGCACCAAGACATGCTCAGGGGCTGGGCTTGGTAAACGACGTCCATGGTGTCGATGCGGCCGTGGCAGGAGACGCAGCCGATCCCGCGGGTGACGTGCGCGCTGTGGTCGAAGTAGGCGTAGTCGGCGAGGTCGTGGACCCGCACCCACTCGATGGGCTTGCCGGTGCGCGCGCTCTCCCGCACGGGCTCGAGCTTGGGGCTCTCGGTGCGGACCTTCGCGTGGCAGTTCATGCAGGTCTGCGTGGGCGGGATGTTCGCCTTCGCCGAGCGATCCACCGTGGTGTGGCAGTAGCGGCAGTCGAGGCCGAGTTCGGTAACGTGGAGGCGGTGGCTGTAGGGCACCGGCTGCTCGGGGGCGTAGCCCACCGCGAGGGTCCGCGGGGAGAAGCCGTAGGCCACCAGGAGCACCGGGGTGGGGGCGCCGAGGACGGCGAGGAGGGCGAGGGAGCGCACGACCGTGTCGGTCTTGCGCGGGAAGATGAGGTCCTTGGGGCGGTTGCATTGGGCCAACCGCTCCCGGAGGGAAGCGAGACTCACCGGGCCTCCATCCCCCGGCCGAGCGAGGCTCGCCGGGCGCTGGTCCGAACCTGAGGGTTCTTCGGGTCGTCGACGGAGCTGGAAGGGCCGCTCGTTGTACTGGCGCAAGGCGTCAGAGGCAACCCCCACCGAATGCGGCTAAGAGGAGGAAATGCCGACTCTTAGCGCCGAGCCGCGACAGGGCTCGACCGCCGGCGAACAGGAGGGCGAGAAGTCTACGCCGTCGACCCGACAGCAGCCCTGCGGCAATTCGTCGCACCCCGTTTCGGCGGGGGGGAAGGCGGGGGGTGCGCCCGTGGGCGAGGACCCGCGCGGTGGCTTCCTCTTCGCAGCAACCCGCAGGCAGGCACGCCTCCGCGTCGTCCGCAGGGTCCTTTCGGGTCCGCGCTGCCGGCGGCGGTGGCTGGCGAACGCGGCGCGCCGCTTCGAGGACCTTCCCTGCCTCTAGGGTCCGCCTCGCGACCGTGCGGTGAAGGGCGCGTCCGTGGGGGCTTGCAGGGTTGCTCGTCGCCATGCGTCTTGGAAGCGAAGATCTCCGCGCAGCGCTCTGGGACTGCAGGGCACCGAGGGAAATGGGGCGTCCCGAGTTGACGAACGAGCAGTGGCGGCCGATCCGGGACCTGTTTTCGCGGCCTGCAACACGACGGGGGAAG
>RFHU01000221.1 GCA_003695705.1 Planctomycetota bacterium
CACTCCTTGGTCCGCCCGACGCCGAGGTTCAACGCGAGAAGCGGATGCTTGACGCGGCACGCTCGCTCGGCGCGCTCGGCCAGCCGCGCGAACTCCTCGCCGTACGTCCCCCGCAAGGGGTAGACCTCGAGCAAGCACACCTCTTGGCGCTCGCTGGCCACGGCGAGGTAGCGGCGAAGCCCGCGCTCGACGTGGAGAAAGGTCTCGACGCGGAAAGGGCCCAGCTCCTTGCCCAGGTAGGGGTCGTTCTCCGCCGGGAGCTGCGCTGCGGCCTGCAAGGCGGCCACTCGCTCGGCAATCCGCTGCGGATCCCGATCCCGCTGTGCCCACTGCTCGGCCGAGGCCAGCATGGAGGCGCTCAGGCCGCCGACTTCCTCGGCCAGCTCCGCGAGTTCTCGCGCCCTGCTGCCTCGCTCGGGGGCCTCGCTGCTCCCCGGCGCCACGACCTGAATGTCGAGCCCGCTGTCTGCCGCGGCGTCGTAGAAGACGAGTTCGTCCCCGTCGTCCTCGAGCGGCTCCGCGGCCGCGGAGAGGCGATCGGTCTCAGGCCTGGCGTCGACGAAGTCCGGCTCGTCCATGCCTCAGCCGCGCCTCGACCGTTCCTTGTTCTTGATCGCCCGCATGGCGTCCCGCAGTGCCTCCCGCACCTCGTCGAACAGCTCGTCTTCCTTGAGGCTGATGGTTCGTCGCAAAGCGCGCACCCGACGACGCCCGTCGCGAAGCACCACGACGGGCCGCTGGAGGGGCTCGTCGAGCTCGATGCGCTCGGTGCGCTCGCGCACCCACCCTCGGGACCGATAGACGAAGAGGTCCACGTCGATCCCCACGAGCATCACCCCGCGCCGGGTGACGCGATTGAGCGGGCGCACCCGCGCACGGTAGCGGGCGGGCAAACGCAAGGCGCGCGCTCCGCGAACGAAGTAGCTGGGCGAGGATTCGAACACGTACTTCTTGGCTGCGCCGCGCGCGCCGAGGAAGGTCCCCTCGCGGAGTTCGATCTGCGGAGGCCGCGGGCGACGCTTCGGTGCAGGCTTCGGCGTCGTGCGCGACACCGAGACGCGCGTGCGCCCCCTGGGCCGAGGCTGCGCCGCGGTCGGCCGGGGAGGCAACCTCAGCTCGATGCGCATGCGCTGCGGCTCGATGGCGGCGAAGTCGATCTGCCGGCGGACCTCCTCATGCCCCTCGAGGCTGAGCCGCAGCTCGCGGACCCCCTTCAGCGGAACCTGCAGGACGAGCGGAGTGCGCTGGGAGTAGCGCGTGCCCCCGTAGCGCACCACCGCACCCGGAGGAGCGCTCACGAGCTCCACCGCGACCGTGGCGGACCGCAGCACGCTGGGAACGTTGGCAAAGCGACGGCGGACGTCCACCGCTCGGGCGTAGGCGTCCGCCGTGGGGCCAAGGGCTCGCACCTCCGCCGCGGCGCGCTGCGCCGCGGCGCGGTACGCCTCGAGCTCTTCGCGCAGGCGCTTCAGCGGCGTCGCCAGCGCCTGGCTGCGCGCCTCTCCCTGCACGCGCAGCCGAGCGAGCACGTGGTCGATGTCGGGTTGCTCACGCCAGGGCAAGTAGGCCAGCAGAGGAGCGACCCGCTCGCAGTCGGCGACCACCGCGCGGAGGTCCTCGGCCAAGGCCCTCGCCCGCGCACCGGTTGCTCCCGGCTCCCCGGCCAGCACGTCGGCGTCGGCGATGGCGGGCGTCATGGCCCCGCGCGCCGCGCGGAGGTCCCGCACACCGCCGAGTTCGCCCTGCAGCCGTCGGACCAGCGCGGCGTAGCGTTCGCGGCGCGCCTCCTCGGCCCGCGCGGGGAAGAAGCCGAGCGAAGCCACTCCGCCGAGCACGACGAGCGCCGCAACCTTGCGCCGATCCAAGCCCGCCGCGCGGAGGAGCTTGCGCCGGTCGGCGTCGTCTCCGAGTTGGAGGAGCTTGGCCGCCAGTTCCCGGGCCTCCTCGGCGCGCCCCTCGCGCCGCAGCCGGTTCACCAAGCGCTGGCCGGCCTCCGCGGCGAGCTTGGGCTTCTTGAGCTTGACGTAGGAGCGGACCAGCAGGTCGAGGCCGCTGGCGCTCTCCTGAAAGCCCAAGGCGCGCTCGAGCACCCGCCGAGCGCGGGTGGGGAGGTTGAGCTCGAGGTAGCGGCGGCCGAGCTCCTCCGCGGCGGTGGCGGCCTCGGCGTCGCGGCGCGTTCCCCACAAGCTCTGGACGTAGCCCTCGCGGGCTTCCAGGTCGTCCTCGCTGTATTTCAAGGCTCCCTGAAAGGTCCGCAGCGCCTCCTCGGCGCGCCCCGCCCCCAAGAGGAGGCCGCCGGCGCGGGCCATGTGCCGAGCCGCGCGCGGTGCGTCGCCGAGCCGCGCGGAGTCGTCGGCGAGCCGGACCCGCCGCAGGAGCTGACTGAGCGCCTCGTCGATGCCCGCCTCCATGGCGCGGATCCGCTCCAGCTCCTCTTCGGGGTCGGGAGGCCGCCGAGCCGTCGCCAGCAGACCTCGCGTCGTCAGCTCGTGCACGCGGCTGGCGAGTTCCACCTCGCTGAAGCGCAGGCGCGCCGCAAGGTCGCGCCCGCTCGAGCCGGGCTCTTCGACGACGGCCCGCAGAAGGCGCGCGCGTCGCACGGCGCCGGGGCCCTCGCCCAGGGGCGCCTTGGCGGCGACGGCCTCCCTACCGGCAGGGGTCGGCTCCACGACCACCCTCAGGTCGGAGACCGTGCGCAACACGTCGCCGATCGCACGGACCCGAGCCTTGACCTCTGCGATCAAGGCCTTGACCCCGAGCGAGAGCGTAAGCGCGCTCAGGTCCCTGCGCTGGAGGAGTTCGGGATTCGGCTCGCCGAGGGTGAGCTCGTAGCGCGGATCCGGCCAGAACAGGCAGCTGAGGAAGGCCTCGCCAACGATCGCACGCGCCGCGCCGTCGACTTCCTCCGGCCCCACGCCCAGCCGAAGGCCGAGGAGCAACTCGCGTTCGGAGCGGGGGTCCACGTCCGGCGGAGGCCGCCGGCGCCCGGCGCGAATGGCCTCCACCTGCTGCCGCTCCTGGGCGCCGAGCAGGCCCTGCTCCGCGAGGCGCGCAGCCAGGCTCGGCAGGGGGCGGCCGGCCGAGACCAGGCGCAGCCCCCCCCGGGTGAACAGGAACCCTACGTCCACGAGCCCGTCGGAGACGGTCAGCGCCCCGTGGAGGTTCGCCTCTTCGAGCTGTTCGAGGGCCCGGACGCTGGAGACCACGTCGAAGGTCCCGCTCTCGGCCGAACGACGCCGCGGCGTGGCCTGCGCCCCGGACTCGGAGGGCCGGCGGGCACCTCGCGAGCGGGCCTTCCCCGGACCCTCCTCGGAGGAAGCCCGAAAGCGCCCGCTGGGCGTTGCCCGAAATCGTCCGCTGCTGCCCCTTGCCACCGCTGGATCCGCCTGCCGGCAGGGTAGGTGAGTTGCGCAGCGCGGGCAAGGAGGCCCGCCCCGCCGCACGGCGCCCGCAGGGACCGCGCCGAGGAGCCCGCCGCGGCTCGCTCCGGCCTTCGGCCCGGGGCAAGGTTCCGACGCGCCCCTTGCGGGGCTGCCCCCGACCCCACGGCGAGCGCGCGGGGGTCCCCGTCGCTCCCCGCTCGCGCGGTCGCTCCCCCGCCGGGGCTTCTCCCTCGCGCCGCGGGCTTACTGCGGCGGAACGCTGGGGGCCACGCTGGTGACGTCGTCGCCGCTCCGCAGGACGAGGCCGCGTTCCCCATGGACCAAGCGAGCCCGGGAGACGCTCGCCAGGACCTCCACGACTTCGAGGCGGGCGACGGCCTTCCCCCCGCGCAGGACGTAGAGGCGGTCCCCTACCTCCAGGCCCGCTGCGCGCCCGAGGTCGACGAGCACCTCGGGAGGCAGGGCGTCCCCGTCCACGCGCACGACCACCCCCGTCAGCGCCGGCATGGGCCGCTGCCCGCTGAGTCGCGCCACGTTGACGCCGGCTTCCTCCAGACGCCGCAAGGTCTTCGCAGCACGCTCGGCGCGTTCGCGAACCGCCGCCAGGTCGTGCTCGAGGGCGGCGACCCGCTCCCGACACGAGCGGACTTCCCGCTGCGCGGCGCTCGCCTGCTGCCGCGCGCCTTCCGCGGCCCGGCGGGCCTCGGCCAAGGCATCCTCCCGCTCCGCCAGCGCGGCCAGTGCGTCCTCGAGGTCCCGCTCCAGGGCGGCGACCTTGCGCGCGCGCTCTTCGGCGATTCCGGCGGCGCGGTCGCGCTCCGCCAGAGCGCGCTCCAGCGCGGCGCGGGCCCGCTCCGCCGCGGCCTTCGCCGCCGCCTGCGACTCGGCGAGCCGGCGAGCGGCCTCGGCCCGCGCCTGCGCGAGTTCCGCGGCGGCGGCCTGACGGGTGGCGGCCAAGCGCTCTGCGGCGGCGGCGCGCTCGGCGGTCAAGCGCTGCTCGAGACGCGCGACCGCGGCCCGCTGCAGCGAGAGTTCGGACTCGAGCGCGCCGGCCCGCGCCGAGGCTGCGGCGACCGCTCGCTCGAGCTCGATCACTCGCCGGCGGTCCTCGTCGGCGAGGGCCGCCTTCTCCTCGAGGCCCCGCACGCGGGCGACCTCTCCGGCGATGCGAACCTCGTCGTAGGCGAGCCGAACTCCTCCCCCGACGAACACGAGGGCAAGGGCGACGGAGAAGACGTGCTTGGAGGGCGTGGGAATGGTTGCGCTCACGCCTAGAGCATCGGCCACGGCGGGCGCACGTCAAGACCTTGAGGAACGTCGACGTCCGTGGCAGCCTGCGCGTCCTGCGGAGGTCCCCGTGAGCGAAACGGTACGCACGAGCATCGACGCCGGGGTGGCGAGGATCTGGATCCACCGACCCGAGGTGCACAACGCCTTCGACGACGAGGTGGTCGCACGACTCGACGAAGCGATCTCCCGCTGCAGCAGCGACCGCGCCGTGCGGGTCATCGTCTTGGGCAGCGAAGGACGGAGCTTCTCGGCGGGCGCCGACCTGAACTGGATGCGACGCGCCGCCGCGGCCGGCGACGCCGAAAACGCGGCCGACGCCGCCAAGCTCGCGGGAATGCTGCGCCGCCTGGCAGAAGCCCCGCAGGCCACGGTGGCGCGCGTTCAGGGGACAGCCCTCGGCGGCGGCCTCGGCTTGGTCTGCGCCTGCGACCTCGCCATCGCCACCGAGCGAGCCCGCTTCGGCTTCTCCGAGGTCAAGCTCGGTCTCGTTCCGGCGGTCATTTCCCCCCACGCGATCGCCAAGATCGGTCCGGGCCGTGCGCGCGAGCTCTTCGTCACCGGCGCCCGCTTCGACGCCCGCGCCGCCGAGCGCTACGGACTCGTCGCGCGGGTCGTCCCCGACGAAGAGGCGCTCGACGCAGCCCTCGCCGAGACCCTCGAGCAACTCCGCAGCAGCGCGCCGGGCGCCGTGGCCGCCAGCAAGAAACTGATCCGCGAGGTGCTCCGCCGCGACGGCGCGGAACTCGACGCCTACACGGCCGAGCAGATCGCGGCCCGGCGAGCGAGCGAGGAGGCCCGCGAGGGAATGCGCGCCTTCCTGGAGAAGCGCCCGCCGGCGTGGGCGGCGCGCTGAAGGACACCGCCCGCGCCCGGAGGGCCAGGCGGCGAGCGACTCGCTCGCGAGGTCGCGGGTGAGCGACTCCGAAGCGGAGGAACCCGAGCGGGTCCGCTGGTCCTTCCTCGCCGCCGGCTACGCGAGCCTCTTCGTCCTCGGCCTTTGCGACAACGCGCGCCCCTCCTTGTTCGGGGGGATCCTCGAAGGGCTGGCGCTCGGGGACGGCGCGGGGAGCCTTTTCTTTGCGGTCACTTCGCTGGGGGTCGTGGCGGGGAGCCTGGGCTTGCGCGGACTCGTGCGCGCCTCGGCGCCCCGAGGCCTGCGCGTCGCCCTGGTCCTCTGCGCCCTGGGCCTGGCCTGCAACGCGCTGGCCGGCGGCCTCGTCTCGCTCCTCGCCGCCTCCGCGCTGTTCGGAATGGCGCTCGGGGGCCTCGCCCTGGCGCAAAACGTCCTGGTCGGCCAGGCCTCCCCGCCCGCGCTCCGAAGGCGCTTCCTCGCGGGGCTGCACAGCGTCTACGGCCTGGCCTCGCTCCTCGCGCCCCTGGGCGTCGCTGCCCTTCGGACCGAGGGAACCGGCTGGCGCGCGTCCTTCCTCCTCCTCGCCGGAGCGCCGCTGCTCCTGCTCGCCGCCACCTCCCGCCTGCGGGGGCGCCCTGCGCCGCCGGGGCCGCGGACGCCTGCGCCCTTGGGACCGACCCTGGGCGTGGCCTGGGTCGCCGGGTTCGCCGTGGTCGGCGAACTCCTCCTCTCCACGCGACTCCCCCTCCTCTTCGCACGCGAGGGCTTCCCGCCAGGCTGGGGCGACGTCGCGCTCAGCGCCTTCTTCCTCTGCCTCACCGCTTCGCGGCTGGCCCTCGGCCTCCGCTCGGTACGCGCCTCGAACGCCCGCGTGCTCGCAACGGGCCTCGCGGGCGCGGCCACGCTCTTCGCGCTCGGCTTGTGGACGACCCCCCTCCTGCTCCCGCTCGCCGCCCTCTTCCTCGGCCCCTTGTTCCCCACCGCCGTCGACCTCCTCGCCGAGCGCGTCCCCCACGCCCTGGAGTCCGCGCTCGGTTTGCTGATCGCCTGCGTCTCGGTGCTCGCAGGCGGCGTGCACGCCGCCGTCGGGCTGGCGAGCGAACTCTACGGCCTCCGCACCGCGCTCGGCGCGGGGCCCCTGGCCCTCGCCGCAGCGCTCGCCGTCCTGGCGCTCGTCAGCCGGAGCGCGCCACCCGGAAGCCGACCACGTTCTTGCGCTTCTCCGGCGCGAGGGCGCAGCGCCGGGTGACCTGACACTCGCTCGGAGGCGAGCGCCAGGACCCTCCGCGCAGGACGCGCTCGTCGCCCCGGCGCGGCCCTCGCGGGTTCTCCAGCGGTCGGCGCCCGTAGTCGCCGTAGCGATCTTGCACCCACTCCCACACGTTGCCGGCCATGTCCAAGCAGCCAAAGGGGGAGGCGCCTAGGGGAAAGGAACCGACCGGGCTGGTGGAGCGATCCCCAAAGGTGGGGTGCTCGGCGCAGTTGAGGCGTCGCGGGCTGGCCGGCGCGTCCCCCCAAGGGAAGGGGCGCCCGTCGCTCCCCCGGGCGGCAAGCTCCCACTCGGCCTCGGAGGGGAGCCGCAGCCCCGCCCAGCGGCAGTAGGCCACCGCGTCTTCCCAACTCACGTTCACCGCCGGGTGTCGGTCGGTGACCTCGGCCGTGCGGAGGTCGACCCGGCGCGGCGGAGTACGCCCCGTCTTCTTGCAGAACAGGCGGTACTGCTTCCAGGTGACCGGGGTCTTGCCAATGAAATACCCGCGCGTAAGGGAGACCTCGTGGGGAGGGTGGTCGCTGCGCACCCTGGGGTCTCCGAACAGACCCGAGAGTCGGCCCTCCCGCGAGAGGTGCGCCCCGCGGAGAAACCGCTGGGGCGGCACCCACACCAGCAGCGAGCCGTCCCGCTCGCAGAGGAATTCTCCTTTGCGGGGGCCGGGGACGATCCCTTCGGGCAAGCGCTTCGCCTTGCGCGAGCGCCGGCCCTGAGCGCGCGCCCGGCGAGACTCCTTGCGACGCCGGCGGGGGCTCGGCGGAGGGGCGAGGGCCTCGCCCTGGGCCGCGGAGCTCGTCTTGGAGCGGGACGGGCGAGGCGCCGTGGCCGAGGTCTCCGTGGAGCCCACCTCGCGCCGGCGGTGCGGCCCGCGGGTCGGTGCTTCGCGCGAGGGCTCGTCCCCCGGCGGCGCACGGCGCAGGGCGCGGCGGAATTCGCGGGCCGACGGCCACCGCTCGCCGGGATCCTTGGCGAGGGCGCGGTGGACCACGGCCTCGAGCTCGGGGCTCACGTGGGGGGCGAGCGCGCGCAGCGGCCGGGGAG
>RFHU01000222.1 GCA_003695705.1 Planctomycetota bacterium
CGCCGGGACGCGGGGGAAGGGGCGGGACCGGATCGGTGAGGATCTTCTTGAACAGAGCGAGGGGGGTGGGAGCCTCGTAGGGGGGGCGCCCCGAAACGAGCTCGTAGAGGACGACGCCCAGGGAGTAGAGGTCGCTGCGCTCGGTGAGCTCCTCGGCGTTGCACTGCTCGGGGCTGGCGTACTGGGGCGTCCCGAGGAACACCCCGCTGGTGGTGATCCGCTGCCCGTGCTGGGAGTAGGCCAGGCCGAAGTCCGCCAGCTTGGGGACGCCGGCGGAGGTAACCAGGATGTTCTCGGGCTTGAGGTCGCGGTGCACGATGCCCAGCGCGTGCGCCGCCGCGAGGCCCTTGCCCGCGTCGCGCAGCAGCGTGCAGGCGGTGCGCAGCGGGAAGGGCTGGTTGGCGCGGGCCAGCTCGTGCAGGGAGCAGCCAGTGACCAGTTCGAGGACCATGAAGGCCACGCCCTCTTCACAACCGGCTGCGTAGATCTGCACGACGTTGGGATGGTTGAGCTTCGCGGCCACGCGGGCCTCGCGCACGAAGCGCTCGGTCTGGCCGGGGGTTCGCGCGATCTCGGGCGACAGGGTCTTGATGGCCACCGCCCGGTCGAGCGCCAGGTCGCGCCCTCGCCACACCGCGCCCATCCCCCCGCGGCCGATGAAGGAGACCACCTCGTAGCCCCCCAGCCTGCGTCCGACCAGCGACCCGTCGCTCTTGCTCGTCATCGTGCCCTTCGACGCCAAGGATTCCGGAGGGGTTTCGTCCCCGACTCTAGCAACCTACAGGAACAAGGCCCCGCGCCCCGTGCCTCGCACGGGATAGGCCCCCTGCCGGCTCCTCCGGCGCGAAGACCGCCCAGGCGCCTTGCCCGCGCCCGATGCCACAGCCCTCGGCCCTGGTTTGGGGGGGGACGCAGGGCGCAAAGGCTGCGAACCGGGAGCCACGCAGCCCGGACCGGGCCAAGGCAAAGGCACTCCGCCGGTTGGAAACGATCGTCCGTTCCCGGTACACCCCGCCCGCGAATTCTGGGAAATGGACGGTCGCGGGCCTCGGAGAGCCTGTGGAAACTACGTCGCAACCTTCAAATTCACAATGATTTGCAATGCCCCCTCCCGAGGGGGTAGTCGGGCCGCGACTTGCGTAAGATCCGGCCTCGCAGGAAGGAGCGGGTCATGCCAAGGAGTCGCGCGCTCGCGGTCCTATGCGGTGCCTGGATCGCCCTGGCCCTGGGGTCCTCCGGTTGCGGATCGAAGGGCTCCGGCGGCGCGGGCGCCGCGTCCACGGCGCCGGCGGCGGCCGCCGCGGCCTTCGGAGTCGTGGCCACCGACCCGCGCGACGGCGAGCGCGACGTGGCCGTCGACGCCACCCTCTACGTCACCTTCTCGGGCGACCTCGACCCGGCCTCCCTGGCGGGCGCCGTGACCCTCCGCACCGACGCGGGGGCAGTGCCCACGCGCGCCTCCGCCATCACCGCCCGGGTCGTCGCCGTGCAGCCCACCGGCTTCCTGGTCTCGGCCAAGGATCACCTGCTGGTGATCTCCGGGACCGTCCGCGACCGAACCGGCCGCTCCCTGGGGGCCGACGTGGCCGTGCGCTTCACCACCCGCGCGGCGGTCCCCGTCGTGGGCGCCGGGCCTCCCCTCGCCGCGAGCGGAGGAACGGTTCCGACGAGCGCTCCGCCCCCGCCCGCCGTGGCAAGCCCCTACCGCGCCGGCGTGGCCACCGCGGACATCACCCCCCCGGTGGGCGTGCCCCTGGCCGGCTACGGCGGGGGAGGGCGGCGGCGCCTCTTCCCCGACCTCGACCCGACCAACTACCACACCTTCCTCGTCCCCTCCCGGGGCGTGCGCGACCGCCTCGAAGCCAAGGCCCTGGTGCTCGCCAACGGCAGCGAAGAGGTGTGCATCCTGACCCTCGACGCCATCGCCACCGACGCAGAACTCGTGGCCGAGGCCCACCGCCGCGCCCGTGCGCGGGGCTTCGGCCTCCCCCTCGAAAAGGTGCTTGCCTGCTCCTCGCACACCCACAGCGGCCCCGGCGCGCTCACCCGGCGCATGTTCTGGGAGCTTCTGGCCGCCGACCTCTACGTGCCCCGCGTCGCCGACTTCGTCGCCGAGCGCATCGCCGACGCCCTGGTCGCTGCCGAGCGCAACCTACAGCCGGCCCGGGTGGGGGTGGGAACCGCGCAGGTCGTCGGGGCGACGCGCAACCGCCGCGCCGCCGATTCGCCGGCCCTGGATCCCGACTCCGTGGACCCCGAACTGCTCGTGATCCGGGTCGACCGCGCGGACGGATCTCCACTGGCCACCGTCTGGAACTTCGCCATCCACGGCACCTACTTCGACTCGCACAACCTGGACTACTCGGCCGACATCATGGGCGAGGCCAGCGCTCGCGGCGAAGCCCGGGGGGCGGGCGAGTGCTTGTTCGTGAACGGCGCCGAGGGAGACCTCGAGCCCGACGGGAGCCTCGCCGCGGTGGCGACGAAGCTGGCCGACGGCATCCTCGCCGCGCGGGCGGCGGCCGTCCCGCGGGCGAGCGGCATCCTGCAGTCGACCCACCAGCAGGTCGACCTCGGAACGCCCACCCTCGACGCCGGGCTGCGGCATCTCGGCAGCTCGGCCCAGTCCAACTGGTTCGTGCAGGGCCTGCGGCGCCTGGGCATCAGCCCGCACGTCCGCTTCCGCCTTCCCTCCGGCTGGATGGAGCGTGAGTTCCGCTTCCAGGCCGTTCGCATCGGCGACTCGGTCATCGCCTCCATGCCGGGAGAGCCCATCCACGAGATCGGCTTGGGGATCAAGAACGACGGACGCGCCCTCGGCTTCGCCCACGTCCTGCCCGCGGGCCTGGCCAACGGCCACGGCGCCTACTTCACCACCCCCGCGGAGTACGGCTTCGGCGGCTACGAGGGCCTGGCCAGCATGTTCGGCGACCAAGGGGGGCAGCGCCTCCGCGCTGCCTGCCTTGCGGTCATGCGCCGCGTCCGTCCCTGACCGCCGCGCCGCGGCGCGAGGGCGCGGCTCAGGCGGAGCCGCGTCCCCAGAGCTCGGCGAGGAGTTCTTCGACTTCCTGACGGCAGGAGCGGCAGCCCGAGCAAGCGCCCGTCCAATGGCGGACGGCTTCCAGGCTGCGGAGGTCGCGTTCTCGGGCGAGGCGAAGGAGGCGCCCGCGGCGAACGTTCAGGCAGTGGCAAAGCTGTTCGCCGTCGGCCGCGAAGGGGTTGGGCTCGCCGCGTAGGTCGGCCAGGGCCGCCGCGAGCGCGTCGAGCGCGGGGAGGAGCATGGGGTAGAGCTCCTCGTCCAGGCCGTAGGAAGCCGCCAGGGACTCGATGGTCCAGGCCTCGGCCTCGGCGCGGCTGGCGCCGTTCAGGCGGCTGGTCAGCAGGGAGAGGGCCGCCACCGCGGAGCGATCTCCTTCGAGGGAGAAGCCCGCCCGCAGGCCGCGCCGCGTCTCGCGGAGGTAGAGGCGGATGCGCGAGTCCTCGAAGCGGCCTTCGATCTCGCCCACGGCGTCCGCAGGGCGGAGCACGCGCTCGTTGCGTGGCGCGCGGAAGTGCTCGAAGACGACCGGGGGAATGCGCCGCACGCCTACTCGAGGATCCGCGTGCAGCGACCGAAGGCGACGGCCTTGTTCCCCTCGCGGAGGACGAATTTCGAGAGGGGCGGGAGCACATCGGCCTGCTCGATGGCCACCGGTCGGTTGGTCACGCGGACGCGGACCCGGCCCCACTCTCCGGGGGCGATGGCCTGTTCGACGGGCTCGCTCCACTGGGCGGCATCCTTCTCGCGCTTGGCCAGCACCTCCTCGATGGAGATCGCCGCGCGGTCCACGTGGACGTGCATGGTGAACACGGAACCGACCCGCAGCAGGCTGTCGGGATCGAAGACCGTGAGTTCGACTTCCATGGCGTGGGCCACGCTCGGCGGATTCGCCGTGGTCCCGGCGAGCACCCCGCGGCCCTTGAAAAGCTCCCGCAGGGGCTCCTTGGAGGACAGGTTCTTGAAGGCCACGCCGATGAGCTGACGCGGCTCGCCCTCGGCGATGGGCAAGCCCGGGGTCTTGAAGTGCCCCTTGGTGAGCTGCACCGAGCGCACCCGCGCCGTGACCGGAGCCTTCCGCTCGGCGCTGATGGGCTCGAAGTGGAGGGTCATGTCGGGACGGACGACGCCCGACTCGACCAGGGCGGTGGCCGTCTTGCCGATCCCCGGCACGTGGTCGTAGACCTCGCTGCCGTGAATGGCGAGGCGCAGGGGCGCGCTGCGCGGGCGGATCGCTGCAAAGGTCAGCTCCGCCATGAAACGGTGCACCGAGGGGCCGTCGAACCAGTCGATCTTGCGGAAGCCCCGGATCCCTTCTCCGGGCTCCATGAGGTCGCGGTTCGGGGCGTAGGCCGATGTCGGAATGAACACCGTCTCCTCGTGCGGGACCCCGTAGTCGTCGAGCAACAGGCGCAGCTCCGCAACCCGCTCTCGGAAGGGCTCCTCGCGGTAGTCGACGCGGTCCATCTTGGTGAGGACGACGGCGTGGACGGGGATCTCGAAGCCCTTGAGGATCCGGACCACCTGATGGGTGATCGGCTTGGGGCCTTCGTCCACGTCCACCACGAGCATGGCGCAGTCGGCCTGGAACATGCCGAAGAAGCGATTGTTGGCGTAGGTCTCCTGGCCGGGGGTGTCGATGACCGTGATCCGGTGCTCGTCGAACTCGAAGCGAACCATCGAGGGGAGGATGGTCACCCCGCGCGCGGCCTCCGAGCTCCGTTCGGTGACGTCCTTGGAGCGAAAGACGAGCTGGGCGAAGACGAGCGAAGCGTCGCGGCCCTCGGCCGCGAGCTGCTTGGCCTCCTCGACTTCGCGGGGCGTAGCCATGCCCGTCTCGGCCACGATCTTGCCGAGGAGCGTGGACTTGCCGTGCCAGGCGTGTCCGCAAATGGCGAGGCTGATGTCCTGAACCACGGGCGTATCTTCCGCCCCGGCGCGACCGCGATCAAGTGGCGCAGCGCGGTGGAGTTAAGGGCCTCCCCCAGCCGATGAGGGGCGAGAGGAGGACGCCTTGAAGAGTTACGACCGCACCCACACCAAGCGCGAGGCCGACCTGGAAGCCCTGCGCGAGTTGATCGAGACCCACCGCGTTGCGCGGAGGCCCGGACCCGCCGCCGGGGTCCCGCCCTGGTGGGGCCAGTTCGCCATCGCCTACGAGGAGGCGGTCGTCCGTGAGGCCAAGGGTGCCGAGCGCGAGGCGCTCTTGCGCCTTGCCCGCTGCGGCCGCCTGGGCATCGTGCGGCGCTTCGTGTGCGGCGCGGAGCGCCCCGCCGCCGAGGCCTGGTGCGGGCATCCCTTCTGCCCGGCCTGCGCCCAAGCCGACGCCGCCCACGCGGCGCAGTCCCTGCGCCGCCGCTGGGGAGACTCCGGACGGGTCCTGCACGTGCACATCCCCATCCGCTCGCCGGGAGGTCCTGCGCTCCCCTCCCGCTCGGCGGTCGCCGCCGTGCGCGACGCATGGGTCGCCATTTCGCGCCGTGTCGCCGCCGCCAGCGGTCTGCCGCGTCTGGAAGGGCTGCCGCGCATGGTGGTCCACCCGGGCGGGGTCACCCAGATCGTCCGCCTCCCCTGGCGCAGCCGGGGCGGAAGGCTGGAAGACGTCGCCGAGCGGTCCCTGGCCCGCGCCGTCGAACGCACCGCGCGTCACGTCGGCCTCCGGGGCGTCGCCGCCACCGCAGTGTCGGCGACCGAGGGAGAGCGGCGCCTGGTTGCGGCCATGACCCGCGAGGCCGAACTCTTTCGCGAAGCGGTGGCCGCCGACCTCGAGCGCCTGGCGGCCTTGCCCCGAAGCGCGGGCGACGCGACCCACGACGCCGCGCTGCGCGCGACCGCGCGCCGCTGGGTGGGCTGGGTACGCGCGCGCAAGCGCGAGGCCCGTCGCAAGTTGATCCTGGGCTCCAAGGACGCACTCCCTGCGCCCTCGACGAAGGTCCGTCGGCC
>RFHU01000223.1 GCA_003695705.1 Planctomycetota bacterium
CTCTCGGCGCAGCGCCGCGCCCGGCCCTGGCCTCCGCACCCCGCGACCGCGGCGGGGGTCAGCGCCGTTCGAGGCCGCCGACGAGCCCGGCCGCGCCGGAGAAGTCAAGCGACCGCGCCCAGCGCTCCTCGGCGGCCAAGAGCCGCCGAGCCTGCGCGGCGTGCTCTTCGAGCAGCCGCGCGAGCTCCGGCCGTCCCTCGTCGCGGAGCGCCTTCCCGAGCGCCGCGAGGACCTCCGCCTCGTCGGCCAGGCTCCCGAGGCGGTCGTGGGCGGCCCCGCGCAGCGCCGCCCGCAGCCGAGCGCGCGCACGCCAGCGGCGGTAGCGCCCCAGCAGGCCTTCGCCCACCCCCTCGGGGCCAGCGGCCAGCGCCCAGTCGCCCGGGCGCACACCGGCGAGGAAGGGAGCCGGACGCCGCGCGCCGGGGTAGAGCTCGGCGAGCAAGGCCGCGCGCTCGCGCTCGGCGTTTCCGAAGGTCCGCTCGACGGCCCGGTCGAGGGCCGACGCGTCGTCGCGGACGAGGGACGCCGCGTAGTCCTCCACCGAGCCCGCGCGCCGCCGCGCGTGGGCTCGCAACGCCGGGCGATCGACCAAGCGCTCCCTCGCCGCGCGCCGCCGCGCCTCGAGGAGCTTCGCGTCACGCCCGAGGGCCTCGACGCGGCGCGCGAGCTCGGCGCCGCTCCGCTCCCAAGGGCGCAGGAGCCCGCGGCGCCAGCGGCCCCACGCGGCGCGGTAGTCGCTCGCGGCCCGCGCCACGGCGTCGGCGGTCGCGCCGGGGGCGAAGGCCGCGCGCGCTAGGTCGAGACCGGCCTGGGCCAGGTCGTCCTCGGCCTCGCGCCGAGCGAGAAACTCGTGGGCGCGCTCTTCGAGCTCCTCGGCGAGGTAGAGCACGACGGCGAGCTCGCCGGCGCGGTAGAACCACCCGGCGGCGCGGGCGAAGGCGGAGGCTCGGAACCCTGCCGCCGCGAGGGCCCCCCCGCGCCGGGCGACCGCCAGGTCGCGCACCCAGGCGATGGCGCGCGCCCCGGCGCGCACCGCGGAAGAGGAGAGGAAGAGGGCGCCCAGGGAGACGGCGAAGGCGCGCCGCTGGAAGCTGCCGTCGACCACCGCCGGCAAGGCGAGGCCCGCGGCGAGGGCGAGGTTGGTCCGCAGCAGGCCGCGCACGAAGCGCGGCCGCACGTGCCGGGCGAGGAAGCGCGCGTAGGCGAGCTCCCCCGCCCGCGCCCCCGCCACGAACAAGCCGTAGTGGACGTAGAAGTCGGTGGTGAGCAGGCCGTCGAAGAACTCCTCGAAGCGCTCCCGCTCGCCGGTCGCGGCCACCACGGCGAGCTCCTTGAGGAAGAGGGCCAGGCCGAAGTGGGCAAGGCCCGCGACCTCGGGGAGCGCGCGCTCGCGCCCCACCGCAGCCCAATCCAGGGTCCCGTCGGCGCGGCGGTAGCGTCCCAGGAGCCCCTCGGGGGCGACCTCGGCGCGGCGCGGCGGCGGCGCGCGCCCGTCGAAGCGGCCGTAGCGGTGCAGGTTGGCGAAGGCCGAGGAGAGGAAGCGCAGGGTCAGGTCGACCTGCAGTTCGGGCTTGGCGCGGGTGGGGGCCTCGAAGGTGTAGACGTAGCGGGCCCCGAGCCGCGCGGTGAGGTCCATGCTGGTCCCCTTGATGGACGGGATCTCCGCCAGCCCCACGCCGTAGAGGTGGTAGGGGCCCACCACCGCCTCGCCCGGCCGCGCGCCGGGGACGTCGAGCAGCGCGGCGGAAGGGAGGGCGCGCAGGATGCGATCGCCCAGCCCGTGGTCCTTGACGCCGCGGATCAAGAAGAAGCCGTCGCGCCCGGGGTCTCCGGCGGTGTGCAGGTCGATGCTCGCGTCGAAGCGGCGACCGCGTAGGTAGTCGCCAAGCACCCGCGACTCGGGCTGCCACTTCCCGTCGATGAAGGTGCGGTTGATGTCCACCCCGTGGGCGTTCTCCCGCGCGCCGAGGACGAGGGCCGTCGGGTTGACGAGCGGGACGACCGTGATGTCGAAGCGCGCGCGGAGGCGCGGGTCGGCGGCGGCGCGCTCGACGAAGCGGGTCGCCGCCTCGAAGCCGGCCTTCTCCGTGCCGGCGTGGACGCCGCCGAGGATCAGGACCCGCGGGCGAGGTCCGGCGCCCGGCGCCGGGACGCCGCGCAGGGTGACCGCCCGCACCGGGAGGCCGTTCGGGGCGCCGATGGTTTCGACGCGGACGGCGTCGCCGTGCAGCCGCGCCACCCGCTCGAGGCGGGCCTCGACGGCTCGGTAGTCCTCGAAGCCGGGGAGGAGCGCGTCGAGGGCGAGGTCGGGGCGAAGGCGGAGGAGGGGCGCGAGCCGCTCGCGCGCCTCGTCGACGCCGGCCGGCGCGTAGCCGGGCGGGCGGCGCACGGCGGGCTGCAGCTCGTCGGGGCCGGTCCGGTAGCGGGCCGCCTCGGCGGCGGTCCGGGTGCGGGTGCCCGGGGGACGCGACACCGGCGGATCGAGGGGCTGCGCCCGCGCGCCCGCCGTCGCGCACAGGACCAGGGCGAGGGGAAGGAAGGACGCGCTTCGCTTCACGCCATGGGCCAACGCAAGAAGGGGACCACCCGCGACGTCGTTGTCCGAGAACGGTTTCTGCGTGCCGCACCGACCCGCTCCGGTTCGCTTCGTCTCCTGCTGCGCCCGCGGAGCGGCGCCACCTTGTGCCGGTGGGGTCCAAGCGCGTAGCGTGGACCTCGACGCCCTCGCGAGGAGACCTTCCCCGCGCTCGTTGGCCCGAAGGCCGCGCGATGCGAATTCCCCAAGGCGTCCGCAGAGGTCCGCCCCATGCACAGTGCACCCTCGCCCTTCCTTCGCCCCCTTCCGCCCTCGCCGTGCGCCGGGGCACGGCGGTAGGAGGCCGCGTGGGCTCGCCGCGCTTCGTCTGCCACCGCTGCCGCGCGAAGTGGAAGACCTCCCGCCACGGCACCCAGGAGTGCCCCCGCTGCGGACACACCCTGGTCGGCCCCACCGACCCTGCGCCCGGGCGAGCCGTCCCCGCCCTGCTC
The DNA here is from genome assembly GCA_003695705.1 of Planctomycetota bacterium. GTDB lineage: Bacteria > Planctomycetota > J058 > J058 > J058 > J058. The sequence goes on from RFHU01000223.1 coordinate 3,028, forward strand.
CTCGGGCTGGGACTCCTCGCCGCGGCCTGGTGGCTGGGACTCCTCCCCGGCGAGGCCGAGCAAGCGCTGGAGCGGGCTCGAGAGACCGTGGAGGAGGCCGCGGGGCGCGTGGGCGAGGCCGCCTCGGAGGGTCGCGCCCCGGCTCGGTCGCCCGCGCAAGGGTCCTCGCAGCGCGACGCGCCGCGCCGGGAGCGCGAGGACCGCGACGCCCCAGCTCGGGCGGAGAAGGCTCCTGCGCCCTCCGCCCCCTCCGCCGAAGCCAAGCCCCCTGCGAAGGGGCCGGCGCGGCTCGCGGTGTACGGGGTGGGCGGCGCCCGCGCCGGCGACCGCTACCTCGTCCGGGGGCGCGTTCGCAACGAAGGCGGCGCCGAGGCGCAGGCGCTCCGCGTAACCGTGGAGTTCCTCGGGCCCGGCGGCGAGGTCCTCGGACGTGTCGACGCCGAGCCGTCGGCCCGGAGCCTCGCCCCCGGGGCGAGCTGCCGCTTCGCCGCCGAGCTCCGGGGCGAGGCGGCCGCGCGCGTCGCGAAGCAGCGCGTGACCGTGGACTTCCGCGGCGCGCCGTAGCGATCCCGGGAAGCGGAGCTCGACCGGGCCGGAGCCGGTCGCGGCCTCGGGGTCGTCTCCCTTCCCCGCGCCGGGCCCAGGCTCCTCGAGCGGGCGGCAGGACCGCGCCGCGGTTCGGTCGCGGCAGGGGTCGCGGGCGGCTCCTCGGGGTAAGCTCGCGCCTCGGGAGGCTTGCGTGAAGTTCCTGCCCACGCGCGTTCCGGGCGCCTACCTGATCGAGATCGAGCCCCGCAGCGACGAGCGCGGCTTCTTCGCCCGCACCTTCTGCCGCCGCGAGTTCGCAGCCCACGGGCTGCCGACCGACTACGTGCAGCAGAGCGTCTCCTACAACGTGCGCGCGCGCACCCTGCGCGGGCTCCACTACCAGGCGGCGCCCCACCTCGAGCCGAAGATCGTCCGCTGCACCCAGGGCGCGGTCTTCGACGTCATCGTCGACGTCCGCCCCGATTCCGAGGCTCGGGGACGCTGGGTGGGCGTCGAGCTCAGCGCCGAGAACCGCCGGGCCCTCTACGTGCCGGGCGGAGTGGCCCACGGCTTCCTCACCCTCGCCCCCGACTGCGAGGTCTTCTACCAGATGGCCGAGTACTACCACGCCGAGTCGGCGCGTGGCGTGCGCTGGAACGACCCAGCCTTCGGCATCGACTGGCCGGCGACCCCCGAGGTGATTTCGGAGCGGGACGCCTCCTACCCCGACTTCGTCTGAGGGGGGCTCCGCAGGCGCCGCCCCGCGGTCAGCGGCCGCGCAGGACCCGGCGCAGGTCGACCCAGGTCCGCCGCCCGCGGACCCAGGTCGCCCGTAGGGGGTGGAGGCGCAAATGCCAGGGCCGAGGCTTCTGCGCCTTGCGGCACCACGTCTCCAGCTCGCTGAGGAAGAGGGAGCGCTCCACCGGGTCGAGGGGGAGTTCGTCCACCCAGCGGAGGGTGTCCGCGTCGATGCGCCGCCCGCGGCCCCCGTCGTACATTGGGTCGTCCTGGGTGCGGTGCAGCGCCTGGTCGTGGTAGCGCAGGTAGAAGAGAACCTCGGGGACGAGGGCGAACTTGCCGTGCAGGGCAAGCTCGAGCATGAGCCCCACGTCGCCCACCAAGCCCATGGGCTGATGGAAGAGGTGCGTGCGCGCGAGGACCTCACGGCGGATCAGCCCGTAGACGTTGCCCCAGGTCTTCGAGCGACGCAGCACGCTGCACACCCGCGCGATCTTCGAGTCTTCGGTCCCGCAAGGACGCCGGAAGTAGACCTTGGGCTTGAGGTCGCTCGGGTCGTCGCCGCGGAAGACCTGCACCTGCGGGTGGGCGAGCACGACCTCGGGCCGCTCGTCGAGAACGGCCACCAGCTTGCTGAGAAAGCTGGGATCGCGGAGGTCGTCGTCGGCCGTCCAGGCGAAGTACTCCCCGCGGGCTTCGGGCACGAGGCAGTTGTAGTTGTCGAAGGCGGGGAGGGTCGCGTCCTGGCGGATGACGCGAACGCGGGGGTCCCGCGCGGCGAACTCGGCGAGGATGTCCGGGCTGGCGTCGGTCGACGCGTTGTCCGAGACGATGAGCTCGTAGTCCTCGAAGTCCTGCTGCTGCCAGTTCTCCAGCGTCTCCCGCAGGTAGCGCTCGCCGTTGTAGATCGGCAAGCCGATGCTCACCCGGGGCGAAGAGCTCACGCCTCGTCGACGCGCCGCAGGTAGGCGCTCGGCCAGTGGGTGATGTTCTCCCGCAGCTCGCTCTCGTTGAAGGGCCACTCGGGCTGCTCGAGGACGAACTCGGGATGCGCCGCGGCGAACTCACGGGCCGCGGCCGCGGGGTTGTCGTCCTTCCAGCTCGGGTCGCCGCGGGGCACGTCCCATAGGTCTTCCATGCTCCCGTCGGTGGCCACGATGTAGGAGCCCGGCGCCACGAGGTCGGCGTAGGCCTCCAGCTCGGCGAGGACGTGGGCCTTGGTGTGGTTGGAGTCCAGGACGACCAGCACGCGCTCCCCGGGCTGGATCGCCTCCTTCACTCGCGCGACGACCTCCGGGTCGGTGGAGGAGCCCTCGAAGAGGGTGATGAACGGGAAGAGCTCGTGCGCCTCGATGGCCGCGCGGTTGTGCGGGCGAATCTCGATGTCGACGCCAAGGACCCGCCCGCGGCCCATGGCCTTGCACAGGCTGGCGTAGAAGATCACTCCGCCCCCGTGGGCCACGCCGCACTCGAGGATGACGTCGGGCTTCACCCGGTAGATCACCTCTTGAATGCGGATCATGTCCTCGGGGAGCTGGATCGAGGGCCGGCCCATCCACGAAAAGGTGTAGACGTACTTCTGGTTCCACCCCACCTTCAGCCACAGTCGCGAGATCGCTTCGAAGCCCTCCCGCGAGTAGAGGGGCACGCGGCGCCTCTCCCCGCCGTCTTCGATCTCCAGGGACTGGGCTTCGGTGTCGACAATGAGCCTCACGGGCACGCTCCGGACGGGGTCGCGAGGATCTTAGGCCGAGGCCCAGGGCGCGCAAGCGCTGAAGTGCCCGCGTGGTATCTTCGGGCGCCGTGGACCTCCCCTCTCCCGATCTGCACCCCTCGCCTGGGAGCGGCCGTCCGTGAAACGCGTCCTGGTCACGGGCGCTCGCGGCTTCCTGGGCCGCTGGACCCTCGCGCCCCTGCAGGAGCGGGGCTTCGAAGTTCACGCGGTCGGCCGCTCGACCGAAGCGCCGCCCGAGCCCCCGCGTCTACCCCCGGGAATCCGCTGGCACCGCACCGACCTTCTCCTCCCGGGCCGCGCCCGCGCGCTCGTCGAGCGGGTCCGCCCGACCCATCTCCTGCACCTGGCCTGGGTCACCGAGCACGGACGCTTCTGGTCCGCCCCCGAGAACCTCGCCTGGGTCTCGGCGAGCCTGGAACTCCTCGAGGCCTTCGCCGAAGCTGGAGGAAAGCGCGTCGTCGTGGCGGGGTCCTGCGCCGAATACGACTGGGGTACCGGCGCCTGCGTGGAGAAGGAGACGCCGCTCCGGCCCTCCACCCTCTACGGCGCCGCCAAGCACGCCCTCCACGTCCTCCAAGAGGCATGGGCTCGAGAGCGCGGCCTCAGCCAGGCCTGGGGACGCGTCTTCTTCCCCTACGGGCCCGGAGAGCCCGAGGGGAAGTTCGTCGCCTCGGTGGCGCGCAGCCTGCTGCGGGGGGAGGAGGCGTGCTGCACCCGAGGCGAACAGGTGCGCGACCTGATCTTCGTCGCCGACGCCGCCCTCGCCCTGGTTCGCCTGCTGGACTCGGAGCTGCAAGGGCCGGTGAACATCGCCTCGGGGGAAGCGCGCCCACTGCGCGAAGTCGCCCTCGCCCTCGGCCGCCAGCTGGGCCGCCCGGACGCCGTGCGCCTCGGCGCCCTTCCCGACCGCCCCGGCGATCCTCCCTGCGTAGCGGCCGACGTGCGCCGCCTGCGCGACGAACTCGGCTTCGGCCCCACACACGACCTCGAGCAGGGCCTCGCCGCCAGCATCGAGTTCTGGCGCACCATGGCCCGCGGAGACGCCCCATGAAAGCTCGCGACTTCGTCAACCTCCTCCTCCGCCCCGGCGGCTACGAGGTGGTCCGCACCCGCAAACGCGATCATCGCCCGATCTTTCGCGCCGACGGCTTGCAGACCGCGCACAACCACGACTTCCTCCGCGACCCGCGCTTCGTAGCCGCGCGCCGCCGGGCGGAGCAAGCCGACCCGGGCGTCGACATTCCCTGGCGCCTGCACATGGCGCTGTGGGCGGCAAGCCACGCCCTGCGCCTCGAAGGCGACTTCGTCGAGTGCGGAGTGAACCGCGGCTACCTGACCAGCGGGATCCTGAACTACCTGGACTGGAACCGGCAGGGACGCCGCTTCTTTCTCTTCGATACCTTCCAGGGCCTCGACGAGTCCCAGCTCAGCGAAGCCGAACGAGCCAAGGGGCGCGCAGAGCAGGGTCGCGCTAGGTATCGGGAGTGCTTCGAAGAGGTTCGGGCCAACTTTGCCGAGTTCGAGCGCGTGCACCTCGTGCGCGGCAGCATCCCCGCGACCCTCGCCGGCGAGGAGGCGCAGGGGATCGAGCAGGTCGCCTACCTGTCCATCGACATGAACAACGCCGCGCCCGAAGTCGCCGCCGCGGAGTTCTTCTGGGACAAGCTCGTCCCCGGCGCCGTCGTCCTCCTCGACGACTACGCCTACTCGGGCTACGAGGAGCAGAAGGCGGCCATGGACGAGTTCGCCGCGGGCAAGGGCGTCTCCATTGCCTCGCTCCCCACCGGCCAAGGGCTCTTGCTCAAGTCCTGAGCCCGCGCGCCGTCCCCCCGCCTCCGCTCAGCCGCCGAGGACGACGCGCGGGTCGCGCTCGACGAGCTCCCGCAGAGCGCCCCGGAAGACCTCGAGCTCGCGCGCGCCGAAGAGCACGTAGCGGACTTCGTGGGGAGGGCTGCCCCCGAGCAGGTGGTCGCGGATCGTCTCCAAGGCGATCCGCGCCGCGCGCTCGACGGGGAAGCCGTAGACCCCGCAGGAAATGGCCGGAAAGGCGATGGAGCGGCAGCCGGCCTCTCCCGCGACCTCCAGGGCGCGCCGGTGCGCGCGGGCAAGGAGCTCGTCCTCGCGCCCACCGCAGGCCCCGTAGACCGGTCCCACCGCGTGGACCACCGCGCGCACCGGCAGGCGGCCGGGCGGAGTGGCCACGGCGTCGCCGGTGGGGCAGCCGCCGATCTTCCGGCACTCGGCGAGGAGCTCGGGGCCGGCGGCCCGGTGCACGGCCCCGTCCACGCCGCCGCCGCCGGCGAGGGCGCTGTTCGCCGCGGTCACGATGGCGTCCACCCCTTCGCGGGTGATGTCCCCCCGCCGGAGCTCGAGGGACCCCGCCCCGATCCGCGCGCGCATGTCGACCTCCTTGCTCCGGGGCTCCCGAGCACCCTCCGCAGGGCCTTGGTCCCTAGAGAGCTAACCCCTTTGTCCTCGGCTCCGCCTCGGCGCCGCCGCCCTTTGGACGACGGCCCTTGCCAACCCGAGCGCTGTCGGTAGGATACGCGCCCTTCGGGTGGAACTGCCATGAAGAAGAGAATCCGCAAGAGTTCGTTGATCGCCCGCCGCCGCCACGGCTTCCGCAGCAAGCCGGGCAGCCACATGACGCGGGGGACCAAGCTCAAGAACCTCAAGCTCAAGCTGCGCGCGCGTCGGAAGCGGCGGGCCCGCCTCGCGGGCAAGACCTAAGCCCTCGCCTTGAGCCCCCTCCCGCGACGCGTCGCCCGCACCACCCCCTCGAAGGGATCGCGGGGCGCGCGTCGCGCGCCGCGTCCGGAGTCCGTCCTTCCCGGGCCCGCCGCCCGCCGCGCCGACGCTGTCCGCGCAGGGGACGTGGAGCAGAGAGAGGATCCCGTCCGTGCTCGCTGACCTGTTCGCCAAACGACTGGTCATCGTCAGCGGCAAGGGCGGCGTGGGCAAGACGGTCGTTTCCTCGGCGCTCGGCCTCCTCGCGCGGGAGCGGGGCAAGCGGGTGCTCCTGGTGAAAATGGACGACCAGGGACGCACCGCGCAGCTCTTCGGGACCGAGCCCCTCAGCGGTCGCGTGAGCACCCTGCGCGACGGGATCTCGGCCATCAACCTCGACCCCGTGACCATCGCCGCGGACTACCTGCAGCGGCAGCTGCGCGTGCGCCGGCTGGTGCGCCACGTGGTGAACAGTCGGTTGTTCCAGAACTGGTTCCGCGTCTCGCCCGCCATCAAGGAAATGATCTGCCTGGGGAAGGTCCTCTCCCTGGTGGAAGAGACTTCCTGGTGGCGCAAGGCGCCGGTCTACGACCTGGTCATCTTCGACGCCCCCGCCACGGGACACGGGCTCGGACTGCTCAAGCTCCCCGAGCAAGCCAGCAAACTGCTCCTCGGCCCCATGCGCACGGGCGCCCTCGCCGTGGGCGCCCTCCTCCGAGACGCCACGCGGACCGCCCTCCTCCTGGTGACCATCCCCGAGGAAATGCCCGTCAACGAGACCATCCACTTCTACGAAGCCGCTCGCGGCCTCGACATGCCGCTCGCCGGAGTCGTCCTCAACCAAGCGGCACCGCGTCGCTTCGAAGTCGACGACCCCGACGCCCTCGCCCAAGACCTCACTCCGGAGGTTCTCACGCAAGCGGCCGCAACACTGTTCGCGGAGCGCGCCTCCGAGGTGCCCCCCGAAGCCTTCCGCGCGGCAGCGCGGGCGAGCTGCCAGCGGCGCGCGCTGACCGAGCGCTACGCGTCGGAGCTCGAGCAAGCGGTGGACCTCCCCCGGGTCGAGGTCCCCTTCGTGTTCACCGAGAGCTTCGGCACCGCCGAGCTCGAGCGGGTGGCCTCCCACCTGCGCGAAGTCATTGCCGCCTCCGAGGCCGCGCGGTGACCTCGGCCAGCGCGCGCCTCCTCGACGGCCTCTTGCGCGAGCGTCGGGTACTCGTGTGCTGCGGATCGGGCGGCGTCGGCAAGACGACCACCTCGGCAGCCCTTGCCCTGCGGGCCGCGCTCCTCGGGCGCCGAGCCGTGGTGTGCACCATCGACCCCGCCCGACGCCTGGCCCGCTCGCTCGGCCTGAGCGAGCTGGGGAACGAGGTGGTCGAGATCGAGCGCGAGCGCTTTCGGTCCGCCGGGCTGGCGCCGACGGGCTCGCTGTACGCTTTGATGCTCGACACCAAGCGCACCTTCGACGCCCTCATCGAACGCCACGCCAGCAGCCCCGAGGCCCGCGACCGCATCCTCGCCAACAAGTTCTACCAGCAAATGAGCACCACGGTCGTCGGGTCTTCCGACTACATGGCCATGGAAAAGCTCTACGAGCTGCACGAGACGGGCGACTTCGACTTGATCGTCCTCGACACCCCGCCCACCAAGCACGCGCTCGACTTCCTCCAGGCTCCCCAGCGCATGACCGACGCCTTCGACGAGTCGATGCTCGCCGTGTTCCTCAAGCCCTGGGCCGAGGCGGGCAAGAAGAGCCTCGGCTTTCTCGGGCGCGCGCTCAACCGGGTGGTGCAACGCGTCGACGAGGTGCTGGGGCTCCAGTTCGTGAGCGACTTCGCCGACTTCATGGCTGCCTTCGAGGGCATGTACGCGGGCTTCCGCGAGCGCGCCCAGCGCGTGGACGCGCTCCTGCGCGAACGGTTCACCGCCTTCGCCGTGGTCACCTCACCCAGCCCCCTCGCGCTGCAGGAAGCAAGCTACTTCTGCGATCGCCTGCGCGAGTTCTCCATGCCCCTCGAAGCGGTCGTGGTGAACCGCGTGCACCGCAGCACCCTCCCCGACGGGCCCCTGCGAACCGACTTCCAGCACCGACTCCGCGAGGAGGGCGGGGAGCGGATCCTCGCCGCGGCGTTCGACGAAGAGACGCCGCCCCTCCTCCGCGGACTGCTCGAGGCCTTCGTCGACCACGAGTTGCAGGCCGCGGGGGACCAGTTGCGGGTCGAGAACCTGCGCGCGGGGGCAGCCAAGGGCGTGCCCGTGGTGGAGGTCCCACACCTCGAGAAGGACGTATACGATCTGTCCGGCCTGCAGCGGATCGCCCGCTGCCTCACCGAGGGGGAGACGTGAGCAAGCGGAGGATCGAGCGCGCGACGCTCCGCAAGGTGGTCGTCGTCAGCTCCCCCTACAAGCCCGCCGGCCAAGACGTCGCGCGCGCCATCGTCACCTGGCTCGAACGCGCCGGGCTCGAAGCCCTCCCGGACATCGAGGGCGAGGCCGACCTCGAGGCCCTCGCCGCCGAGGCCGACCTCGCCATATCGGTCGGCGGCGACGGAACCATGCTCTCTACCTCGCGCCGCCTCGGACGCTCCCAGATCCCCACCTTGGGGGTCAACCTGGGCAAGCTCGGCTTCTTGGCCGAATTCCGCGAGACCGAGATCCGCGAGTGGATCGCCGGGCGCAAGGAAATGGACCTGCGCGTGGTTCCGCGCATGCGGCTGTGCTGCAGCCTGCTCGAAGACGGAAGCCAGCCCGTCTCCGTCCGCTACGCCCTCAACGACGCGGTGGTCAACCAAGGCCTCCTCACCCGCCTGGTGACCATCGACATGGACATCGACGACCAGCACGCCATTCAGTACCGCGCCGACGGCCTGGTGGTCTGCTCGCCGGTGGGCTCGACCGCCTACTCCCTCTCCCTCGGGGGACCGATTCTGACGCCGGGCATGCGCTCCTTCGTGGTCACGCCCATCGCGCCCCACGCGCTCACCAATCGCCCGATCGTCGTCAGCGGCGAATCGACCCTTCGCTTCCGCCTCGCCAGCCCGGTGAGCGAGGCGGCGCTGGTCCTCGACGGTCACGAGGCGCTGCCCCTCCGCGAGGGAAGCCGCTTCGAGGTCTGCCGTGCCGAAGGGGACTTCCTCTTGGTCAGCTCGAAGAAGCGCTCCTACTACTACCTGCTGCGCAACAAGCTTGGCTGGGGCGAGAACCCCCGCTACCACGACCCCGACGACGAGGACGAGACCCCGTGAGCCCGCTCCCCGAGCGCAAGCCCGTCTCGGCCTCCCGCACCGAGCTCGCCGAGCTGATGATGCCCGGCGACGCGAACATCCTCGGCAAGGTCTTCGGGGGTCGCGTCCTGGCCCTGATCGACAAAGCCGCGGCCACCGCCGCCATGCGGCACGCGGGCGGGGTGTGCGTCACGGCGCAGATCGACCGCGTGACCTTCGCCCAGCCCATCGAGATCGGCAACATGGCACGCTTCGTGGCCGAGGTGACCTACGTGGGGCGTTCCTCGCTCGAAGTCCGGGTAGAGGTCTTCGCCATGAACTTGAACTCCGGGGAAGAACGGGCCACGAACACCTGCTACGTGACGCTCGTCGCCGTGGACGAGGAGGGGCGGCCGCGACCCGTGCCGCGTCTCGAGTGCGAGACCGCGGACGAGCGCGCCCGCTACGAAGAAGGGCGGCAACGCATGGAAGAGCGACGTCGTCGCCGGAAGGGAGGCTGAGGTGGGGGCGCGGGCAGAACTGCGCGAGAAGGGGGTGCGCCGCGTCGGCTTCACCGCGCGCGGTGCGCTGATCGTCGCTGGCGCACGCGGTCTGAAGGTGTGCACTCCCGAGCTGCGACCGCAGCGGACACTGCGCGGCCCCTCGAGCGAACTGGGCCGAGGCTTGGCGACCTCGCCGCTGGACGAGAGCGTCCTCTGCTCGGACGGAGCGACGATCTACCTCGCCGACGCGGACAAGGGCCGGGTCGAAGGGGAACGCCGTTTGCGCTCGCGCGTCCTGGCCCTGGCTCGCTCGCCGCGCGACGACTTCGCCCTCGCCGCCTGCGAAGACGGCCTCTTGCGCGTGGACCTGCGCGAAGACCAAGTGACATGGCTCGAGCGCGACCGCACCTACCGGGCGATCCGCTTCTCCAACGACGGTCGCGTCGCAGCCGCCGGCGGCCGCGGCTTCGTCGAGCTCTGGCGCCTCAACGCCCAACCCACCCGCGGGGCACGCCTGGTGGGGCACGAGGGCTACGTCACCGCCGTGGCCCTGGGCCCCAAGGGGCGCCTCCTCGCCTCCGGCGGCGAAGACGGCAGCCTGCGCCTTTGGGATCTGCGCGCTCGCGAGGAACAGCGCTGCATTCCCGCGCACACCGGGACGGTGAACGACCTGGACCTCAACCCCCACGTGCAGCGCGCCGTGACCGTCGGCGAGGACGGCGCGCTCCGCCTGTGGGACATTCCGACCGGTGAGCTGGTCTTCTCCGCGGAAGCCCACCCCGGCGGCGCCAACGGAGTTGCCTGGTTCGGCGACGGGATCTTCGCGGTGAGCGGCGGCGCCGACGCCGTCCGCACCTGGCGTCTCCCCGGCGTGGACGAGCCCCCGGCCGAAGAGCTCCCCGAATACTCGCCGCGCGCGGTGTTCCGCGTGGGCGACCGTTTGAGCCATCCGGTGTTCGGCGTGGGGACCGTGACCTCCGTCGCCGGGAAGATGATCCTGGTCGCCTTCGCCGGCGAGAGCCGGCGGCTGGCCCACGGACGCTGAGAGCCCCTCGCACGGGCGCTCCTGGACCCAGGCCGGAAGACCCCCAGGACCGCCAGCCCTCGGCCGGAGGTCCGGGCGGCCCGGCGCAGCGGCCCGCCTCGGGAGCCCTCAGAGTCCTTCGCCGCCGGCGAGCAGGCGGCGGTGGGCCTCCACCGCCGCACGGGCCACGGCCTCCGCCCGCAGCGCCTCGACCTCCAAGTCCTCCGCGCGGGACTCCGCCCGGTCGGCGTCGGCCTCGGCGCCCGGAAGCGGCACCCCCTCGGCCACCGCGGCCTCGTAGAGGCGCCGCTGGACTTCGGCGGCGCGCCGAGCTTCTCGCGCGCGCGCGCGCAGCTCCTCCGCCTCGCGGAGGCTGCCCCGCCGCAGCGCGTAGGCTGCGGCCAGCGGGCTCTCGAAGCGCCCTTCCTCCGCCATCCGGCGCGCTTCGTCCAAGAAGGTCGCCACCCGCGCGGCGTGGGCTCGCTCGGCCACTAGCTCCTCGCGGCCGCGCCGCCCCGGGAACGCTGCCTGCCGGCGGCGACCGGCCTGGCGGACCGCCTCGGCGCGCTGGGCCGCGGCCTCCCGCCGAGCCCGCCGGCGCCGTGCTCCCGCGGTCCGCAGGGCCTCCTCCGCACCTCCTCCCCCCGGGCTCTCGCCGCGCGCGGCCGCGCGCAGGCGCTCGGCCTCGGCCTTCGCGTCGGCGTCGACTTCGGTCGCGCGCACCGGCGCCTTCTTCCAGGGGGCCCGGCGCCGCTCCCGCTTCACCTCGACGACCTGCGGCTTGGGGCGGGGCAGCTCGGCCAGGAGCTCTTCGCGGCTGCGCGCGCGCGTCCCCGCTTCGGGCGGCGGATCGGAGGACGCGCAACCGGCGAGCAAGGCGGCGCCTGCGAGGAGGGCAAGGATCCGGCGAGAGCCAACCATGGCCAGAAGCCAGCATACCCGCCTCGGTCGCAGCGGCCCTACGGCGATCGGTCGACGACACCGATCGTGCGCCCTCCGCCCCGGCGTCGGCGCTACGCGCCCCCCTCTCCGAGCGCGCTCCGGCTCCTTACGCAGTGCGGCGCGCGGAGCTCGGGCGCGGCTTCTCCGCGGCCGGGCCCTCCGCACTCCGCAGGGGCGCGCCCCGCCGAGCGAGAAACCGTCAAGCCCTGCGCTCGGGCGACCGATGAGAGGGTACGGGCCCGGCCTGACTCCTGGCCTTCACGGAGCACCCCGAGCCCAGTCCTCTCCCTCCGCCCTCCTCCGGGCGCGCGGAGGGCGACCCTCGAGGGGGTGGCATGATCTCGTTCGTCAAGCTGAACGCGGCCGGCAACGACTTCGTCCTCGTCGACGGACGCGAAGGGCTCCCCGAGCCACCCGAAGAGCTCGCCCGCCGCCTGTGCACCCGGCGCCTCTCCCTCGGCGCCGACGGCCTCCTGGTGGTGGAGGAAACCGGCGAGCTGCCCCCGCTGGGCGTCGCGCACTACGAGCCCGACGGCGAACGGACCTTCTGCCTCAACGGACTGCGCGGGGCGGCTGCCTGGCTGGTGGCCACCGGGCAGCATCCGCCCGGCGAAGCGCTTGTCCTCCGCAGCGACGCCGGCGACCTCGACGCGATCCCCGGCCGCGCGGAAGTCAGCGTCGCCCTCCCCCAACCGCGTAGCCTCGAGCGACGCTCCGTTCTCCTCGAAGACGGACTCCTCGTCCTCGGCTGCTTCGTCGACGTGGGCAACCCCCAGTTCGTCGTCGTCCTCGGGGAGCCTTCCGAGTTGGAGGCCCCCGACCTCATGGACCGAGCTCGTGAGCTGCGCTGGGCCGTCGACAGCTTTCCCGGCGGGACCAACGTCACCTTTGCCGCGCCCGACCCCGCCCGAGAGGACCGCTGGTACGTCCGCACCTACGAGCGAGGCGTCGAGGACGAGACCCTCTCCTGCGGGAGCGGCGTGTTCGCCGCCGCGTGCGCGTTGGTCGGCTGCCCCTACCCCGAGGCCGTGCTCCTCTCCGCCCCGTCGCCCGCGGGGGCCTCCCTTGGCCGCAGTTCGGCCGCCGCCTCGCGCCCGAGCGCCCTCCGCCTGCACTTCGCCTGCCGCAGCGGCGAAGAGCAGGTGGTCACCTTCCCCGAGGGCCCGAACTCCCAACGCGTGTGGTCGCGTGGGCCCGTACAGCTCGTCGCCGGCGGACAGCTCTGGCCCTGACGCCCCGCCGGGTCGCGCCGCGCCCCTTCGGCCGGCGCAGCGACAGCAAAGGGACCTGGGAACTGCCGTCCTCCACCCCCCTCTCCGACCGCGCGCCGCCGACTCCCCGGCGGCGCGCCCCCGACGTTCGGAACGTCGCCTCCGCGCGCCGGCCTGGGAAGGAGCGGCCGCCTCGGGTAGCCTCGGGCTCCATGAACGAGTCGAGGGGGGCCGAGCTCCCCACGGTCCACGGGAGCGAGTACGACCGCCTGCACGGCCGCCGCGCCTCCCGACGGCCCCTGCGGCGCCTGCGCGGCTTCTTCTCCTGGCACTTGATCGGCCTGTTCGCCGCGGTCTGGCCCTGGATCTACCTCGCCTACTGCACCCTCGTCTGGCGCAGCGGCCGCGTTCGCAACCGCTGGCACGACCTGATTCGCCACGGTCGCGACCACCACGGGGGCGTGGTGGGGGCGCTCTGGCACCAGGAGGTCTTCTCGGTGGCCTACGCCTACCGCGCCATGCGCCCCCACACCCTCGCCAGCGTGGGAAACCAGGGACGAGTCATTACGCGCATGCTCGAGCGCTGCGGCTTCGTGGTCTTCCGCGGCGGCAGCTCCGGAGCCCGCACCCGTCGACGCCGCGTCCTCTTCGAGATGATCCGCCACATGCGCGAGAACCCGGGCGTCGTCTACGGGATCACCGTGGACGGCTCACGCGGCCCGGCCCTCCAGGTCAAGCCGGGGGTGGTCCTGATCGCCAAAGCCTGTCGAACGCCCATCTACCTGGTTCGCACCTGGACCTCCCGCTACCTGACCCTGCCCACCTGGGACCGCACGGTCGTTCCTCTGCCCGGGGGACGCATCGTGACGCGCGCCCTCGGCCCCTACTGGATCGCGCCCGACGCCTCTCCGGAGGAGGTGAAAGCCTGCCGCGCCCACGTCGAGAGCGAACTCCTCGAACTTGCCTACCTCACCGCACTCGAGGTCGGCGACCTCGAGCCCGGCGCGCTGCCGGTCAACTTCCCCCCCGACTGGCGATCGCGCTGGGTTCCGGGCTCGCCGGGCCTCCGCCGCACGCCCTGGGACCTTCGCCCGGAGTCGCCACCGCCCTGGGCTCGGCGCGCCGACGGCGACGACCGCCGCTGGAGCTGATCCCGACAGCGGCCGCACAACTCAGAACCAGCGACGCCAGCGGAAGTAGAGGGTCATGACCCCCGCGAGGAGGATCATCACGATCCAAATCCCGTAGTAGCCGTAGGCCCAGTGCAGCTC
>RFHU01000224.1 GCA_003695705.1 Planctomycetota bacterium
CCGGCGCCCTGCGCGAGCTGCGCGGCGACGCCCCCGACCTGCTCGCCCGCACCGCCGCCCGCGTGGTCCTGCCGACCGCCTGACCGTGGCCGCGCGTCGTCCGCGCCGACGACCCCGCGGAGGACCGCCGCCGATTCCGCCGCCCGGAGCTTTCGCGTAGGATTCGCCCCACCATGAGCGAGGCCCACCCGCCGGCGAAGAAGAAGCAGAAGAAGCGCAAGCGACCCGACCCGCGCCTCCCGCGGGGGTTCCGCGACCTCCCCCCCGGCGACCTCGTCCTGCGGCGGGAAATGATCCGCCGGGTATGCGAGGTCTACGAGCGCTACGGGTTCACCCCGCTGGAGACGCCCGCGGTCGAATACGTGGAGACCCTAGGCAAGTTCCTGCCCGAGGCCGACCAGCCCGACGGCGGCATCTTCGCCTGGCGCTACGACGACGGCGAGTGGGTGGCCCTGCGCTACGACCTCACCGCCCCCCTCTCCCGCTACGTGGCCAAGAACTTTCAAGAGCTGGGCATGCCCTTCCGCCGCTACCAGACCGGGCCGGTCTGGCGCCTCGAGAAGCCCGAGCCGGGGCGATATCGGGAATTCGTGCAGCTCGACATCGACATCGTCGGCGCGGGGAGCGTGCTCGCCGACGCCGAGGTGATCGACGTCTTGGCCCACGCCATGGAGGCCCTCGAGATCCCCCGCGGCAGCTACCTCGTATGCGTGAACCATCGCAGGGTCCTCAACGGGCTCTTGGAGCGGGCCGCGGTCCCCCCCGAAAAGACCCTCCCCGTCCTGCGCGCCCTCGACAAACTCGACCGCCTCGGCCTCGACGGCGTGCGCGCCCTCTTGGGTCCGGGGCGCCGCGACCAAGGCTCCGCCGCCGGCGAAGGGGACTTCACCCCCGGCGCGGACCTGGCCCCCGAGCAGATCGAGACCCTCCTCGCCTTCCTCGCGGCCCCCGCCGAGGGTCGCCGAGGCTACCTCGAGGCAGTGCGCCCCCTGGTGGAGGGGACCCCCGACGGCGACGCGGGCCTCGCCGAACTCGCCGAGCTGGACGCCATCCTCGACGAGCGCGGCCTGGGGACCGACCGGGTGGTCTTCAACCCCACCGTGGTGCGCGGCCTGGGCTACTACACGGGCGCGGTGGTCGAGGTCGTCCTCACCTTCGAGGTGGAAGAGGGCGCCGAGCGGCGGCGCTTCGGCTCGGTGGCCGGCGGAGGTCGCTACGACGACTTGATCGCCCGCTTCACCGGCCAGAAGGTCCCCGCCACGGGCGCGTCCATCGGCGTCGACCGCCTCCTCGCGGCCCTCAAGGCCCTCGGCAAGGTGGAAACCGACACCGCGGGCAAGGTGCCTGTGCTCGTGACCACCATGGACCGCTCCCTGCGCCGCGAATACCAGGCCTGGGCCGACGAACTCCGCGCGGCCGGCATCGCCACCGAGCTCTACTGCGGGTCGGGCAACGTGGGCAAGCAGTTCAAGTACGCCGACCGCCGCGGCTTCACCGTGGCGGTGGTCGCCGGCGGCGACGAAATGAGCCGCGGCGAAGTCTCCCTCAAGGACCTGCGCCTCGGCAAGGAGCTCTCCCGCAGCGAGGAGCTCGCCGCCGACCGCAAGCAGTGGCTCGAGCAGCTCCCCGGGCAGTTCTCGGTGCCGCGCGAGCGCTTGGTGGACGGCGTCCGCGAAGTCCTCGCCCGCTACGGGCGCTGAGGCGCCGGAGGCGCCGGCTCCCTTCTCGCGCGCGAGGCGCGCCGCTACCCTCGCGGTGTGGACTTCGCGCGCGTGCTGGAGAAGTGCCGCCGCGGGCAGTGGAGCGCGAACGACCTCGACTGGGAACTCCCGCCGCGCGACCTCTCCGTCGCCGAGGAAGAGGAGCTCGTCTCCTACTTCACGAACATGGCGGCCATCGAGCGGCTCGCCAGCGCGCTCTTCCGCGAGCAGCGCCACCGGACCCGCGACCCGGTCCTGCGGGAGGTGTTCGCGAGCTTCGTCGCCGACGAGATGCGCCACTCCGAAGTCGCCGCGCGCCTCGCGCGGCGCTCCGACCGCCGCCGCCTGCGCCGCTACCGGCCGCATCCGGCGCTCGAACGCTTCGAGCCCTGCTTCGTCGACGCGGTCCGCTAGCTCTCAGCCGAGGTGGCGAACCTCTACACCACCACCGGGGAGCTCCTCCTCGACATCGCGCTCCTGCGCTCCTTGAACGACGCCGTGCAGGACCCGCTCTGTACGGAGGCCATGGAGCGGATCAACCAATACGAGTCGCGGCACATCGCGGTGGACTTCGCCATCGCCGAGTACTACGCCTCGGAGGAGTTCGCGCGCGACCTCGTCGACCTCGCTCCAGCGAGCGTCGGGCAGCGCCTCCGCGCGGTCCGCGCCCTGGGCGGCCTGTTCGGGAACGCCGCTCCCTTCTTCCGCGGAGTGTTCTTCGGCCCCATGGACCGGCTGGACCCCTGCGGGCGCCGCGTCCGCGAGGCCGTGAAGCGCATTCAACTCCTCGGCGCCAAGGGACGAGTCCGGCGGCGCCCGTTCGGCCGCTTCCTCCTCACGCTGCAGTGGTTTGCCCAACGTAAGCGTCCGAAGACGAGCAAGGTGGAAGCCTCGGTTTCCGGAGCGAGGCTTGCCGAGGACGGATTCGTCCACGCGCGGCGAGGCCCGCGGTCCGGCGAGGCATACATGCAGCGGCCTCGGCGGCCCGTCGGGGTCGCCGCCTCGGCCTTGCGCTCGCGGGCGAGTTCGGCCTCCCGGTCGAGCGCCTCGATCGAGTCCTCGCGCACCGGCACGCCGAATTCCCTGCAGCTCATGAGCAGCGTGCAGGCCGCGGTCGTGGCTTTGGCGCCGCCCGACTGCCGGCGAACAGCCCGTTCCTGCGGCCCACGGTGACCTGGCGCAGCGAGCGCTCGGAGCAGTTGTCGTCCGGACGGGCGCGGCGAGCGGCACCGGGTCGGGCAGGAGAAGGGAGGTTCCTCGTCGGACGCCGAGGGCGGCTCAGACCCAGACTCAAGCCAGCAGATCCGCTGCACGACCGAGCACCCGTTCTGGGTCCGGGGCCGGGGCTGGGTTGCCGCCAAGGACCTCGAGCCCGGCGATCGGCTCCTCGGGTCCCAGGGCGAGCAGCTCGTCCTTACCGGCCGCGAGGTCCGCCTGGAAGAGGCCGACCACTACAACTTCGAGGTCGAGGACTGGCACACGTACTTCGTCAGCGAGACGGAGCAGGATTCAGCGGTTTGGGTTCACAACAGGTGCCGCGATACGAACCTCGGCCGAGCTGCCCAGAACGAGATGCTGGAGGGCGGAGGGTTCCAGGTGAAGTCCCCCGGCGGAGCCCAGGTGCAGCACAATCGGACTATCGGGAACGCTTGGCGCGACGAAGTGGCAGCCCGCGTTGTCCGGAACAAGAACGTCGCCGGGGTCAGGACGGAGGTGCGCGTAGATACCCCGGGAGGCCCTCGTTTCGTGGACATCGAGGTCACGCTGAGGGACGGTCGCGTCGTGCATCTGGAGACCAAGGCAGGGAACGCCACCCGAGACGCCATGCAGTTGGCCAAGGACCGCTGGATCGAACAGAATCTGGGCATCAGGACGGCCGAAGTCCGTCAACCGAGACGCTGACGGATGATCGACACCCTTACCTCCGACTACCTCGCCCCCTCGCTGAACTCCCACGGGCTCGAACTGGAGTCCGACGGAGTTCTGCGTGCTTGGGGAGAGGGGAGGAAGGTCTGTGCGGTCGTCTCTCTATTTCGATACGCAGGAGATTATCCTCCGCGAGTCACGGTCGAGTTTGGGTTCTATTCGTCATTCATCCGGGAGCAGTTCGGTCTGGCGCCGGTGACCCCACCGACGGCAGCGAGCGCGAACGGTGCGGGACTCTACTACCGCCTTGAGAATCTGCTCGGCATGAAAGTCGGCGCAGGTTGGGTGGTGGCGGACGTGGGCGACGTACGCAGAGTTGGGACGTTTCTCCAGGAAACCGTTCCGCCTCGGTTCGCCGCGCTCTGGCCCAGGCTGAGCACCCACGCGGGTTGGGCAAGGGAACAGCGGAACCTCCTTGCCTCGCTTCCCGCACGCCGGGGATACCACTGGGCGCTGCTCGGATATTCGCTACTCGCCTGCTCGGAGACCACCTTCGAGGAGATGCGAGAGGTGATCTTGGCCCATGAAGCAGAGAAGGCTAGTCGCAAGACCCAAAACCGGCTCGACGTGCATATCGAAAGGCAGCGACGGCTTGTCGAGCAGAGATTCGGTCGAGTGGTCTGACCTTGAAATCCGGTCCCGTGCTTCAGGCAGGCGGGGACACGCTGGAGCGGGAGATCGTATTCGTCTCCGACGCGCGGGGCAGGATCGTGCGGATCCGGGACTTCTTGGGGCGAGAGGTGCGCTACGACTACGGGGCGCAGGGAGACCTGGTGCGGGCGACGTCGCCGGTCGTGCTGGAGAGCACGCAGGGGGCGCCGCTGGCGGCGGAGGATCGCTTTCCGGCGGGCAAGTCGGAGATCTACGGGTACGAGAACGGATTCGCCGACGAGCGCCTGAACCACAACCTGGTGCTGCGGGTGGCGCCGAACCAGGCAGCGCGGGTTGCGGAGGCGGACCTGGAGCGCCTCGAGGTGCTGCGGCCGCTGGCGGTGACGGAAACGGAGTACGGCAAGGATCCGGGGAGCCCGTCCTTCGACCGGGTGGTGCGCCAGCGGCACGGGGGGCGGAGCTGGCTGCCGGCGTGGACGGAGACGACGCTTCCGCAGGAAGCGGGCGGCGTGTTCGTGTTCGCCTACGAGGACCTGCGCCAGCGGCCGGGCTTTCCGGCGCGCCCCTCCCTGAACCAGCCCGTGGAGGTAACGCGCCTCTTCGACCGCAACGGCAACCTGCACGAGTATTTCCACAACGCCGCGGGGCAGTGCGTGCGCTTGCGGGAGTACACGAACCGGGAGGTGCGTCCGAGCGGCCCGAACCCCGGGCAGGACCCGGAGTTCTACGAGGAGACGCGGATCTACGACAAGGACGGGCTCTTGCTGGCGCGGGTGCGTCCGCAAGGGGGGGTCTACCGCTACGTCTACGGAGACGAGGACCTCGACGGGGACGGTCGGCTGACCGCCGGGGAGGACCGCAACGGCGACGGCGACTTCGACGACCCCGAAGACGTGCAGCCTGAAGACGACGCGCGCTTCGCCTTTCGGGCGGGGAACGGGGTGCTCGACGCGCTGCCGCGAGCGGGAGCAGCGAACCTTCTGCTCAGCGTGCACGAACCGGACGCGCGGGGGGATACGCGGGGGGGACGGCGCCCGCGGACGACGAGGCGCAGTTACGAGCCGATCTACAACCAACTGCGCAGCGTGACGGACGCGCGGGGGAACGACGCGGACTACCGGCCGCAGAACGGGGGAGTGGGGGGCCCGGAGCGCTACACGAGCACGCGCTTCTTCGACTACCAGCAGGGGACGCAGCTCCTTGCGCTGGCGGCGGAGATCGGGGAGAGCCCGGCCCGCACGGCGGAGTTGCTGGCCGAGGCGGGGGTGGTGCTGGGCCTGGGGGATCTGAACCAGAGCCCCCTCGACGACGGGCACGTGCAGGGGGACGTGGTGCGGAGCGAGTCTCCTGCGGTGCGCTTGACGGCGGGGCAGAGCTTCTTGCAGCGGGCCTACGGAGACTCGCTGCAGCGGGTGGTGTCGCTGAGCGAGTTCAACGCCTTCGGGCAGCTCGTGCGATCGGTCGACCCCGAAGGCAACGTGCAGCTCTTCGCCTACTACCCCGAAGGGGATCCGAACGGGGACGGGGTGCCGGACTCCTCGCTCCCCGGGGCGACGGGGGGCTACCTGCGGGAAGCGATCCGCGACGCGGAGCGGGGGCCGGGACGAGACACCGGGCTGGACCCCCAACCGGTGCAGCAGCGGGAGAGCTTCGCCTACGACGCGGTGGGGAACCTGGTGCGGCGGATCGACCCGCGGGGGATCGAGCACCGCTACGAGGTGAACGCCCTCAATCAAGTGGTGGTGGCCCGTGCGGCGAGCGATACGACGGGGCTGCACCCGAGCGAGCCGAACCGAGCCCTTCCGGCGCTGGACTACGAGACGCACTACCTCTACGACTTCAACGACAACCTGGTCGAAGTGCGGGTGGAGAACGCGGGCGAGCGAGACGGGAGCGCACTGCGCGTGCCCCAGAACCCGTTTTGGACGCGCAAGACGGCCTACGACATTTTGGACGATCCGGTGGTGCGCCTGGTGGAGGTGGAGCCGGTCTTCGACGACGAGGCGCTCTCGGTGTCCAGCCCGGGGGTCATTGTCACGCGCCTGGGCTACGACCCGAACGAGAACCTGAGCCTGGTGCAAAAGCCGGAGGGCAACCTGGTGCGTTTCGTCTACGACGAACGGGACCTGCTCTTCGAGACCGTGGACGGGGCGGGGAGCCCGGAGCAGGCGGTGACCCGGCGCTACTACAACGCAAACGGGAACCAGAAGTACTTCGTGGACGCCAAGAAGCACAACCCCGGCAAGCGGCCGGAGTTCTCCGGCGACGTGACCGAAATGCATTACTCGGGCTTCGACGAGGCGATCTGCGTCTTGGACGCGGAGGGGAACTTCTCCCTCACC